>JBCCHI010000025.1:0-38211 GCA_039028815.1 Pseudomonadota bacterium
AGCCAAAGCGCCGTCGCCCGGACCAGCCCCGCCTGCTCTGCGTCCATCGCAAGTGCGGCGAGATCCGCGGCTGTCCCGGCGGGATCCGCACGGCCCGCCGCCAGCGTCGGCCCGAAACTCGGCCGCGTGGCGGCGTCCGGATGGCGTTTGGCGATCTCGGCGGCGGCCCAGGCCGGGCTTTGGTCCGTGTGGCAATCCGTGCAGGCGTCCGGCGACCCGGTCACGGCGCTCAGATCAGGGCGCGGAACGCGGAAACTGTGGTCGCGTCGCCAATCGATTCCCATGTAGGGCCGTTCGATCATGTGGCAGTTTCTGCACTGCGCGCCGGCCGATCCTTCCGGGTGAAAGTGATGGGCGGGATCATCGTAAACCTTGAGGGCGAGACTGGGAAACCTGTCATTGCCGTCCGGAGCATGGCATTGCGTGCAAACCGCGTTTCCGTCCGCGTAAAGCTCACCACTATGGGCATCGTGACAGTCCAGGCACCCGACACCCTGTTGATACATCTTCGACTGCAGAAAAGATCCGTAGACATAGACCTCTGCCAGGATCTGACCATCGGCGTGATACGTTCCGGGGCGCAGCAGCGCGAGGGAATAGACGTCATGATACGCGGTTCCCGGAAGAGGGTTGCCGTCCTCGAAAGGTTCCCGAAGCGAGTGACATTGTGCGCACTGACCGAGTGTCACCCCGGTTTCGGCAAGCGCGAAATCCATCGAAAACCCATACCCGTCCGGTGCAGGGAGCGTGGCCCCCGCGCGGACCCAGTCCAGGTGACCTGAGCCCTGCCCGTGGCAGGCTTCGCACCCGACACCGATTTCCGCCTGGGTTGATGCGTAGGTCCCGCGCCCGGGGTCATAGTGCTTTTGAAACCCCGTGGCGTGACATTCCGCGCACCGCGCATTCCAGTTCTTGTAGGGTCCGGTCCAGTGCAGCCCGTCATCAGGTGGCAAATGCTGATCGGGATAAAGGTGATACCAGCGTGCGTTCTCCACATCCCAGACCACGTCAAAGCTTTGCATCCGGCCCGGTTCGGTTTCGATGATGTATTGCTGAAGAGGCGTGAGTCCGGCGACGGAATGCACCCGGTGTTCGGTGACCGAGCCATCGACTTCGGTGATGGTGACAGCGTATGTGCCCGCATCCTGCGTAAACCGATACTGAACGCCGTCATGCCGAAAGACTGTGTCGTCAAAATCGGCCAGCACGTTTTCGGGCGAGGCTTCGGTCCAGGCCCGGGCGTGATGCGACCTTTCCCAGGCCTCTGCAGCGTCCTGGTGACAAGAGGCGCATGTCGCGGATCCGACATAGCTGCTGTCCGGCAGCGCTTCGGCAGCGCTTGCAGGGGATGGTGTGATCCCCCAGCAGAACAAGCAGGCGGCGCACAGCAGCGTTCTGATTTTCACCTGTGTTCCAACAGAACAGGGTGCGGGTTGAGTGGCGGCAAAACAGCAGCTTCCTTATCTCGCGTTCCTCTATCCTGATACGAGCGGACGGTCGCGTCCAGTCCCGACCAGCAGGCAGTCTCGGATGTCCCCGCCGCGTCATTGGCGTATCGCAGCGCGCCCAGCGTTGCCAGCGCCTGCACGACCGCAGGGTCGGTGCCGGGATTGTGATCGGGAAATCGCCTTGCCCACCGATCCAGCGCATTGAGCGTTGCTGACAGATCGCGCCGCACGATGGCGGAACGCGTCTGATCCCGGTCAAAGGACGCAGACGCGCGATAACGTGACTGTCGCCTTGTGCGCAGCGCGATCCAGTGGCGGCGCGCGGATCGCCATGTCAGCGCGACAATCACCAGCAGGACCGCAACCCCGATGCACAGCCAGATCAGTTTCTGAGGGGAAAGCTCACGGCCCTCGCGCGCCACAGGTGCATCAACGGACAGGTCGATGCCCTCAACCGTTGCCGTTTCCACGGCCCCGGTCCCGAGGTTGTACCAGTCGATCGAGAGCGCGGGCGCCATGTCCGCCCCACCACTCTGGGCAAGATAGGTCACGCTTTCTGTCCGGGTGCCACTGGTCACACCCCGGTTCGATGTCTCTGACAGAACAGGCTCTGAAGGATAGACCGAGACGCCCTGGATCGGGGTGGTGTCAAGCAACCCCGGCAAGAACATGGGAGAGACACCTTCGATTGACGCGGTGATCTCCCGGATCACGCTGTCGCCCGGCAGAAGAGGGGCCTGAGATCCGCTGATCTGCTGGGTGAGTGCAAGGGCCTCTGCGGCGATGAACGGATCGAGGTCTGCGGCGGCGTCCGGAACGACGCCTGTCACCTGAACGTCACTGATCGCGATGATGTCCTCGCGGGGCTCGTTTGTGTCAGGGTCTGCCCAGGTCACCAGTATCTCCTGGGCCGGGATCAGGAAGCGGCCGGGCACCATCGGGGTAATCTTGTATCGACGCGTCACGCCGGACCACGTTTCTCCCGCAATGTTCTCACTGATCGGGCTGGTCCCGCGGTCCGGCACGCGCACCAGCACGTTCAGGGCCTCGAATGCGGGGAACACGACGGGCTTGGTCATCCATGTCGGAACCAGCACGGTGATGCGCAGATCGACGGTCTGCCCGGGGATCGTCTCGCTGTCGGACAGCTCGACGCTGACCTGCGGCGTCGCGTCCTGTTGCGCCGCCACGCCCGAAGCGACCAAGGCGAAAACAGTGAGGATCATGCTGCGAAGGATGCGAAACGTCATTGATCTTCCGACGCCTCGAACAGGAACCGCATCCGCAGAAAATCACCGGTGCTGGTATCGACGGTATTCATCCACTGCTCCGTGGTCAGCATCGTGTCATCGGCGCGCGCGCTGTAGTCGCTCAGGGTTTCCGCGCCTTTGTCGGCCTCATTGTCAAAGACAACGTCATCGGCCCCGATTCCAGTCTCCTCACCTGTATCCGAAGCTTCGCGCGCGTCCTCGACATAGGTGACGATCTGCTGGGCTGTCTCCAGATTTTCGGCAGCGCCGGGGTAGTCCGGATCGCGCGCAAGCGTCGTTTCAAAGGCGCGCACCCCGTCGCGGTATTGCCGGTTCCGGATATGGGCATGCCCCTGCACAAAAGCGGCGTCCGCGCTGTCCAGCCGTCCCAGAACGTCAACCGCATCGTCATACCGTCCGGCCCGAAACAGCGCATAGCCTTTCCAGTACGGGTCCACGAAAAGGTCGGCGGCGCGACTGAAGTCTTTCTGCTGCATGGCGCGATACCCCTGCTGATCCGGGGTAAAGAACCAGTCTGCAATGCCGTCGGCACGCGCTGTCTGAGGCGCGACACCGCAAAGGCACAGGGCGGTGATCAGCGCGGCCCACCGCATCGTCCAGCCGCGGCGGAACCAGAACAAGGCCAGACCCGCCGCCGGTAGTGCAAGCCACCACCCGCGGTCGTCCCACGGCTGTTCGGAGTTTTGCAGTTGCGCACGGCGGTAGTCGAAATTGAGAAGACGATCGAGCCTTGTGATATCCGCATCGTCCGGCGTGACGGATACAACGGGAACGGTCGTCAGCTGATCCAGCCCCTGATCATCAACGCCCTCGGGCAACATTGACAGGATCGCGATTGAGGTGTCATCGGTCTGCTGAAGCAAACCGGCATCGCTTGTGTCCAAACCGTCGAGCACGAAAAGAATGCTGCCCGCACCCTCTTGTGCCAGCAGGTCGGTCGCAAGCTCCAGCGCCTTGTCTGCGCGCGCGCCCTCGGTCGGCATGATGTCGGGAGTAAGGCCCTCCAGATAGGGCAGCATGACCTGGGCATCCTCGGTGAAGGGCAGGACGCGATGAGCCGTACCGGCATAGGCAACAAGCGCAGTGCGTGCGCCAGCGCGGGCGTCAAGCAGGTCGCGGATCTTGTACTTCGCACGTTCCAGCCTGTCGGGCGGCAGATCGGGCGCTGTCATGGAGGCCGTGACCTCCAGCACGACGACCACGGGTGAGGTCTGGGTCAGGAAGGGGTCAATCTGCCGTGTCCATGATGGCCCGGCCGTGCCCAGTATGGCCAGCACCAGAACGAGCGCGCTGTGATCAATGGCCAGAACGCGGCCGCGCGTCCTCTTTCCCACCGTCAGGGCATCCCTCAGATGTGCGGCAATTCCGTCGGGCAAGACGTCTCCGCGCGTTGCGGCCCGCCGGTTGATCCACCAGAGCGCGACAAGAGGCAGCAGCAAGAACAGCCAGAGCGGGCGAAGGAAATGAAACGCATCGAGCACAAGCCGGACCTCTTCCATCAGCAGACCGCTCATGCCTCACCTCGTCTCATGCGCTGGCGGGTCATCACAGCCATGACGCCCAGTCCAAGGCAGGCGGCGATCGCCAGCAGGACAGGGAACAGGGGGGTGCGCGGCCGGTAAGAGATCTGCTCGACCAGACGGGGCGTCAGCGCGTCGATCCGCGCGTAGACCTCTTCAAGCGCCGCCACATCCGAGGCAAAGAACGTGCTGCCTCCGGTCCGGTCCGCAATCTCGGCCAGCGCACGCGTATCGACGCGGTTTTCGCCGGTGGCATCCGGGTCTCCCACGGCAATCGTGTGAATTTCAACGCCCTCGGACCGGGCAATCTCTGCCGCGTTCAGCGGGTTCATCCGGCTTCCGGTGTCGGCACCGTCCGAAAGCAGGATCATAAGGCGCTGATCGACCTCGCTGACCTCAAAGGTTCTGATGCCAAGTCCGATCGCGTCGCCCAGTGCCGTGTGCGGGCCAGCCATGCCCACCTCGGTTTGTCCGACCAGGTCGGCTATTGTCACAAGATCCTCTGTCAGAGGCGCCTGCAGAAACGCCTGCGACCCGAATACAATCAGCGCGATGCGGTCTCCGTCCCGCTCTTCCACGAATCGTTGCACGACATCCTTGACCGCCGCCAGCCGCTGCACTGTCTCGCCGTCCGGGGTCTTGAAATCGACGGTGTCCATAGAGCCGGAAATATCAATGGCCAGCACCACGTCGCGCGCGGATCTGACGAGTTCAACCGGTTCACCCAGCCGTTCCGGTCGGGCCAGACCAAGCACCAGCAAAACCCAGATTGCGCTCGCTGCCGCCATTTGCAGGTACGTGCGCTGCAGGATCACAGAGCCCGGACCGGGCGTGGCATCCGCGACAGCCGTGATCTTTCTGAAAAACGGGAACCGCAGCGCCGGCACTCGTTCACGGTGCGCAGGCATGAAACGCCAGACCAGCCAGGGCAGCGGCAATGCCAGAAGAGCATATGGGAACGCAAACGACATCATGGCGCGTCGTCCCTGCGGTGATGCCGCACCCAGTCGGCAGCAATGTCTTCGAGCCCCTCTGCTGGTGTCCCGTCCGGTCGGTAAGGCGCATCAGCCACGGCGAGTCCCGCGCCCTTTGAAAAAGACGTGCCGCCACCGGTACGATCAAGGAAATCAAGCCATGTCGCGCCACTGAGGCTTGCCACCTCCTTGCGCGAAAAGGCGGCCAGCGCCGTCCGCCGCAACAAACGCGCCACTTCGTCCGGGTTTGATCCGGCATCCTGCAAGCCATCCAGGGCAGCGCGTCGATAGGCGTTTGCCAGATAGCGCACGCGCCAGCGCCAGACCACCCAGAGCACCAGCATCCCCGCAATCACGGCCAGCACTACCCAGCCGCCTGTCTGGGGCAGCATGGACACCGGCGGCGGCTCTGTTGGCGGTACAAGCTGGTCGACGAGATCGACAAGCGTGAGAGGTGTCTGCGCTGCGGTCTCGCTCATCGCGGCCCGAGCCCCATCAGTCGCCGCATCTGTGGCAGACTGTCTTCTGCCGTGGTCAGGGGCAGAACCGGCACACCAATCGTGCGCTGCCAATCCAGCACCTCTGCCAGACGTCCGCGCGACATGGATTGAAGATCCCGGTGTACGGTTTTCCTGCCGGTGTCTATCTCGGCCTGTAGCGCGCCATCAGAGATGATCAGCCTGACGCCCTCGGGCATGTCATCGGCCATGGGGTCGGACACAAGACCAAGCACCAGATCATTGTGGCGCGACATTCCACTGATCAGCTTTCGGGTCAGATCGTCGATCACGTCAAAATCCGACAACACCACGATAAGGTGATTGCGGGGCGCGATCCGCCGCACAGCCTGAAGCACCGGGTTCAGCCCCAGCGGGGTGACGTTCGGCGCGTCCGCGCTCAGTCGCGCATTGGCGTCTGCGATTGCCAGCAGAAACCGATCCAGCGCGGCCCGGCTGCGCTGCGGCCGGATTTCCGCGATATGTTCATCGCCAAAGACAATGCCGCCAATCCTGTCGCCCTGATCCAGAATGCGGAAGGCGGCAAGTGCTGCGCATTCCGCCGCAACAACGGACTTCATGGCATGCACCGAGCCGAAGAACATCGACATGCGCTGATCGACGACGATCAGGGCGGGCCGGTCCCGTTCCTCGGTAAAGACGCGGACGTGCGGCGTCCCTGTGCGCGCGGTGACCTTCCAGTCTATCGAGCGGATGTCGTCAGATGGCAGATAGGTGCGCAGTTCCTCAAAGTTCAGTCCGCGTCCCCGCATGCGCGAGGCGTGCCGCCCGTTGAGCGCACTGCCCGCGGGCTGGCGCGGAAGAAAGCTGAGGTCGCGCGCTTTGCCTTCCAGTCGGCGAAGATGCGCAAGATCGACATGAACGCGGTGATCTTTGCCGGCAGCCTCTCCGGTCGCTGGCAGAGTTCCGGTCCGGATGCGGGCTGCGCGGTCCATGCTGGTCTTTTTCCCCTTTGTTTGCGCGATCGCGGCCTCAGGTCAGTGCGACCTGTGCAATGACCTCCTCGACCACATGGTCGGGCGACACACCTTCGCCCTGTGCTTCGTAGCTCAGGCCCAACCGGTGCCGAAACACGTTCGCGGCCACGGCGCGAATGTCCATCGGATCCACATAGTCACGGCCCCTGAGCCAGGCATGCGCCCGGCCGCACTTGTCCAGCGCAAGCGATGCGCGCGGGCTTGCCCCGACTTCGATCCAGCGCACCAGGTCCGGCCCGTACTCGGCCGGAGTCCGCGTGGCCTGGACGAGATCTGCGATATAGCGTTCCATCGCATCGGAGACATGGATTTGCACGATCTGCCGACGGGCCTCGAAAACGGCCTTCTGGGGGATCGCCGCTGGGCGCTCCGTGTCAGACGAGGCGTCGTTGGGGATGCTGTCGCGGGCCTCTTCGCTGCGAACCAGCTGAATGACCTTCACCTCATCTTCAACCGGCGGATAGGTGATCAGCACATGCATCAGGAAACGGTCCATCTGGGCTTCGGGCAGGGGATATGTCCCTTCCTGTTCCACGGGATTCTGGGTTGCCATCACCATGAACAGAGGCGGCATCTTGTGGGTCGTGCCCGCGACTGTAACCTGTCGTTCCTCCATTGCTTCCAAAAGGGCGGCCTGTACCTTTGCGGGCGCGCGGTTGATCTCGTCCGCGAGCACCACATTCGCAAAGATCGGCCCCGGCTCGAACCGAAACTCGGACCCCTGATCGGTTTGATAGAAGACTTCGGTTCCGGTCACATCGGAGGGTAACAGATCAGGGGTGAACTGGATGCGGCTGAAGTCGCAGTCGAGGTTCCTGGCCAGCGCCTTGATCGCTCTGGTCTTTGCCAGACCCGGCAAACCTTCGACAAGCAGATTGCCATTCGCGAGAAGACCAATCACCAGACGTTCGATCACATCCCGCTGACCGATGATCGCCTCGCCCATCCGGGCAATCAGGTCGTCGATGTCGTCGCGTGCCGTGTTGACCATTCCTGCTTCCTCAACCTGGGTGTCGTTGTCTGCGCGTGGCACGTCACATTGTCCGCGTGGTGTCGCGATTGGAGCGTTGGAGATCCGTTGCGACAGCGCGTGCCTGCGCGTCAGGTCAGAGAGTGCCGTTTGATCGGGCGCAGCGTCAATCGTTTTGCGCCGAAGGCGGGCAACCCTCAGTTCGCAAAAAGCGGATCGAACGCATATTCCGACGTCGCGCCGAAGCTTTGCGCGATCATTGGCGCGACATCGGGGTAGAGCACCGCTATGCGGTGCATCATGTCGTCGATCGGAGCTTCGAGCGCTGAATCTCCTTCCGTCTTCTGCACGAAGAGTGCACGCACCAGTTGCACAAGCTGTGCTTCGGTTGCTGTGCTGCCGGGCTTCAGAAACAGCCGCTCAAGTTCCGCAAGACCTTCGATGCCGCTGCTTTCAAGCGCGGCTGTCATCCACGCGCCAAGATGAATGTCCGTTCCGACCAGCGCGGATTGCGCCAGACGCTCGAATATAACGCGCTTTGCCGCATCATCGCCTTTCACGCCAAGCAGCAGGATGCGTATGGGCGCGTAGGGCATCTCACTCAGACTTAGGAGATCATCCAGAATGTTCCGGGTCGAAATCGGATACGTGCCGCGCCGCAGGGCGGCATAGGGAAGACCGTCAAGTTCGCGCAACGCAATCAGATGCAGTCTCTGATCCGGATGTGCCAGAAGACTGGAAAAGACGGCTTGCCGATCGTCGGCTCTGGCTGGCGAGGGCCAGGTTTCGTCGAGCATGTGATCCACCAATGGCCGGGTGGCCTGGTCAAGGACGAGCAGTCGTTTCCAGGGCCCGTAGGACTCCCGTGCAAAGAGCACCGCGTCGCCCGGATTGCGAGCAAGGCGCAACCGCGTCGCGCTGTCGACCAGATGCGGAGGGGTGCTTTCGGATGGGGTTCCCTTCAGAAAGGCGACTGTTTCAAACCGGAACGGATCTTTTGCCGAGGGCCGCGCGGCAATGACTTCCGCGGCGTTTGCGATCTGGGCAGACAGCGTCGCATCGGGCAGATAGGCATGAAAGGCGCAGGCCAATGCCTGGCCCGTTGAGAGTGAAAATAGCAGCCCTGCCAGTGCGACAGATCGCAGGGTCCGGGTCAGCTTCATTCGAACACTCCCTGTGGCGTCACGGGTCAGGCCCCTCCTTCATTCTCTATATCATCCGGGGGGCCCATCTGCGAGGCTCCTGTCTCGAGTGCTGCAGCCATCAACCCGATGGCCACGACCCAGGCCCCGGCCACGGAGGGCGCCACGGGCGATACGTGCCGTGACAGCGTATCAAGCGCGGTCCAGGACAATATGGCGAACACGGCAATGCCGCTGACAGTCCCGAGGAGGAGTTGCCAGACACTCCCGGCGGATGCGCTGCCCGGTGCTGCACCAACACAGATACCGGCGGCGATCACAACACCCAGAACCAGGATGCGCGGGATGGTGCGCAACGGCACCACGGCAGATGCGCCGCACACAACAGCGCCCCACGCGAGGACGGTGGTTGGTGCAACTGCGCCGAGATACCAGTTCAGAGCCAGATGCGATACGAGCGCGGCACCGCAAAAAAGCGGCAATGCGTACTGGACAAGCCGCAGACTCTGTCGTGCCAGAAGGGACGTCATGCCGATCAGAAGTGCCGCCTGAAGCGGATCTGCCAGAGGATGCAGAAAACTCTCGTAGAACGGACCGAGATCGCCAAACGCATCGTGGGCACGGGCCTGCGCGGGGATCAGACAGACGGCAAGCGCAAGCCGGGTGCGTCTCATGCCAGAAACCCCATCACACGCTCGATCGTCCAGAATGCCGCGAGTGTGCCCACAGCATAGACCACACCCCGCAAACCGGGTGCGCCCGGCGCAAAGAAGCCTGGCAAGCCCGCGTAGAGCCTTGCGAGGCCCGCGGCCAGCCCGAGGACCAACGCGATGAACAGGATCTGACCGATCTCGACCCCAAGATTGAACGCCAGAAGCGCAAGCGGTACGTCGCCCTGCGGCAACCCGATGTCCAGAAGCGCACGGGCAAACCCCAAGCCATGAAGCAGACCGAAGGCAAACGCCACAATCCAGGGGTATCGTTCGCTCAGCCGTGTATGCGCGGGATCAGGTTGCAGAACCTCTGCCGCAAGAAAGGCAATCGAAAGCGCGACAATGGCCTCTACCGGGGGGGCGGGCACGACAACCCAGCCCAGGCTGGCGGCCGCAAGCGACATGCTGTGCGCCACTGTAAAGGCCGTGACCGCCCCCAGAAGAATGCGCCAGTTTCGAATCAGGAGCAGAAGCACCAGCACGAAAAGAAGGTGATCCAACCCCTTCAGAATGTGATCCACGCCAAGCGACAGGTAACTTGCAAACAGACCCGGCGGACCTTGCGTTTCGGTCACCACAAAGGTTGGCGACACGGCTGTCACACGCGCCGCTTTCAGGGTTGGGTCCTCTTTCAGCGAATAGCGTATCAGTACGTCCGTGCGGGTCTGGTCGAGCTTTTCGATGGTCACGCGACCGCCGGCAAGGCCACCTGTGCAAACCGCGATCCAGCTTGTGACAAAGGCGCGTCCGTCGAAAACCGGCGCGGGCCCGCGCCGCGGCGCGCAGTGCGAGGGCAATACCGCATCTATGGGCATCGGGGCACCATTGACCTGAGGTTTGCGCCAGACGACACGCCATTCCTCGCCGCCGATATGCTGCATTTCCAGATATCCTGGCTCAAGCGCGTGCGCCTCCGCCTTGCCGGACATCAGCAGCCCGAGTGCCACCGCACCGGCGAGACGGACAAGCAGCCGAAGGCTCATGGTTCGAGGATTTGTGCCGCTTCGGGATATGACACCTCGTAGCGGGACAGCAGGGCCTGAAGCCGGTCTTCGCGCAGTTGTTCGGTAATGCGTGTGCGCCAGTCGCGTTCGACCTGTGCTCGGATTTCGGACAACTGCGGCACCCGTCTGTCCTGCAGCATCGTCACCCGAACAAGATGGCGGCCCAGTCCACTGGTGACCGGCCCTGCCCACTGGCCTTCCGGCAGCCTCGCGAGCGCATCAAAAAACCCTGTTCCGAACGTGCCGTCGACGGCCTGCCGGGGTGTTGCCTGCAACTGCGGAGGCAAAAGGGTGGATTGCGCCACTGCGGCGGGATCGGCCCCGCCGTTGAGCGCGACCAGCACAAGACCGGCCTCATCGTCCGAGATGGCATCATCCAGCATCACCTGCTCAAAAGCCACGCGTGGCTGGACTGTGAAGCGGTCTGCGTGCTGCTCCAGATGCGCCTGCAGCGTCGCCTCATCCGGATTGGCGGCTTCTGCGCCGCTTTCCGTGAGAAACTCCATCTTGGTCTGCAGGCGGCGGCGTATCACCGCATCATCCCGGTCCAGACCTAGCGCCAGTGCCTCGCGGACGTAAACTTCTTCACGGATCCGCTGCTCGATCATGTAGGTGAGTTCATCCTCTGTCGGAAGGCGGCGCCACACGCCTTGAAACTCGGCCACAAGTTGCCTTGCATCCGCCTCGCTGATCACCAGCCTGTTTTCGGCAACCGGCGAGGGCGTGTCATCGAACACTGCGAACAGCGCGAAAACAAGCGCCCCCAGCACGAAGAAGTGCAGCATCGGTTCGTGCAGCCATCGGCTCATGCGGGGGATGCCCGGACAGCACCGCGGGATGTGGCCGCGTCGGCCTGCCGCACAGCCCGCACCCAGTCGTCTGCACCGCAAAAGCGACGGGCAAACCGCACGCTGCGGACGACCCTGGTCGGAACCCCGCAAACTGCGATCTCCCCTTCGGTATCACCGCCGTCCAGGATATGCGCCGGATACCGGCAGCCTGCGTTCAACCGGCCCTCGCCGCGGGCATCCGGAGGCGCCGGCGCGCGATCCGCCGGGGTGCCGCGCAGCCCCGCAGAAAACAGGCGTGCCCTCATGTCATGTTGCTCCGTAGCTGGTCAGGCATGTGCAGCATCCTACGTGCGCGCCGCGCTTTGGACACGCGTTTTCTTGCCCCGGCAGCGCTTGGTGCTGGCAGACACGCCCCGTGACAGCGACGCCAGGCATCTGCTCTGACCCCGGACCAACCGAAACAGGACGCAATGCCCTCTACCGCTCTGTTCGACGACACGAAGCGGAGGGATCGTTCGAGCGCGTAAAACTACGCAAAAATTGAAAATGACAAGAGAACCTTAAGGTTTTTCGCGGCAATTGCTGACGGTGCGTCACATCGGGATGGATCTATGAAAGTTTTCTTTTCACGCTTAGAAGTTCAAATCTGCATCGGTGTCAGTCTGATACTGATCGCAATGGCGCTGGCCCTGTTCCTGTCGTTGTCCGGCCAAACGCGTTTTGCCCTGTTCGAGGCGGCCGATGCCCGGCAGGAAACGTCACTGCGCATCCTTGTTGAAGCCGTCAAAGACCAAAATCCCGATGCCGCCGTCACCCGGAACGGAGGACTGATTGCCGGCTACCGGACGGACACGCTGCCTGAGGTTTCCGATCATGCCCTGATTGATGCGGTGGGCGCAGTTTCGGGCGAAACCGCAACGGTGTTTGCCTGGGACGCGGCCGAGGGCGATTTTGTGCGCGTCTCCACGAATATCGTCAAACCGGACGGCACGCGGGCCGTTGGCACCTATCTGGGCAAGACGAACCCGGTCCGGGATGCCATGCTGCGCGGAGACGTCTATTCCGGCGAAGCCGTCATTCTGGGGGATCGCTACCTGACCCGTTATCTTCCTGTGCTCGACACATCGAACAAGCCGATTGGCATCCTCTATGTCGGAGTTGCGCGCGCGGAGATGGATGCGGTCATGCACGAAATGACTTTTCAGGCAGCGCTCAAGACGATCATCGGACTGATTATTGCAATCGTTCTGACCGCATTCGCGACACGAATAATGCTGAAATCCCTGGGTCGGGTCGATGCCGCGCTTGTGGACATCCGGGAAGGCGACCTTGATCGGTCCGTACCGCACACCGACCGGCCCGACTCGATCGGCAGCATTGCCCGCAATGTAGAGAATTTGCGCACACAGCTTGCAGAGGTCGCCCGGAAGGAGGCTCTGGTCGCCCAGACACGCGCGGTCCAGGACGCGGCTGTGCGAACCCTGTCGGAAAAGATGTCCGGTCTGGCCGAGCGTGACCTGACCGTTCGCATCCCCGAGGACACCCAGTTTCCCGAGGGCTACGAACAACTGAAATCCGATTTCAATACGGTAGCGGACTCTCTGTCGAATGCGCTGTCCGCGATCCGGTCCGTCTCGTCCAATCTGCATTCGGCCTCTCAGGATGCCGGTCAGTTGTCCGGAGATCTTTCGACCCGGGTGGCACGTCAGGCGGCCACTCTGGAAGAGACCGCCGCAGCCATCGAGGAACTCACCCGGTCCAGTCAGACGATCAATGAGCGCGTGGCAAACGCAGACCGGCTTGCGGCCTCCAGCGTCGAGGTGTCTGACAACAGCAAACAGCAACTCGATCAGGTCGTTGACGAGATCAGGAAAATCGAGAATTCGTCGCAGCAGATCGACGCGATTGTGAATCTGATCGAAGACATCGCATTTCAGACAAATCTGCTGGCTCTGAATGCGGGGGTCGAGGCCGCGCGCGCCGGAGACTCCGGCAGAGGCTTCGCGGTCGTGGCCAGCGAAGTGCGGGGCCTAGCGCAGCGTGCTTCCGATTCCGTTGGGGAAATTCGCGCGTTGACCAAGGCGAACATCGCACAGGTCAAGGAGGGCTCGAAAATGGTACAGTCGACCGGTGAATCGATCCGTGGTGTGCTGGAGCAGATTCAGGAGCTGGGGCAGCATGTGTCCGATGTGACGGCGGAGATCGAGAACCAGACCCAGGGACTGACGGAAATCAACGCCGGGATGCGTGATCTGGACCGCGCCACGCAGGAAAACGCAGCACTGGCCAGCGACTCGGAGGCATCGAGCGACCGTCTGAACGCGGAGGCCAACCAGCTTGCCGAAACGATATCAGCGTTCCGATTTGACCCCCGGAGACACCCCGGAACGGCAGAGATCCCTTTTGCAGCCTGATGAGTGTGCCCCGGATCCTGACCCAAGCCATATCGCGCGGGCCCGGGGGCCTGACGGTTTCCGGTTTGCCACCGGCGAAGTCCTGGGCCGCGGACCGGCAGGCGCGTCAGCGCAATGAAGGATGACGGCGGCGAGGGTGGTTTGATTGCTGCGCCACAGGAGCCACAGGCGCCGGATGCTCGGTCGCGTCGGGACCGGCTGCCATCTTGCACCGGTGACAAGCACGGCGTCGTCGCGCGCGGGTGGGTCAGTGCATGCCGCGCGCGCACTCCAGCACAAGGCGTTCGAAGGTCTGCGCCGCGAGGGTCAGCGTGCCTCCCCGTTTCCTGACCAGCTGAAGTTCGGAGGGCTGAACGTACCGGCCGTCACCCACGGGGCGCATATGATCGTCGCGCACCCAGACCTCGGCAAGATGTTCGGGAAGAAAACCGATATAGCGCCCTGTCAGGATCAGATGCGCCACCCCTTCGATCTGATGCGCCTCGGCATTGGTTTTCAGCTGTCGCGAAATCGGCGCGACGTCCCGTTCCTCCAGATAGGCCCGCTTTGCGTAAAGCGAGGACCGAAGCAGCGCCGCGATTCGGGCAGGTTCGCGCTGCCCGAACAGCGGGTGGCCTTTCGCGCAGTAAAGCCCGATGTTCTCCGATCCGATCGTTTCATAGAGCAGCCCGGGCTTGGGCTTGTGAAACACGCCGATGCCGATCGACACCCGCATGTCCTGAACCGCCCGTTCAATCCGGTCCGGCGCCAGTGAAAACAGCTCCAGCATCACGTCGGGCGCCTCATCTGAAAAGCGCCGCAATGCTCGGGCGAAGGGCGAGCCGGTATTGAACACCCAGTTGTCGATGGCTGCGACGGACAGCGTGCCGACCAGCCGACCCTGAGATCTGTCGACCGTGTCGCCAAAGGTCTGCACCGAGGCAAAGAGCCGTTGCGCGGCGGTGTAGACCAACGCGCCCTTTTCGGTCAGCCTGAATCCCGCCCGCCCCCTTTGGCACAGGGTCATGCCCAGCCGAATTTCCAGATCGGACACCTGTCGTGACACCGTGGACGGCGAGACGTTCAGCTCGATCTGCGCGGCCGAAAACCCGCCCGCCTCGGTGACGGTCACGAACACGTGGAGCAGATGCAGATCGGTCTTGGAGAGGTTGGGGCGTTGCATGATTTACTTGTATGTTTGTACAAGCAAAGTTTTACTCTTTGTCCTGTGATGCACAATAAAAACCTGCCAGTCTGCCCCGGTGAAACCCGGATCAGAGGTCGTGCATGCAGGATGACAAAAGGCCCCTTGCACCATGGGGCATCAACAACGACTACGCCAAACTGAAGCACGTTCTTCTTGGTAAACCAGAATATTTTCAATGGGTTGAGGCAGGTCCGCTGATTGGGCGCACGCTGGCAAACGCCGACCGGACAGGCCATCGGTTTGATCTGCAACTGGCCATGAAACAACACGCGGACATGGTGTCGATCTACGAAGAGAACGACGTGACCTGTCACTATCTCCAGCCCGATCCTGTGCTGCACCGCAACTTCTTTGCCCGCGACAGTTCCGCCATGACGCCCTGGGGGCCTCTGGTGTGCCACATGCAGCTGAAATGCCGTCGGGCCGACTACGCCACGGTGATCCGGTTCTATCAGGATCATGACATTCCGATCTGGCAGTTTGCCACGGCCGGCCACTTCGAAGGTGGCGACTTCAACATCATCGAGCCCGGCCGCGTGCTGATCGGGTATTGTGGCGAGCGGTCGGAAAAGGCCGGCAGCGAACAGGTGGCGGACTTCGTGCGCGCCGAAGGTTGGGATGCCGTGGTTGCGCCAATCAGCCGGGAATTTGTTCACATGGACGGCCTGATCGTGCCACTGGCCGAAAAACTGGTGGTTGCCTGCGTGGACGCGATGGAGCCCTGGCTGGTCGATATCGTGCGGGGGTGGGGGATCGAAATTGTCGACGTGTCCTACCGCGAGGCGCGAAATCTGGGTGTGAACCTTGTGGCGCTCGGCGACGGCAAGGTCCTTTCGATGGCCGGAGCGCAGGACCTGAACGCCCGGATGCGGGCCCTCGGGTTCGAGGTGTATGACCCGGATATGTCGATGTTCACGCTCGGGGGCGGCGGGGTGCATTGTCTGAGCCAGGCGCTTGCCCGCGCGGACGCATGACGCAGCCGCTTCGGACCGACAAGGAGCGCCTGTGGCGGTCGATCATGGAGATGGCGCAGATTGATGGTTTGCCCGGTGGCGGCTGCGGCCGCCTGGCGCTGAGCGACGGTGACAGAGAGGCACGCGATCTTTTCGCGCAATGGTGTTCTGACGCGGGATGCCACGTCACATCTGACAGGCTCGGAAACATGTTTGCGCGGCGGCCCGGGCGCGATGACAGCCTGCCGCCGATCGGGATCGGCAGCCACCTGGACACCCAGCCGCATGGCGGCAGGTTCGACGGCGTCTATGGCGTCTTGGCCGGGTTGGAGATCGTTCGCACGCTCAACGCGCACGGGGTTCATACCGACGCGCCGATTGAGGTTGTAAACTGGACGAACGAGGAAGGTGCGCGCTTTGCGCCCGCAATGCTGTGTTCGGGGGTCTATGCCGGTGTGTTTGAGCTGGATTATGCGTTGAGCCGGATCGACGCGGACGGCAAACGCTTTGGCGATGAACTGGACCGAATTGGCTATGCGGGCACGGATGCCTGCGGCATGCACAAGCTTGGCGTCTTTCTGGAGGCTCATATCGAACAGGGTCCGGTCCTCGAACGTCATGGAGAGGTGATTGGCGTTGTCACCGGCGGTCAGGGGCAAAGGTGGTATGATGCAACGATCACCGGCCGGGACGCCCATTCGGGATCGACCCCCATGGAAGGGCGACGCGACGCGCTGGTCACAGCCGCGCAGCTTGTGCTGGACGTGCAGGACATCGCCATGACACACGCCCCCGACAGCGTCGGCACGGTGGGTTATGCGTCGATCGAGCCGAATTCGAGAAACACGGTGCCGGGCCTGGTGCGGTTGAGTGTCGATCTGCGCAACCCCGACGACGCGGTGCTTTCGGCCATGGACCGCGCGCTGCGCGCCTGCGCGGACAAGGCAGGCGAAACCGGCATTGATATCGACATGATCTGGCACAACCCTCCGATTCGGTTCGATGCGAGGTGTATCGAGGCAATCGAAACCGCGGCGAAGGCGCTGAACCTCCCTTGGCGCATGATGGTGTCCGGGGCGGGCCACGACGCCTGTCAGGTGGCCCGGGTTGTGCCCACGGCGATGGTGTTTGTGCCTTGCAGGGATGGTCTGAGCCACAACGAAGCCGAAAGCGCAGAGCCGGATCATCTTGCGGCAGGATGCGATGTTCTTCTGGGCGCCGCACTGAGACTTTCATCGGTTGAACATCATCCAATGCTGAAAAGGCATGGCGCATCGCCCATATAGGGGGCACAATACGTGTTAAAACGTCCAGAAAACACAACAGGGAGAATGTTATGAAGGTGTTGGACAAGCTAACAAACCAATTGAAATCCAACAGGATTTCGAGACGGGGCTTTATGCAGCAGGGTCTCGCGGCAGGGGTAAGCCTGTCGGCGCTGTCACTGGCGGCCGACAAGGTGTATGCCGATACGCCAAAGAAAGGCGGAACGCTGCGCGTTGCACGCGGACATGGCGCAACCACGGACATACTGGACCCGGGTAAAATCGAAAACGGCTACACGATCGGGCTCGCTCTGGGCGGGTATCAGGGCTACATGACCCAGATTGGCGGGGAAGGCGATCTGCAGCCATCTCTGGCCGAAAGCTGGGAAGCCTCCGACGATGCCAAGACTTGGATGTTCAAGCTGCGCGACGGGCTGGAGTTTCACAATGGCCGGACGGTGACGCCTGAAGATGTCATCGCCTCAATGAATCATCACCGTGGGGAGGGCAACACCTCTGCAGCGGGGCCGCTTGTGTCTGCGGTAACCGACATGAAGGCCGACGGAAAGACAGGCGTGATTTTCGAACTCGAAGCAGGCAACGCGGATTTCCCGTTCATCCTGAGCGACTACCATCTCGCGATCATGCCCGCCAATGACGATGGCTCGATGAACTGGCAGGACACGGTCGGCTGCGGATCCTACAAGATCGACAGTTTCGATCCGGGGATCACCACGACTCTTTCGCGTCATCCCAATCACTGGACAGACGAGGTGGCGCATTTCGACACGGTCGAAGTGCTGGCAATCGTGGATCAGAACGCCCGGACCGCGGCGCTTGTGTCGGGGGATGTACAGGTCATCGACCGGGTTGATCTGAAGACTGCTGAATTGCTGGGCCGCCGGGACGGCGTGAATCTGAAGACAGCCACCGGAACGTTGCACTATTCGTTCCCGATGCTGACGGACACCGCGCCTTACGACAACAACGACGTACGTCTGGCCGTAAAACATGCCATCAACCGTCAGGAACTCGTCGACAAGATCCTGTTCGGCTACGGTGAACTGGGCAACGACCACCCGATCGGGTCCGGACAGCGCTACTTCAACAGCGAACTGCCCCAGCGGGAATACGATCCTGAAAAGGCGCGGTTCCATCTGAAGCAGGCCGGTCTTGACTCGATTGCTCTGGAACTCTTTGCGTCCGACGCGGCGTTTGCCGGAGCGATCGACGCGGCCGTGCTGATTCAGGCATCCGCCAAGGATGCGGGCATTGATCTGACCGTCACCCGCTCGCCCAATGATGGGTTCTGGTCCGATCACTGGATCAAGTCGCCCTTTATCACCAGCTACTGGAGTGGCCGGCCAGTCGAGGATCAGATGTTCTCGACAACCTATCAGACCGGCGTGTCCTGGAATGAATCCCGCTGGTCGAACGAACGCTTCGACAATCTGCTTCTGGAGGCGCGCGCGGAACTCGACACCAACAAGCGCAAGGACATGTACTGGGAGATGCAGCAGATCCTGCATGACGAAGGCGGATCTGCAATTCCGATGTTTGCCTCTTACGTGTTTGGTGTGGCCGACGGGGTATCCACGTCAGAGACGATTGCCACCAACTGGGATCTGGATGGCGAGCGCTTTATGGAGCGTTGGTGGTTCAGCTAAACCGCCTGCGTGCGAGGCCGGACCGGCCTCGCACATCTCATCCGGTGCGGCCTGCGCATGGTGCAGACGGCCGGACGGTTACCCCCCCTTGAGCCGTGCAAGCAGGACCACTTCGCTGTCTTCATGGATTGGGGTGGACCAGGTGTCGTTGTACAGAAGGCCGTCAATCGCAACCGAGACGCCGCGATCTAGCTGAGGGCGTAGGCCGGGATAGGCTTCGGCCAGATTGTCCAGCATCTCGCGCAGTGTTCCGGCCTCGATCTCGACCACGGTCCGGCTGTCGGCCGCTGCGGCCAGCGACCCCCACAAACGCACCTGAACCATCTCAGCCCGACCGAAGAGCGAGCAGTACTCTGGGCGGAGACATCGGGATGGTGTCCATACGCACCCCCGCAGCGGCGGAAATCGCATTTGCCACCGCAGCCAGCGGCGGCACGATCGAGGTTTCACCGACCCCGCGCACTCCGTATGGGTGACCCGGGTTCGGGATTTCAAGGATCACGGTGTCGATCATCGGCAAATCGGACGCAACCGGAACCCGGTAGTCCAGAAACCCTGCATTCTGAAGCGTCCCGTCCTCGCCATAGACATATTCCTCGTTCAACGCCCAGCCGATTCCCTGCACCGCGCCTCCCTGAAACTGGCCTTCGACAAAATCGGGATGCACGGCCTTTCCGGCATCCTGAAACACCGTGTAGCGGAGAATTTTCGCAGCGCCGGTTTCCGGGTCAACCTCGGCGTCGACCATATGGGTGGCAAAGCTGACACCCGCGCCCTCGGCGTTCACCTCATGGTGACCGGCGATCGGGCCGCCCGTGTTGGATGCGATCGCTGCGATCTCCGCCAGCGACATCGGCGGGTACTCACCCGCATTGGGACCCGCGGGCCTTGCGGCGCCGTCTTCCCACATCACCGCATCTTCTTCGATGCCCCAGACCATAGCAGCGCGTTTGCACATTTCGCGTTTCGCGGCGCGGGCCGCTTCAATCGTGGCGAGCCCGACAGCGAAGGTCACGCGGCTTCCATCCGTGACATCGTTCAGACCAAGCGAGGCGGTGTCGGCAATGACCGTGCGCACCTTGTCGTAGGGAATGCCCAGTTCCTCCGCGGCCATCATCGACATAGAGGCGCGTGATCCGCCGATATCGGGGTTGCCTTCGAGCACGTTTACCGTGCCATCGGGCGTGATGTTGAGCGACACGCAGGTGTTGCCGCCGAAGTTGAACCAGAACCCGCAGGCGACGCCGCGCCCCTGATTGGGGCCAAGCGGTGCGCTCCAGTGAGGATGGTTCTTGGCCGTGTGCACCGTCGCCTCAAGACCGATCGCCATGTAGGTTACACCATGCGAGGCGCGCGTGCCTTCTCGTGCGGCGTTCTTCAGACGCACGTCCAGCGGATCCAGTCCAAAACCCCTGGCCAGCTCGTCAATCGCGCTTTCCACCGCGAAGGCCGCCATCGGTGCGCCGGGCGCCCGGTACGCGGCCTGTTTGGGACGATTTGCGACCACATCCCAGCCAATGGTCTTTACGTTTTCAAGCTCGTACGGTGCGAAGGCGGACATTGCGCCAAACTCGACCGGAGAGCCGGGATAAGCCCCTCCCTGATACCGCAGTTCCGCAAAAGCAGACGTGATGCGCCCGTCCTTTGTCATGCCCATGCGCACGTCAATCGACGTAGAGGAGGTGGGTCCGCTGGCACGCAGCACTTCGGCGCGCGACATGACCATTTTGACGGGGCGGCCGCTTTTGCGCGACAGGACCAGCGCCAGGGGTTCCAGAAACACAGTGGTCTTGCCGCCAAAACCACCGCCGATCTCTGACGCGGTGACCCGCAATTGCCCCTGTTTCAGTCCCAGCATCGCGGCACAGGTGTCGCGGACCATGTACTGCCCCTGCGTGCAGCACCACAGGTCGGCCTGTCCGTCCGGGCCCACCTGCGCCAGACAGGCATGGGGTTCGATGTAACCCTGATGCGTGGCCTCGGTTCTGTAGGTGCGCTCAAGCACCCGGTCGGCCTTGTTCAACCCTGCCTCAATGTCGCCGTGCCCGAATTCGTAGCGGGCCATGACATTTCCACCCATGTCCGGGGGCACGGTCTCGTTCGCCCGTTCCTGATGCAAAACGGGCGCATCGGGTTGCATGGCTGCATCGACATCGGTGACATGCGGCAGCGGCTCATACTCTACCCTGATGCGCTTCAGGGCCTTTCGGGCAATTGCACCGGAGGAGGCCGCAATCGCGGCAACTGCATGACCGTCATAGAGTGCCTTTTCACCCGCCATGCAGTTGTCGAGAATGTCGGCGGTGTAGTCATCATCTTCGATCTCTGCGAAATCGGCACGCGTGACAACGGCATGAACACCGTCCATCGCCTCTGCTTCGGATGTGTCGATCCCCAGAATGCGCGCATGCGCATGCGGGCTGCGCAACACAAGACCGATCAGCATGCCGGGTGCGGTCACATCCGCGCCGAACCTAGCGCGGCCGGTGACCTTGTCGATGCCATCCGGGCGCGGCGGCCGGGTGCCGACGATTTTGAACTGTTTGATGTCAGAGTCACTGTCGAGCGCCATCACGAAGCCTCCCGCATTTCGGCTGCCGCATCCATCACGGCGCGAATGATCTTATCGTATCCCGTGCACCGGCACAGATTTCCGGCAAGCCAATAGCGTGCCTCTTCCTCCGTCGGGTCGGGATTTCGTTCCAGCAACGATCTGGCGGCCACAAGAATGCCTGGTGTGCAGATCCCGCATTGAAGCGCTGCATGCTCGATGAACTTTTTCTGCAAGGGATGCAGGTTTTCGCCATCAGCCATGCCTTCGATCGTTGCGACCTCACAGTCGCTGGCTTCGGCGCCCAGCATGAGGCACGAACACACAAGTCGCCCGTTTACGGTGACCGAACAGGCGCCGCAGTCGCCGGTGCCGCATCCTTCCTTCGACCCCGTCATGCCCAGCTGGTCGCGCAGAACGTCCAGCAGCGTATCCTCCGGATCGCAAAGATACTCAACCGGATCGCCGTTGATCTTGGTGGTGACGTGTATCTTGTTCATGCTTTTTCCCCCGCGCGCGCGGCTGCGATCTTTGCCGTGCGTCTCGCCAGAACTCCGGCGACATGCGTGCGAAACTCCGCAGTGCCGCGTTTGTCCGTAATGGGCCGCGCGGCGGCCGAACATATCTCTTCGACCCGTGCCAGAGCCGTGTCGTCAACCGGTGTCCCGACCAGCGCCTCTGCCGCCTCCGGAACGCAAACGACCGTGGGCGCCACCGCACCAAGCGCAATGCGGGCGGACGTGCAGACCCCTTGTGCGTCAAGGCTCAGCGCGACGCCGCAGCCAACGACGGCAATGTCCATTTCTGTGCGAGGAATAAATCTGAGATACGCATCGCCGGTCCGTCCGGGCTGGTCCGGCAGGAAGATCGACGAAAGGAATTCTCCCGCTGCCAGGCTTGTCTTGCCCGGACTTGCGGGTATGTCCTCTACCGGTACATCCCGAACCCCATGCGCCGACACCACGCGCGCCACACCGTTTGCGGCCACCAGTGCCGGTACGCTGTCCGCGGCAGGTGAGGCATTGCACAGGTTTCCCGCAATCGTGGCCCGGCCCTGAATCTGCGTCGATCCGATCAGCCCGGCGGCTTCCACGACACCGGGCCAGGCGGCAGACAGATCGGCATGTTCGCCCATTTCCGCGCAAGACACCGCAGCCCCCACGCGCAGACCGTTTGGTTCGCGGGTGATACGGGACAATTCACTGATGCGTTTGATGTCCATCAGCACGTCGGGCTCGGTCAGGCCGGAGCGCAACCGCACCAGAAGGTCGGTGCCACCCGCCAGAACATGACAACCGTTCGCCTGATCGGACAAGATCCTGACCGCATCCTCGATGCTGTCGGGTGAAAGATACTGCATGGCTTGCCCCTTCGGTCTTGCTGTGCGTACGCTTTCATTAGTGACGCAAGACGCGCCTGATTTCAAACGCTCGCGTTCGCCTTGCGACAATGACTGTCGGAGGCACGTTTTTTTGGTGGCAGAGGATACGGTCAGACGCATGTCCGGACGCGGGCCTGAAAGCGCAGAACGCATGCCGGTCAGCCCAGACCGGTCATCGGCCGGACGGTCCCGGAACGTGATGACGTCAGCGGCAAACAAGGGGGGCCATCCATGCCATTGAGCACCTTCAGCGGCGATCGTGAGGCCGGCGCGATATCTGCAGCGCTGCGCCGGGATGGCGCGGTCATCGTGACTGATCTGGTCGATGCGGATGTCCTCGATGCCGTCTGCGCGGAGTTGCGGCCGGAACTCGACGCGAAAGGTCTGCAGCAGGCCAGCGCATTCAACGGGTCACGCACCAACCGGTTGAGCAATGTTCTGGCCGTGGCGCCAAGCGCGGCGGCGCTGCTGGATCACGACATGGTTGTCTCTGTGGCCAACGACATTCTGTTGCCGCATTGCGCGAGCTACCAGATTGGCAGCACCACCGCGATCGAGATACTGCCGGGAGAAGCCGCGCAGGCCCTGCATCGCGACGACACGCCCTATCCCGTGGATATCGCGGGTCTTGAGTTTCAGATCGGCGTCATGTGGGCGCTGAACGACTTCACGCAAGACAATGGCGGTACGCGAGTGGTCAAGGGCAGCCACAGGGTTTTGCGGTCCTGGCACCTGCCGGCCCTCGACGACTGGGAGGCCGCGGTGATGCCAAGGGGGTCCGCGCTGTTCTACCTTGGCTCCACATGGCATGGCGGCGGCGCGAACAACAGCGATGTCGCCCGTATGGGGTTGATCAACGTCTATTCGCTGGGGTGGTTGCGCCAGGAAGTGAACCAGTACCTCAGCTGCCCGCCCGAGCTTGCCGCGCGCTTCGCGCCGCGTCTTCGGGCGCTTCTGGGCTACATGGCACACGGGGCAGGGGACGATCTGCTCGGCATCTATCGCGGCGACAGCGCGGCCTGGGTCGAAACCTCGCCCGAGACAGAATGGGGCAAGACACGCGGCATGATCGGAACGCGGGATGACGCCAAAAACCAGTCAGGTCACAAGACATGAGCGTCCCTGTGCCGCATGACACCGCATTTGGGTCGCGATCCGTGATGTGCAGACCGGGGAGGAACGGGTTTGAGCTCTGAAACAGAAGTTATCATAATCGGCGCCGGCTCGGCAGGCTTGTCGGCTGCAAAGGAGTTGTCCCGCCTCGGCATTTCGCATCAGGTGGTGGAAGGATCACACCGGATTGGCGGACGGGCCTATTCGGAAGAAATTGCGCCGGGTGAATGGTTCGACCTGGGATGTTCGTGGCTGGTGGGCGGCCCGGACAACCCGTTCACCGCAATCGCATCGGAACTGGGCGTGGACCTTTCCACGCAGAACAGAGAACGGTTCTGGCTTCCGAATCTGCGTTTCTATCGCGACGGTGTGCGCCTCGATCAAGCTCAGTTTCAGGCCTGCGTTCAGTATTTCAAAGCTTCCTACAGCGCGATATCCGACGTCGCGCGGCAGGGTCGGGATGTGGCGCTCAGCGATGTGATCGACATGGAGGACATCAGCGCGCCGCCTTTTCTGACCGGGATCGCCACGTCCTGGGGCAGAGACGTCGACGAGGTGTCCACAACCGACAATGAAAGCAGCGAGGGCGATCTCGCCTATCAGGCCTACAAGGGATACGGCTCGCTGATTGCGGCATGGGGCCGGGATGTTCCCGTGGCTCTCAACACGCGCGTCAATCGGATCGACTGGTCACAGGGCACGGTGCGTGTCGAAACCTCCAGAGGCAATCTGCGCGGAAAATCGGTGCTGCTTACCGTATCGACAGGGGTCATGGGCGCGCATGATATCGCGTTTCACCCTCGCCTTCCCGACTGGAAGGAAGAGGCGATCTACAACCTGCCCATGGGCACGGAAAACAAGATCGGCGTGCATTTTGACAGCGATGTGTTCGGCCAGGACGGGCGCGCATTTTACACAACCTGGACCTCTGACGGCGATGCGGCCAAGGTCGATGCAAGCATGATGGGGCTGAACACCGCTACCGTTTTTGTTGGTGGCCGCTTGGGCGTCTGGCTTGAGAAACAGGGACCCGGCGCGCTGAATGCCTTCGCGATCGACCGGTTGGCCGACATCTTCGGCAGCGCCATTCGGGACAGGGTCGCGCGCTGCATCCCGACCGCCTGGGAAAGCGAGCCCTGGACGCGCGGCTCCTGGGCCTGCGCGCGGCCCGGCCACGCGCACCGGCGCGCCGATCTGACCCGGTCGGTTGACGCACGTCTTTTCTTTGCCGGCGAGGCCACGCACATCGGAGGCCAGGGCACATGTCACGGCGCGTATCTTTCGGGCCAGCGGGCTGCACGCGAAATCGCGCAAACCGTGTCCGCCTGCGCCTGAATCCTGCGATCTGCCCCCGATCAATGACGTTGCGATGCCTGCTGCGCACGCTATGGTTCGGCGCACGGTGTGGCAGGAGATGTCATGAGCGGTTTGCTCGCACTTCTTGACGATGTGGCGGCCATTTCCAAGGTGGCGGCGGCCTCGATCGACGATGTGGTGGCGCAGGGCCTGAAAGCCTCCAGCAAGGCGGCGGGCGCTGTGATTGATGACGCCGCCGTGACACCCAAGTACCTGCAGGGATTTTCGGCCGAGCGGGAACTGCCCATTGTCTGGAAGATCGCGCGCGGTTCGTTGTTCAACAAACTGGTTGTTCTTCTGCCGGCCGCCTTGCTGCTGTCCGCCTTTGCACCCTGGGCGATTGCCCCGCTGCTGATGCTTGGCGGCGCCTATCTGTGCTTTGAAGGGGCCGAGAAGGTCTGGCATGTCCTCAATCCGCATGATCATTCCGCGCAGGACACCTATGACGCCAAGCTGGCCGACGCACATCTGGAAGAAAAGAAGGTCGCGGGCGCGATCAAGACCGATTTCATCCTGTCCGCAGAGATCATGACGATCACCCTGTCGGCCTTGCCAGAGGGATTGTCGATCTGGTTCGTTGGCGCGGCGCTGGCGGTGGCGGCCGTGGTCATCACGTTGGCGGTCTACGGCGCGGTCGCCCTGATCGTCAAAGCCGATGATGTGGGCCTTCACATGGCTGCCGAAGGCCGGTTTGCGCTGACGCGCAAGCTGGGGCAGGCAATTGTGCGTGGCATGCCGGCCTTCATGAGCTTGCTGGTGATCGTGGGCACGGCGGCAATGATATGGGTGGGCGGTTCGATCATTGTGCACGGCCTGCACGAATTGGGCGTACATGCGCCCTACGACATCATTCACACGATCGCCGGGCGCGCCGCATCGGCCGTCACGACAGGCGCAGGCGCCGTCGAATGGGTCGTCACCGCCGCGCTTGATGGTGTTATCGGGCTTGTCCTGGGGTTTGCGCTGATCCCCATTGTGTCCCGCGTATTCATGCCGCTTGCGGGCAGGTCCTGACCGGCAGTCCGCACCGGTCCGCGTCACGACGGCCGGCACGCCGGCAAACTCCAAACATTAACATTTCTTAATCCGTGCTTCGGGGCGGCTACATGTTGGGGGCTTATTCCTTCTGACAGCGCCGGGTCCACCGGCTTTACGCTCAGGAGGCAATTGTGCATCAGAAAAGAACGAAACCCGACTTTGGAACGCTGACGAAGCTGGCCGGCGGCACGGCTCTGGCTTCAGCCCTGCTGGCGACAACAGCCGCACATGCAGACGAGGCGCTGGCCGATCTTGTCGATCAGGTTGCGCCCAGTGTGGTGACCATCGTTGCCGAGCGCAGCATGGACAAGGTCAGTGCAGACGGTGAAGATTTCCGCATGCCGGACAACATGCCGTTCCAGGAGTTTTTCCGCCGTTTCGGTGCACCGGAAGACTACTCCGAGAAGTATCAGCAAGGCGCGCCGCGCCCGGCTCTGGGCTCCGGTTTCATTCTCGAGCAGGACGGTCTGATCATAACCAACCATCATGTGATCGACGATGCCAACGAAATCACCGTTCGCCTGAGCGACGGACGCGAATTCGAAGCCGAAGTGATCGGGCAGGACCCGCAGACAGATCTCGCTTTGCTGAACATCACGACCGATGAGGCGCTTCCCTACGTCACGCTTGGGGACTCTGACGAGATCCGCGTCGGCGAGGACGTCGTGGCCGTGGGCAATCCCTTTGGTCTTGGTGGTTCGGTGACATCAGGGATCGTGTCCGCCAAGGGCCGCAACATCGGATCGGGCCCGTATGCAGAGTTTCTGCAAACGGATGCCGCGATCAACAAGGGCAATTCCGGCGGCCCGCTCTTCAATATGGACGGCGACGTGGTCGGCGTGAACTCTGCAATCTTTTCACCGACGGGCGGCAATGTCGGTGTCGGATTCGCGGTGACATCGAATATCGTGGACCTGATCGTCGACGATCTTCGCGAAGACGGAACCGTGGATCGCGGATGGCTGGGCGTATCGATCCAGACCATGACCCCCGAGGTGGCTGCCGCGATTGGAATCGAGGACCGCAAGGGGGCGCTTGTCTCCAGTGTGATCTCTGACGGCCCGTCTGACGGCACGATCAACGTCGGTGACGTGATCACCGCCTTTGACGGTCAGGAGGTGGCCGACAGCAACGATCTGCCGATGCTGGTGGCCGCTGCTGAAATCGGCGCGGAGTCCGAGGTCACCGTGATCCGCGGTGGCGAAGAAAAGACGCTCACGCTCGAAATCGGGCAGCACGAGAGCGCCAGCACTGCAACAGATGAGGAGACTACCGAAAAGGCGTCAGCCAACACGCTCGGTGTGACCGTGGCCCCGCTCACGGAAACCGCACGGTCCGATATCGGCCTTGATGACGACGCGGAAGGTGTCGTTGTCACGTCGCTTGCCCCAAGTGGACCTGCGGCCAAAGCGGGTCTTCGGGTGGGCGATGTTATTGTAAAGTTCCGGGACGAAGAGATTTCGGACCCGGATACGCTCAAAGAGGCCCTGCAAAAAGAAGACGATGATCCGGCATTGGTTCTGATCAACCGCCGTGGTCAACAGATCTTTGTCGCAGTCGAGCTGGCCTGACGCCCTGTCGCCGTCTGCAGACATCGTTGGGAGGGGTGTCTGACAGTCGGGCGGCGTGGCCTTCACCCGCCTTCCGCCGCAGCCGCCGGGTCGCTTCACGCAAGCCCGGCGGCTCGACTCGTTTGAAGACCTTCAAAACCAAGACAGCGCAGGCTAGTAAGCGACAAAGGGACCGTTTCGAATGAGCCGCAGACTACTTATTGTCGAAGACGATGCAGAGACTCGGGACTTCATTTCGAAGGGGTTTTCCGAACAGGGGTATGTTGTGGAAACTGCGACGTCCGGGCGCGATGGATTGTATCATGCGACCGATGGCGGCTTTGACGCCCTGATCCTGGACCGCATGTTGCCCGAAATTGATGGCCTCACGCTGCTGCGCTCCATTCGGGCGGCCGGCATTTCTACGCCGGTTCTGATGCTGACAGCAATGAGCGCGGTCGACGAACGGGTGCGCGGCCTGACGTCGGGTGCTGATGACTATCTGGTGAAACCTTTTTCTTTTCAAGAGCTTCATGCCCGGATCGAGGCATTGCTGCGCAGGCCGCAGGATCAGCAGGAAACGCAGAGTCTGACATGCGGTGATCTGGTGATGGATTTGGAACGGCGCAAGGCCACGCGGGGCACGCGCGATCTGGTCCTGACACCGCGGGAGTTTCAGATTCTGGAGTTTTTTCTGCGCCGCAAGAACCGTGTGATCACAAGAACGATGTTGCTGGAAGGCATCTGGGATTACAGCTTTGATCCGCAGACAAACATTGTTGATGTGCACATCAGCAAACTGCGCCGGGAACTTGACGCACCGGGCGAACTTCCGATGATTCAGACTGTGCGTGGCGCGGGCTATCTGCTCGTGGACAAAACGGAGACGTGATGCTGCGAGATGCCCGCACACGCCTGATTTGCGCCAGCGTCACGCTGAGCGTCGGGGTTGCGGCACTTGTTCTGACATTCGTCTACGTCGCGGTGACGTCGATCATCGAGGCGGAAACGCGCAGCGTGGTCGAGGCCGAACTGGCGGGGCTTCAGGACGACTATCAGCGTCTGGGTGTGCTGGGTCTAGCAGCGGCCATCGAACGGCGCAGCAAGAGCTCTGACAGACGCGATGCGATCTACCTGCTGGCCGATTCGCGGGGACGGGCCATCGCGGGCAATCTGGGCGCGTGGCCCCCCAACGTCAAACCGGGGGGCGGTTGGGTTGAACTGGACCTGATCCGCACCGACAGCGAGAAAACTGTCCCGGTTGCCGCGGCATCGTTGCGGTTGCGCGATGACGAGCGCCTCCTGGTCGGGCGCGATGCCTCTGCGTTGCGGCGGTTTGACCGTGTTCTGTTTCAGTCCGCGGGCTGGGCCCTGATTGGCGCGCTTGGTCTGAGTGTGTTGACCGGCTGGTTGCTGACCCGCCTCATTTTCAGCCGCATCGCCGAGATCTCGCGCACGGCGGACACCATCGTGTCTGGTGATCTTGGCCGCCGCATCCCGCTGCGCGGAACCGGCGACGAACTTGATCAGCTGTCGCTTACGCTGAACGAGATGCTCGACCGGATTTCCGAACTGGTCGACAATCTGCGCATGACAACGTCAAGCCTGTCGCATGATCTGCGCAGCCCTCTGACCCGTCTGCGCACGCAGCTGGAAACGCTGGAGAACCACGCCGGCGATGCGGATGAGCGGGCGCGCCTGACCGCGCGGGCTGTGGGTGAGGTGGATCGTCTGTTGAAAATTTTCAACAATCTGACTGAAATTGCGCGCGCAGAAGCAAGAATTTCGCGACGCGACTTTACCAAAGTCGATCTGGGCGCATTGGTCGCCGACGGCGTGGAGCTTTACGCGCCGGTGGCGGAAGACAAAGGGCTCACGCTGACCGCAGGCGGTCAGGCGGATGCCGTTCCCGGGCACCGGCAGTTGTTGATGCAGATGCTGTCAAACCTGCTTGAAAACGCCCTGCGGTTCGCCCCTAAATCGAGTCAGGTCGACGTAACGCTGACGCAGAACGGGCCCTTTGTCGAACTGTCGGTTGCGGATCAGGGCCCCGGATTGCCGGACGATTTCGTTCAGACCGCCACAAAGCCATTCACCACGGTGGATCAGAGCCGCGCCGATGGGGGAAGTGGTCTGGGCCTTGCTCTGGTTGCTGCCGTGGCGCGGTTGCATGACGGCGAGGTGCATCTGTCGAACACCCATCCGGGGCTGCGCGTCACGGTCTGCCTGCGGCGGGCCGATCCGCCCGATCCGAGGGTGCCGTGACCTCTGCGGGGATGGCGGGCGCAATCTCGTGCAGCCGTCACGCCGCGCCATGCCGTATCGCGGCGGTTCGCGAAAACCTGCGCAACAGGGGTTTCGCGAAACGCCACCGGGTTGTGCGGGAACCTATGTCCCGAGGTACTTTTTCAGCAGATCGTTGTTTGTCTTCAGCATCTCCAGGATGCGCTTGCAGCAGGCCTCGGTGATCCCGCCCGGCTGACCCGTATTCGGGGGTTGCCGAACCGCGCCGCGCACGTATTTCGCGCGAACCACTTCGCGCTTCACGGGCTCTCCGTCTCTTGAGTATCCTGATGCCCGGAACGTAAAGGTGTAGCTCCCCGCCTGAGCCGTATGCCCGAACACGCCGTCATATTCGCCATCGGCGTTTGCGCCGTCACTGAGCACAAGACCGGTCCAGACCTGACCATTGGGAGCGCGGACATCGACCGTCACCGTACACCCGAGAACCGGCAGTCCGGCTTCCGTCGGTGCGGCGGTCATGTGGATCGGATCTCCGACATTCACCTGACCCGCGGACAGAAAGGCCTGAAGCCTGAAGTTCGACCCGACACCAATCGCAAATCCGTACTCCACCGGCTTCTTGGAGTTCCTGCATTTCTGCGGCAGGAAACCCATTGTTTGGTTTTCCCGCGATGACGGCACGCCACGACAGACCCGGCCTTCGTGGGCAACCACCAGCTTCCAGCGCCCGGCATATCGTTTGGGGTCCTGCGCCGGAACCTGAAACTCGACGAATCTGGAGGCTTCGGTGGCGCCTGCGCGCAGCGCAAAGCCGGCCGGAATTGACGACGGATCAACGATTTCGCCAAGCGGCGTCTCCAGCCAGAAAGGCACACGCACGCCGTCGAGGTCATAGACAACGATCATGCCGGACACATCGCCCCGCAACAGATCGAACTCGTAGACGTGTTTCTGACCTGCCTGGATCGTCGTCTTGGGGTCTTCAATGGTCGCCGTGTCCACAAGATCCATGTAGATCTGCGTATAGAATTTCATCAAGCTGAACAGCGTATCGGGGGATGTGGGGTCTATGGTGCCGTAGTATCCGCCGGCCGACTCCGATATCGCGGCCAGCTGGCTCATGTCGATATCCTCGCCAGAGCCGAGACCCACACCGTAGGTTTCGACATCGGAGGGCGCAGCGTATGCAACTGTGTCGATCAAGCTGCCCGGGCTCGCCGGATCGTACGCCTGTCCTCCCAGAACAGAGTAATGGAGGTTGTCGGCAGGGTTGAGATACGCAGTGTTGTCCATCCCGTCTGTCAGAACGATCATGGCCTTGACCAGACTGGCGGGTGCGGGGCCCGCGCGCGCAACGGCAAAGTCCTGCTGCCCCACCATCATTCCGGCCGCAATCGCCGTTGTCCCGCTGGGCACAAGATCTGGCTCGCCGGCGTTGATTGAGTTGACCTTGTTGGGTTGGTTGGCGGAGGTGACCTCCCCGATGCCGAGGAACGTGGTCGCGGTGTCCGCATAAGACGTTGCGGCGACCCGGTTCTCGATGTCCGGCGGAATGAGATTGACCAGCAATCGTCCGGCCTGGATTGCGGCCTGCATCTTTGTGCCGCCGCTGGGGATTGCATCGCTCATGCTGCCCGACCGGTCGAAGACCGCGACCACGTCGACCACTTGGCCGGCAATGATCTCGGCGCTCAGTGTCAGCGTGAAACTGTTCGGCGCCGAGGTGTCATTGTGATTGTCAATCGTCAGGTCTGCTGTAGCCATCGCGGGGGCCGCATCAGCATAGAAAACCACCGGCAGGATGACGGTGCCGCTGCCCGTCGGGCCGGCCCCGCATGACTGCGTGGGGTCGATGGAAAACGTGCGCATCGGAACGACGTCGGTGATCGACTCGGTGCTTTGCAAAATCCCGAACAAGGCTGCATCCGGACCACCGATCGACGCCCTGAAATTCAACGTGTCATCGCCGGTGTTTTCGATCGTGATGAACCTGACCGTCCGGAATCCGCGCCGGACCTGGCCGAAACCGGGAAAGGGCGATCCGGGCACCTGAATGACTGGATTTGGCACGCAGCCTTCGCCATTCAGGACCACGGTCCGGTTGGACCCGGGCGCAATGCCGACTGTCACGTTCACTGATGCCGGGCCTTCCGCGCTCGGTGAAAACGTGACCGGAATCACCACATCCTGACCGCAGGTCAGATTTATGTTTGTGGCGGCCCACTGAAAGGGCGAGCCGGGCGGTGACCCGGCAATCGCGATTGCGATCGGAACGTCGCCTGAATTCGTCACTGTAAAGCTGAGGTTGTCCGTCGTCCCGACGGGGATGTGACCAAAATTCACGGTGGCGGGGCTGACAGAGCTGTTGGGTTGCGCCTGAACCGCGCTTCCGTCGCACTCCAGCTGGGTCGCACCACCACTGTTGTTGACCGTCGCAATCGGAAGCGTGACGTTGTTGTAGTTCCCGACTGCGGCCGGCGAGAACAGAACGGTCGCGGTCATGGACTCACCGGCGCCGAGTTCCGCCGGAAACCCCGTGCTGGTCGAGATGACGGAATAGGGCGCAACGTCCTGAATGCTGTTGATGGTCAGACAATCCGTGCCGGAGTTCTGCAAGGTGAACTGTTCTGTCGCCTGCGGCTGTGGGCACCCGCCCAGCCTGACTGACCCGAAGTTGCGGCTTGCCGGCGTCACGCTCAGCTGCCCGGAAGGATGCGGGCAGGGACCCGCGATTATTGTCCCGCCCTCCTTGATCTGTGTGGCGCCTGACACCGCTTCGCCAAAGATCTGCTGGGTCGGTACGAAGGGCACCACGCCCGGGCACAGCAGGTCGCCTGTATCGCTTCTGAAAATGCCTGCAATGGTGGTGTTGATCGTGCCGGGCGCCCCGATCAAGCATGCGCTGCCAGAACCCGTGCTGAACTGAAGAAACGGAATCTGGTTCTGCGCCACCGTTGTCGTGAGGACCAGCCTGGTTTGCAGCGTCGGGGACACGAAATCGACAATGACCACGGATGCGGTCTGCGGTCCGACACCCGTGCCCAGCGTAAGAACCGCAAGATTGTTGGCCGATCCGAAAAACTTGTATCTGACGTCCTGACTCGGCCCGGCAGTAAAAGACGTACTCCCGTTCGGACCGGAAACAACCAGAGTATTTCCGCTGTAATCGCAGGAGCGATCCCCTTGCGCGCCATCGGTCGAGGCCCAGATGCCCTGAACATTGTTTATAAACAGGCCAATCGGCGGCGCTGAAAATGGAATGCATGCCATAATAAGTCTCCAGAAATATAAATCATGTTGCGCGCGAAAGCCGTAATCTCGGCCCCTGAGGCACGCACAGGAATCAAAAAAGTGGTCACGACCATACCTGAATCTGGCAATGATTGCACTACCACCCTTTAGGGTTGAATTAATCTATGTAACTCAAGTGTTTACTAAGAAAATCAGATGATTGACCTGACATCATGCGTGCCAGAGACCGCGCCGTGCCGCTGCCGCGCGCGCCTGAACCACACCGGAGTGGTGGATTTACAGCGCCGTGCATGCTCAGGTGAGGTTGGTCTGGATCTCTCCGCTCATGTCGAGCAAACGCGGGGCAGACGCTGATTTGTTTGGGTGTTCAAGGTCCAGGCTCTGGCGCAGATCTACCCGCGCGCGTTTCCTTGGTCACCGTGTCGCCATCGCCAGAAGGCGAAGCTTCTTAAGGTGTTGTTATATTGAGATATTATACCTATCGCAACAAGTCGACACGGGATAATGCATTGAATTTATGACATGGATTTTCTGGAGCGGGCGATGAGATTCGAACTCACGACCCTTACCTTGGCAAGGTAATGCTCTACCCCTGAGCTACGCCCGCTTCCGTGAGGAGGTGACGTATAAACTCTGACCTCGCGCTGCAAGCAAAAAGCGCATCCTGACGCAAAAATTTGCCAATGGCGCCCGCCGTGCCTCCACGCCCCGTCACGGGGAAAAGCGTGCGATCATCTCGGCATAGGTCAGATACGCGCCGCTGAAAAGCAACACGGCAAGGGCCAGCATCCGAGCGCCTGACAGGCGACCTGATGGTTCTGCATCAGGGGTCTCATCGGGCGACATGTCCTGGCCGTCGTCGGTGGTCCATCCCGTCATCATTCGCTCTCCCGTTGCATTAGGGTAGGGGCTCTGGCCGCGGACGGCAAGACATACCCTCCGGATCCGGCCAACCGGCATCAATTTGCCGGAACAGCCCCTGGGGTGTGCCGCAGCTGTCGCGATGGCCCATCGCGGGGGTTACTCAAACTCCAGCAGCAAATCCTTGGCGTCGATCTGTCCTCCGGGCTGGACATGCAGCGCCTTGACGACCGCATCCCGCTCGGCATGAAGCCCGGTCTCCATTTTCATCGCCTCGATCGTCATCAGCAGATCACCGGCCTTGACGTGCTGTCCGGCCTGCACGGCCACGGTGGCCACAACGCCCGGCATGGGCGCGCCCAGATGCAGCGGATTGCCGGTCTCGGCCTTGGCGCGGGCCACAACGGTGTCTTTGACACGCCCGTCCGCCACACGGATCGTACGCGGCTGGCCGTTCAGTTCAAAGAACACGCGGGTCTGACCGTCCTCGCGCGGCTCGCCCACCGCCACCAGACGGATCTCCAGCGTCTTTCCGGGATCGATTTCTGCTGTGATCTCGTCGCCCGGCTGCATCCCGTAGAAAAACGTCTTGGTGGGCAGGGTACGCACCGGGCCAAAGGTTTTGTGGCGCTCTGCATATTCGGCAAAGACCTTGGGATACATCAGCGCGCCCATCAGATCCTCGTCGTCGATTTCGACCGCGAGCGTTGTGTGCAGATCGGCCCGCTTCGCCTGAAGATCCTCAGGCGGCAGCAGTTCTCCGGGACGCACCGTGATCGGAGTTTCACCCTTCAGAACCTTCTTGACGATCGGTTCGGGAAAGCCGCCATGCGCCTGTCCGACATAGCCTTTCATCAGCGTGACCACGCTTTCGGGAAAGCTGACCTCGGTTTGCGGATTCAAAACGTCCTCGCATGTCAGGCCCTGGCTGACCATCATGAGCGCCATGTCACCGACTGTTTTGGCGATCGGGGTGACCTTGATCACATCGCCGAACATCTGGTTGACCTCTGCGTAGGTGCGGGCGACGTCGTGCCAGCGGTCTTCCAGGCCAAGAGACCGCGCCTGGGCTTTAAGATTGGTAAACTGACCGCCCGGCATCTCGTGCAGATAGACCTCTGAGGCCGGCGACTGCATGCCGGATTCAAAGGCAGCGTAATGGTTGCGCACCGACTCCCAGTAATTCGAGATCTGGCGGATCGCGCCCACATCAAGACCGGTTTCGCGTTCGGTGTGGCGCAGCGCCTCGACCACGGTGCCGAGCGTCGCCTGAGAGGTGTTTCCCGAAAGCGCGTCCATCGCGCAATCCACCGCATCTACACCGACTTCCGATGCCGCAAGGATCGCGCCAGAGGCGATGCCGGCGGTGTCATGTGTGTGAAAGTGAATCGGCAGACCGATCTCGTCCTTCAGCGCCTTGAACAGCACGCGTGCCGCCGCCGGTTTCATCAACCCGCCCATGTCCTTGAGGCACAGAATATGCGTCCCCGCCGCCTTGAGCTCTTTGGCCAGGGCAAGGTAGTAGTGCAGATCGTATTTGGACCTCGCCGGGTCGAGTACATCGCCCGTATAGCAAATTGCGGCCTCCAGGATCTTGCCCGAGTCCAGCACGGCGTCCATCGACACGCGCATGTTTTCGGCCCAGTTGAGCGGATCAAAGACGCGAAAGATGTCCACACCGCTTTCTGCGGCTCGGTGAACGAAACCACGCACCACGTTGTCGGGGTAATTGGTGTAGCCCACACCGTTGGAACCGCGCAGCAGCATCTGCGTCAGCAGGTTGGGCATGGCCGCGCGCAGATCCCGCAACCGCTGCCAGGGACATTCGTCTAGAAACCGGTAGGCCACATCGAATGTTGCGCCTCCCCAGCATTCCACCGAAAACAGGCCCGGCAGATCCCGCGCATAATTGGGGGCAATGCCGATCATGTCGATCGACCGCATACGCGTCGCCAGAAGGGATTGATGGCTGTCGCGCATCGTGGTGTCGGTGACCAGAAGCTGCGTCTGGGCCGACATCCAGTCGGCGACCGCCTGGGGCCCCTCGCGGTCCAGAAGCTGCTTCAGCCCGTCCGCCGCGGTCGGATTGGCAGGTTCGGGGGCCCGTGGCAGGGCAAGGTCCGCACGCGGACGCGGCAGGCCGGCCACGTCGGGATGTCCGTTGACCGTTATGTCCGCGATGTAGGTCAGAACCTTGGTGCCCCGGTCGCGACGTGGCGCGAAATCGAAAAGCTCCGGCGTCGTGTCAATGAACTTCGTCGTGTATTCATTGGACAGAAACACGGGGTGTTTCAGCAGATTTTCCACAAAGGCGATGTTGGTGGACACACCCCGGATGCGGAATTCGCGCAGGGCGCGATCCATCCGCGCGATCGCGGCCTCGGGCGTCTGGGCGTGTGCGGTGATCTTGACCAGAAGTGAATCGTAGTACCGCGTGATCACACCGCCCGCGTAGGCCGTGCCGCCATCGAGACGAATGCCCATGCCGGTGGCCGAGCGAAAGGCGCTGATCCGGCCGTAATCGGGGATAAAGTTGTTCTGCGGGTCCTCCGTGGTGATCCGCGTCTGGATGGCGTGGCCGTTCAGCCAGATGTCATCCTGGCTGTCCTTGCGGGTGGCTTCGGCCAGTGTCTTGCCTTCGGCGATCCTGATCTGGGCCTGCACGATGTCAATGCCGGTGACCTCTTCGGTCACGGTGTGCTCGACCTGCACGCGCGGATTGACCTCGATGAAATAGAACTGGCCGGTGTCCATATCCATCAGGAATTCGACCGTGCCTGCGCATTCATAGTTCACATGCTTGCAGATTTTGTAGCCAAGCGCGCAGATCTCGGCGCGTTGCGCATCGCTCAGATAGGGGGCGGGGGCGCGTTCGACGACCTTCTGGTTGCGGCGCTGGACGGAACAGTCCCGCTCGAAAAGGTGATACATGTTGCCGTGCGTGTCGCCCAGGATCTGCACCTCGACATGGCGCGCGCGGGTGATCATCTTTTCCAGATACCCCTCGCCATTGCCAAAGGCGGCCTCGGCTTCGCGCCGGCCCTCCATGACCTTTTCGGCCAGTTCCGCCTCGCTCTCGATCGGGCGCACCCCGCGCCCGCCGCCGCCCCAGCTGGCCTTGAGCATCATCGGATAGCCGATCTCGGCCGCCTCGGCGCGGATCGCGTCCATATCATCGCCCAGCACATCGGTGGCCGGAATGACCGGCACGCCGGCCTCGATCGCCACGCGCCGGGCGCTGGCCTTGTCACCAAGCGCGCGCATCGTTGCGGCCCTGGGCCCGATAAAGGTGATCCCTTCGGCCTCGCAGGCATCCACAAGGCCGGGATTTTCCGACAGGAGACCATAGCCCGGATGGATCGCATCCGCCCCGGACAGCCTGGCCACGCGGATGACTTCGTCGATCGAGAGATAGGCCGCGACCGGCCCCAGGCCTTCGCCTATGCGATAGGCCTCATCCGCCTTGAAGCGGTGCAGGCCCAGCTTGTCCTCTTCGGCGAAGACGGCGACCGTGCGCTTGCCGAGTTCGTTGGCCGCGCGCATGATCCGAATGGCGATTTCGCCACGGTTGGCGATCAGGATTTTGTCAAAGTCGGCCATCATGTCCCCTGTACGCTGGGCGGGTGTGCCAGTTTGCTGTCAGCGTCCCGCCCTTTGCTGCGGTTCTAGAATCAGCACGGCATGCACGCAATCCGCACATCTGGGTAGCGTGTCGCCCTCAGTCGGGCTGGACCAGACGCGACGTGCAGTCGCACCATGGGCACCTAGTCCAGCCATAACGAGTGTCGCTTCTTAGTTTTGCAGTGGTGGCCCAAGATCGTTTGCGTAGGATCTGGCAGATTACGTCGATCCGCTTGCAGCCAAGCTCCAACGTGCAAGCTCGCAGCTTGCGCTAACCTACACTTTGCGATCAAGTGACGTAAATTTTTTGGAGGTTTAAGTACATGCATGCTATGGCTATTGTAAGTGTTGAAAGTGTGGGTGGCCGACAAACTTGTTCTTGCGACAGCCAGTTTCTTGCACCTATAGTGTAGGCTTTTGACATTCATTGG
>JBCCHI010000026.1:0-38096 GCA_039028815.1 Pseudomonadota bacterium
CTGTTGTTCACCGCCGGGAATACAGCCATGTTTCCTGATTGCGCGGCGGACCCCTGTCTCCCGGGTTCAGATCAAGCAAACGAACATCAAAAGTCGTCACAAAACACAGGCACAGATGCCTCGGCGGTAACTAAGTCGATAAAATTTGTCAAGAATATGCGTGCATGACAGATCGACCCACTCCTGTTGAAAGGACCTGCCAAGAGTTTTCCCGGCGCGTTCGCGCGCTGCGCACATCAGACGGTCATGCAAACCAGCACGCAGGGCCTATGCCCGAAGTTTTGCAACCCGGCGAAACAGCGTTAGATGGGTCGTTCACCACGAGCGACAGGTGATGTGTCACGGTGAAGCCCAAAGAACCGGGGAGTTGCAGGCAGGCTAAAGCTTGATCTCATCCTCGTCAGCCGCCGGCACACCATCAAGATCTCTGACGGCATCCAGATCAATCAGGAAAAGGTTGAACACGGATATGCCGTTTCGGGGAACGTGTGATGTTGTGCCGAATTGCAATACCACATCGCATTCTGCCTGACGCAAAACGTCCTGAGCATCTCCGGACAGCAGAACGCCAATGTCACTGACCGCATATTGCAACTCGTTCTGTGGTGGCAACGTGCCTCCTGAACTGATCCCCTGGACCGGGCTGAAGTACCTTTGAGGCAGTTGTCTCAGTGGCAACGGCGCACAGGCAGACGCGTGAGACCACGCGAGCGCGCCGGTCGCCGGGTCCGAGTGCACGGCCTCTCCGTATTTTTGAACAAGACGCGTGCTCAGGTCCGGGATATCGAAGGCCCCGTCTCTCTTGTTGACATGGCGCGCTATCGCGGTGACAGGGCCGTTTCGATCCGGCGCGAACAGGATGATCGTCTGATCCGCATTGTCGCCGATAAAGACGCGTGTGTAGGACAAGGCCTTCAGGTCGCCGGTGTTCTGTACAGAGGCGTCGAACACTGCCGCAACCCGGAATTCCCGCAGAACGATCTCTTGCGCTTCGCCCAACGACATGCCGGTGCGCAGGCCGACGATATCAAAATCAGAAAGACGGGCGGGCGCCGCCCCCTCCGACGCCTCTGCACCGACAGAGGGCGTGCCCGGCTGTGCCACAGCCGTCAGGTCGCTGGTACCCGGACGCAGGTCGAACGCATAGCACGCGTTCCCCGACATCAGAAGGTCAAGGGCCTCACCGCCGCCCACAAACCGACCACTGAAGGCCGGCACGCTCGCCCGTCCCTGCGCCCCGAAAATCCAGCGGCCTCCATTGAAGTCGAACGTCTCTGTCGCAGGGTCGATCAGACCTTCGACGACGAATGCGCCAACCTCGGGATTGGGGGCCAGTATGGCATAGTTGATTGTGGCCTGGATCGTGTTCGGAGCCGGAAACTCGAAGTCCATGTTCATTCTGGCGCTGGTGGCGCCCGAACACTGGTAGGTGCCGGTCCAGTTGGTATGTGCGGGTTCGTAGAGGCGCGGCGCCGGCGGCTCTGCCGTTTGCGCCGCGGATTGGGCGCCGGATTCAGCCTCGGCGGGACCAACGGCTGCGACGCGGCGCACCTCCTGACCGCGGTTGCCCGATTCATCGGATGCCAGGAAAATGGTTTCCAACGCGTCGAAACGGAAAATCGCATCCTGCATTGGCGCGCGCCCGGGTACAAATTCCAGACCCTTGAATTCAGATATTATTTCCCTGCTCAAGGTGACCATTCCCGAGTCGGACGTAAAAAACTCGGACCACGCGCCAACCCCGGTCACATCTGCGAAAAGAGTCCAGTCCGAGGACTTGCAAAGATCTCCGGGTCGGCTGGGGTCGGCGGTATACACCAGCACGTCACGTTCCAGAACGGTCGGTTCGGGCCCGTTTCCGGCTGCCTGTCGTGCGGCATTGACCTGATCAATACCAAGTGCGCGGCCTGTGGCGGATTGCGCATACTCCGTGTTTGCCAGCGCCGACGCACCGGTCCGGCAATCCTGGGCAAAATACTGACGGTGATCGCTCGACAGAAGGAACCGGGCCCCCTGCAACGCCTCTGCCTTTGCATCGGCCCATCCTGAAAAGTCATCCATGAAAGCCGCCGTCATACTGCCGACCGGAAGAGGCGTGTTCGGCGGAAAGAATGGCCGTCCGGGAAGCGCAAAGCCATCGCGTTCGGACTGCCAGATGATAGGCAAAAGGATATTGTGAAAGGCCAGTCGCGGCCCGGAATCGAGCTGGCTCGAATACAAAAGCGCGGCCGTGGCCAGAGAGAACGGAACCTCTTCACCGCGGAACGACTCAGTCTCGCGGGGCGTCTGCGTATCAGCGCTGTCGAACGTCTGCGCCGCCAGTGTTACGGGCGTCCCGGTCTCTGGATCGACATATGTATAGGCGAGAACACGGGGCCGGACAAAGACGGCCACAGTGCTGCCGTCCATCAACGCCGCACGTTCAATGTCGACCAGCACCGAAACACGCACCTCGTTGTTGTTTGACCGCACGAGATACTTTGCAAGCTCAAGTGGCACTTCGAGAGCCGGCAGCGCGACAGGGTCCACGAACGTCACATTGATCTTGGCGTTGAAACTGTCCCGTGTGTTGTTGATCCAGAAGTTCGGGGTTTCGGCCGTGAGGTCAAACCAGCCATTGACCTGATTGTAGATGCCGAGTTCGACCACCGATTCCAGCCAGACCTCATCTTTCGGGATCCCTTTGAATTTGGATATCATTGCCGCAAGAACAGCGGGCCGGTCGAACTGATCCGACTGACGCACTTCGTTGGCTTGTCCGGCAATCATGGTTGCGAATTCATCGGGATAGGTCTCAGGCGCCAGATCCGCTGCATGGCGCAACACAAGATTGTCCGTTGCCGTGCGGATTCTGGAGGCATCGACCGAGCCGTCTTCCAGAATGGCGCTTTTCGCGGACACAGGGCTGTCGTCCGGAGGTCTGCCAAATGTCGCAGGATCGAATGTCACAATGGGGCTCGAGACCTGGGCATCCTTGTATATGGCCACATGTCTGAGTTCTGCGGTGCCGCGCGGCGTGTGGGGCAGCGTCACTGTCGGGTCCACCGAAACCGCAGGCGCATTCACATCCGCACCCCAGTCAAGCTCTGCATACCAGCCCAGATAAACATACCCCTCACCGGGCTTTTCAGCGCGCAGAAGACGGGCCTGGTCGACCGGCATTTCCAGCCATTGCGGGATGTTTTCGATCAGATCTGCGGACGCAATCGGGGTTGCAACACGCCGGTCATCAGATTGAAAGCTCGCAACATGCAACGCCGTCTGACCATTGGCGAGCACGACTGACAGTGGAAACGCGCCTCGCTCCATGTCATATTCGCCCAACCTCATCGGAATGACATGCATGATCGGAATGGGCCAGGACGGGACCTTTTCCAGCAAACGCGGATAATACTTCTCGAAGAACTCCTGTTTTTTGTCGGCGTAGACGAACTCGTCCTGGAACGGATAGCGGTTGGCGGCTCTCCAATCGTCAAGACCACCGATCCTGAGGGCGTATTCGAGCAGCGTTCGATCAGGAAAGAAGTCAGAGAATTCTGCGCCCTGGAGCATAAGCGCCGCCGTGCGCACGAACGCGTCACTTTCCCTGAATTGCTGGGGGTCTCGGCCGATATAGGCCAGTGTCTCAAGACGTGCCCACGCATTCGCGTCCGCAGGCGGTTGATCCGGAGCAACAACATTTGGCTCGGGCGCTATGAAAAACTGCGGATGACGGGATACAAGGTAACCGTTCTTCACCGGAATACCCAGTTCGGCAGCCAGAGGCGCGATATCTTCGCGATCCGAAACGGGAACCGGCTGCAAAACACCGTCTGCAGCCGCGTTGCCTGCGGGGCTCTGGACCCGGGCGCTCAGGTAATCGGGCTGTCGAGCCAATTGTACGATCTGTCCATAAAGCGATGGCGCAAGCGCCTCGATCCGGTCGGCCATGGTTGTCCGCAGACAATCCGCGTCGCCGCCGCACCCGTTCCGGACCTGCAACCAGGCGCGCTGATCCGCTTTGAGCGCCTCCCGCCCGGCCCAGGGGGTTTTCGAGAACTTGACCGAATACGCATCGCTCAGGACACGGTCGAGGCGGGCCAGAGGTTCGGATCCACAGATCGCGCGTTCTGTCGGAGTTCCGGCATTGTCACATGAAAAGCTTGGACCACTGGCCGCCGTGTTGCCGGACGCAACCGATTGTTGCTGAACTTGCTGCCTGATCAGGTCAAGCGCGTTTTCCGTGGTGACGCTGTTGGGATTGAGCCCCTGGCCCCGCAGAAACTCGTTTACTGCCTGCATCGTCTTGTTCCCGGCCACACCGTCAATTGCGCCGCCATACCACCCAAGCGTCCTGAGCCCCGACTGAAGCTCTCGCAACTCACTTGCCGTCAAGGGGCGTTGAATCTGGCCGCCGTTCTGAAGAACCACAGCCTGGTACTGCTGCGCCAGACGCACGTATTGATCTCGTGTCAGCACACCCGTGGCCGGCTGACCAACCCTTCTCTGAAACTGCCGGATGCCCTCGCGCGTCGCGGGACCGAACACGCCATCCGCGATCCCCACATTGATGCCAAGCGCATTCAGGCCCAGTTGAACGGTCTGCCGTTCTTCAAATGAAAGACCCTGCGGATTCGCCTGCGCGAGCAGGACATGCGAACCGATCCCTGCTGTTTCTGCATGCGACATTTGCGTGACGCCTAGGCCGGTCACGAAAACTGTTGCCAGAATCAGCAACGATCCTCTGTACTTCTTCTGTCCTGCCGTCGAAAAAAACTTGTCGAATGTGCGTGCCAAAAAACAAAAAAATGTCACTGAAAATCCTTTCGCCCCAAGCTTCTGCAAGACCCTGACATCCTTCAAGTTACAAGTAAACACCTCGGACCAGCTGGTCCGGCAAGGCGCGCAGGTGGCACGCGCAGATCAAAGCGTTTCGCGATAAACCTGAACCGCAGAGTGTCGCGAAACGCAGTGCATCGTTCCTATGCTGCGCGCCTTTCGCCTTCAGCTGATGTCTCAGGGTAAAGGCGAAAGGCTTTAGGTTTCATCATTGTGATTTCTGTTTGAAAATCGCAGGCCAGACCGTAAAAGAAGCGCGCTCAATCCATCAAATGCTTCAAGAAGCTTGCGCCCAAATACGAAAGCTTCAACCAGTCGCACTGCATCTTGCGGGCTGATCTTTTCGTCCAGTTCCGCCGTCGTTCTCCACCGCGTGGTGAGATCCGACAAATTGTCGCTGCACGGCTTGCCGCAGGAAAGCAAACGCAACCCGTCTTTCAGACGCCGGTTCAGGTCATCCACCAGTGTTTTATCAATGTCGGGAATGTCCGCCGTGCGCAGTTGGGCCAGACTTGGCGCAATCAAGGACACGTAAACCGCGATCGTTCCGAAGAATACCTGAATCTGCCTGTTGCCGGAGTTCAACCCGCCCGTGACAAGATGTTCGGACTGGACCTCGGAGATTGCGGTGTTCAGCGCGTTGACATGCTTCTGAAGCTCCACCTCAGATACCGCCTGGGCCAACTCTGCCACAGATGAATCAAGCGCCGCGCGGCATTGATCCAGGAAAGCCTGCACCTCCTTTTCAAGCCCGCTGGCCGACCGAAGGGGGAATACGAGGATTGAAACCGTGGCCCCCACAGCCGCGCCAATCGCGGTGTCGTAGACGCGCGCCAGCATCTGCGCGTCTGACAAACCCTGAACGACGTGCAACAGTGTAACAACTGTGAAGCCGATGAGAGCCGAGGCCACGACATAGTAACGCTGCATCAGGGCCGGAACGGGTAAAAAGGCCAGTACGCACAATGGGATCAGCACTTTCGGGTTTCCATCGGCAAGCAGCAGAACCCCTATGGCGCAGCAGACGCCGGCGATCGTCCCCAGGATCCGCGCAACTGTGCGACGGATGGTTGCTCCGACGCTCGATCCGATGACGATCATGACGGTCAGCGTTGCCCAGTAACTGTGGCTCAGGTGCAGGACATGTCCAATCATAACCGTTAGACCCGCTGCGATCAGTGCCTGCGTTGCCAGGCGCAATCCAAAGCGGAGGTCTCCGCTCTGACTGTCTGGTTTTGCGTGTTTAAGCCCGGTTCCGGCGCCTGACGGCATGACGGCGCTATTGGCGCGCTCGGCAACAAGCGCTTTGTAGTTTGACACGGCGCGCGACAGACCAACCACAAGGCGTGCATCCCGAAAGCGTTCCGGACCTGAGCGTTTCCGGTCAACGATGATGGCGTCACGAAGGCGTGCGAGCTGCGCGAGGCCGCGTTCAACACGGTTGTCTTGAGCATCTTTGGCCGACAGCGCCTCGGTTGTGACCGACAGCGCCTGCAACAGGGTTTGGTCCGTGTCTTGACGTTCTGCCGCACGCACCGGTCGGTCAAAGATCACTTCAATCGCCAGCGAAAACCGCAGCGCCTGCACCAGAACACGCTCCGTATGCTTCTTATACTCAGGCAGAACGTGCCCGACCAGTTCAGCCGTCCGGGCCAGCCGGCGCCATTTCGGCAGCATTGAATTGCAGTGCGCGTCTGAATGGCACTTTGCCATCGGTTCACGCAGTATGCTGGCCGCCATTTCCAGAAAATCGTCAAGTTCACGGCGGAACGCGGCTTGTGCTGACGGGCGCCAGGCGATCAGCAAAACGACCGCCGCTGTTGCCCCTCCAATTGCTGCGGAAAGAAGCCACCATTCCGCCATTGCGCGCGTCGGGTTAAGGATCACGACAAACATGAACATGATGGAAAGCAACATGCCCAGCCGAAAGCCACCGGGCCCGAAGCGCCGAAGGTAAAACCCAAGGGCGATCGCTCCGACCCAGGCGATCTGCACCGGCAGGCCGTTTGCGCCAAGCTCCCGCCACCCAACAACGGAAGCCAGACCAAACACAACCAGGGTAATGCAGGTAAGTTGCAGCGCCGACTTGAACTCTGCAATGCGAGAAGCCGGTACCGTGAAGAGAACAACATGCGCCGATACCACGGCTGCAATCATGTCGACCGACGCGTCGCCGGGTGCGCCCAGGCTGCGCCCAGCCCAGCGGGCCAGTGAGACGGACACAACGACACACAAAAGGACATAAACGGCCCGAACCAGCAAAAAGCATCCTGGGTCCAGGTCCCTGTATCTGTTGAAAAACGAAGTGATCGGCGTCGCCCTCGGTCTGCACCCGCAAATGCTCTTGCACTTTGAAGCGGGTGAATGGTCACGTTTGCATCTCAGGTTAGCAGGGTCTGGCCTTTAGGCCAGCGTGGCAACAGATTGACGGCCGGACTTCTGGGAAGACCGAAACAGCGTCTTCCGATACCGGCGAGCTTCTGGACAGCAATTGACATTGCCAAGTTCTGCTCGATCCCGGAGAATGAAACAGAGTGCATCGTGAGGAAACATCGTGTCGTTCTTCTCTTCCGGACTTAAGACTCTTTCATGTGTCGCGTGTATATGTGCGGCAGTCACCGCGCATGCGGATACCGAACTTGACGGTCATGTCGGGCCGATCGCCAGTTTCGTCGAACTCGGAGAGAGCGGCGCCTGGACTTCGGCCATCCAGGATGGATGGTATACGCTGACCAATGACGGCGCTTTGGGCGAGATTCAGTATTTCTGGGCCAGTCAGCCGTCGGTTGAAGGGCAGGACTTTTCAGTGTCTGCCAATGTGTTCACGCAACCTTCGAATGGCGATACCAGTCATGCGGGCCTGATCTTTCACTATCGTGACGCTGACCGGTACCTTGCGGTCACGATCGCCAGTGATGGCGGGGCCTATGCGTTCATACGAACTCCGGATGGGCTGGACGTGACGCCGGCCAGCGACGTCACTGCGCGACTGGACGGTTCCGATGTCCTGGCACTTGCCGTGCGCGGCAATCAGGTCACCACGACGCTGAACGGCGAAACTATGTTCACGATAGATGTCGATGGAGAAGGCCCCACGCGCAATCTCGGAGTCTTTGCCGCAGGGTCCGGTGTTGCCGCCTTCACGGACATGACCCTTCGCTGACGCGTTCCGCCTGACGTGACATCTCACGTTCAGGGCGAAACGCGCTGAAACGTCCGCAGGGACACACGGAGGCCAAAGCCCGTCCCGGCGAACGTCAGAACCCGGCCGGACGCAACGGAAGTCCTGCCATTTGCCAGGCGTTGAGGCCACCACGATACCAATAGACATTGGTGTATCCGGCCGCGACGGTGCGCAGGGCGGCGTTGTAGCTGAGCCAGCACATCGGATCGGAGCAGAACACAACAATCGGCGTGTCGGCGCGCCCTCCGGAAATCTGATGAAGCCAGATTGCCGCCTGCTGCTGGGTGTGGTCGGCAAACGATCCCGGAGATGCCAGCGCCGGGGCCGTATAGGTTCCGGGCAGGCTGTAGTCGTTCCCCAGCACGTCGATCAGCACAACAGGTATGTTCTGGTTGAAGGCGTCCACCAACGCGTTGGTCGTGACAAGGTTCGCGCCCGGAATCGCAACCGGCGTGGGCCCGTGAAACTGACCCTGTCGCAACGTGTTTTGCGGCGGCACGCCGAAATCACGCGTTTCATATGCCTCGATCTGAGGGTCGAACGGCGACGACTGCGAGCCGTCAGGCGGCGGGAGGCCAGCCACACCTTCGCCTCCGGGATCAGGCAATGTGCTGCCGCCGCCTCCGGGTTCCGGCAACGTGGCCCCGCCGCCACCTTCGACCGTTTCCGGCAGGACGACACCGCCCTGCGGGAAGTCGTCGCCCCCAACCGGATCCGTGTCTGCGATCGTGTCGCTGCCTGCCGTGTCATCCTCATCAAAAGAGCCGCCATCGAAATCGTTTGCTTCGCTGCCGGTCTCCGATCCGGAGTCTGACGCAACGGTTCCTCCGCCTTCGGACGCGTCGTCGAAACTGCCGTCGTCGAAACCCGCGGCACCGTTTTCGGTGGTGGACTGTTCTGTTGACCCACCGCCGCCGTTGTCATCAAAACTGCCGTCTCCAAAGCCGCTGGCGGAACTTTCGCTGCCCTGGGACGACCCGCTGTCACCGGAACCGCCCCCTTCCTCGAAACTGCCCTCACTGAAATCCTGTGCAATGACGGCTCCGGAAAACCCGGCGACAAGAACGTACGCCAGGCTGGCGCGGACAATCACCTTACGTGACATGGCTTCACCCCGCTCAATTGCTGCGGATCGTGGAACCGATCCAGTCAAAGTAGTTGGAAACACGGGTATAAACACCATAGAGAGACGGCAAGCCACAGCTTGACTGCGCGCCGAGCGGCATCTTGCCCCAGCTGACGATACCGACCTGAATCCAGCCACCATCGCTGCGGCGCATCATCAGCGGGCCGCCGCTGTCGCCGTTGCAGGAGGACCGTTCGCCCGACGCAACGCCCGCGCAGATCATGTTCTCGGTCAGTGCGTTTCCAATCGAGGGCGCAAGCACGTTGAAGGCCTGTTCAAGGGCGGCATCGGGGATCTCGTTCTGGGCCCCGATCGACAAAAGGAACCCGCCCAGATCGCGCCTTGTCTGTTCCGCGAACCCCTGATTGCAGGTTTCGTTTGACACAATGTCAATGTCGGTCTCCATGAGCACGCCGGGAATCTCACCACCTTCCATGAGACCCCAACCGATGGATACGGCGGACCCTGAATTCAACTGGCTGCCATCCTGCAACACCGGAATGGCCCCCACGGGACCGGATGAGTTGCCGATCGGCTCCGACAGCTTCAGCAAGGCTATGTCGTTGTCCGTGCGGATCGGGTCATAGTTCGGATGCGGGAAAACGCCGCCGATCTGACGAAAGTCACCTTCCCACAACTTGACATCGCCCGATCTGACAAGAATTTCGTTCGGGGCCGAGATTCTGCCTTCGAAATCCTGCACGCAATGCGCGGCCGTCAGAACCCACTGCCGGGCAATCAGAGAGCCGCCGCAAAACTGCGAAAAAACCCGGCTTTCCGCGTCCTGACCAACATTCTGGGCGCTGTGCAGGCTGACCTGCCAGGGCCAGGCGCCCTGTTCCGCGGGGCGGCCGCCGTAGATACGTGTATCGCTGTCTTCCGACAGAAAGCGCCCTTCGTTCTTTGCGTCCTGAACGAACGACATCACGTCACCGGACGCTTTCGGACGAACAACATGTTCAAGCGTTGTTTGCGCCGAGGCGAGGCCGGACAGCCCTGCCCCAACGCTGAAAAGAGCGACACCTATCGCCAGTTTTCCGAACATCAGTTTCTCCCCTTCAATTTTCGGACGAAAGGCCCGCTTGTTGCAATGCTTCGCGCCGCGGCAAGACCTGCCAGCTGAACGCCTCGACCCAGATGCTTGCAATACCGATCGCGCCCATTCCGCCACGCGTCGCGTTCTGATCGGCAAGCCCTTTCAAGAAACCGCTGACCTGATCGCTGGCCGCCGAACGTGTCTGACCGGCATCCTGTCCGCAGTTTCTCATCAGGCCTTCGAGGTTTAAGGCCTCGCGGTTTGGCTCGGCTTCCGTAATCACGAAAAACATGCGTTCTGCGCCAGTGCTTTGGACCGTGCCCGTCGCCGCCGGGCAATCCGCGCAGATCGTCATGGGCTGCCCCACATTTGCCATGCTGGATGTGCCTTCGACGCGTTGATACTCGACCGAGACGCAGTACTGGCTGTCGATATAAATCCGGTTCACATCCCGGGCGGGCCCCTGCACAAGTCCCTGCGCGCCAAAAGACAGGTGGTCACATTGCTTGAGCGCCTCTCCCACGCCAAGCTCAACGGCGTTCGACGCGGCCTTCAGGGCCGCGATGCATTCGCCACGCAGATCCACCGGCACGGCAGGAGCAAGCGCCGAGATATCCGAAACAACGCGCTGAACTGTAATCTCCACCGGGCTTGGGAAAAGCAGCGACGGCGTTCCCGCTACGTTCGAAAGCATTTCGGCGACGTTTTCCGCCGAATTGATCCGCAACAGCAATGGAACCAAATCCCCGTCATCAGGCGCCCAGGCCAGACCGACCGGTGTTTGCCCGATCGCAAGTTTCGATCCCAGCCAGAGCGTGCCGTTGTGGACACCGGACAGAACATCAGCCTCTGCGTCTATCACAATGTTCGTGCCATGCTCTGCATTTGTGCGTCCGACCGCAGCGCTCAGAGCCTGAACCAGTGGATCGGTGCCGGGCAAAGGTGCACCGGTCTCCAGATCCGATGGCGGAGCGATGCGCAGCGCCGTGTCCAGCGGCCTGGACACCACGCGGGCAAACCGCGCTGCCGCCGGCACGGTTCCAACCCGTTCACACGGCGCAGACGCGCTTGCCATGCATGTGCCACCAACAGGAGCGAGCCGTGCAGAGGTTGCGTCGGTGGCGTCCAACTGGGCAAAGGACAAGATGTCATCCGCGCCGGATGCGGCATCAGCAACCAGTGCCACGAGCGTGTTGTCCTGCAGGCCGTGCAACTTGCCCGCCTCCAAACGGGTGCCGTCTACCGCGAACTGGCGCACTCCGATCGTGTCGCCACCTCCGAAGACCGGTGCGTCGATCAGATCGCCTTCCCACATCGGGGTCTGCAACCGGGCGGCGCCCGGAACGGCGCCGTCATTGAGATCCGTCAATACAGCCTGGAACAACTGGCGGTAGCTCAGCGCCTTGTCGGTCTGAAGACGCGCGGCAAGACGCGAACTGAACAGACCGTACCAGCTGTCTTCAGATGCCTCGTCGACCTGGATTTCGCGCGCCAGTTCCGAAGACTGGGCCGCGTAGAACGCCAGATACTTGCCCGGCAGGTCCGTGTCCCCCGTGGCGTCCACGGCCGGGGTGAGAACCGACTGCGTCGATGGTGTCACAGTCACGCCAAGCGCAGACGGTTCGACAAAACGGCTTGCCACGCGGGGCGAGCCCGCGCGCAATCCCGATCCCGAGTGACAACTGTCCAGGACGAACCAGACATCGGCCCCCTTAGTCCGCAAAGCCGCGATCCGTTCGCCGAGCTCTTCGTCGACGATCGCATTCGGGATCACCGACGAACCTGGTTCAGCGCGGGCCGTATCGGCGGGAAGAAACACCTCGTCGAGACCATCGGTCTCGTCGCCGTCACGGTCCGCCTGTTGCGTTCCGTGGCCGGAGAAATGAATGTAGACGAAACTGCCCTGCTCCGCCTCGGCAACGATTGCATCCAACGCGCCCAGAATGGCATTTCGTGTTGGGCGCAGCCCACCGTCAACACCGTCCGCAAGAACCCGAATGTCGAACCCTCCGCGGCCTGTCAGCGTGTCGCGCAACAGCCTGACATCGTTGGCGGGCCCACGCAGGTCCGCAAGGCCGATTGTATCGTCATAGTCCGAAACCCCGACAAGCAGGGCATAGGATCCAGCACTCAGCGCGCCCGGGAACAGCACGAGAAGCGGAACAAGAAACACAAGAAAGTTTCTAAAGAAATTCAACTGACGCAAATCCCCCATCTGCCCCACGAGACTACTGCATCTTGTCTACGAGTCCAGTTGGCTGTTGAATGAACGCGGGTTTCAAACAGGCGGAGGTCCCGCGATGAATGCCGTTCGCAATTCAGTTGTCTCGGCCGTTCTCACGGTGCTGGCCGCTTTCGGCGCCAACGCCCAGGTTGACGCCGCTCTGCTGTCCGGTGACATCGACCTCGCACGGATTGACGCGTTGATCACGGAAAACGCGGAAAGCCCGGCCGTTGTTTTTGATCTGCTCGGTGAAAAGTCGAGACAGGAAGCCAGGACCGGCAACCTGCGTGCCGCGGCTGACACCGCGGCGGTGCGGGCCGCCTTTGCGGCAAGAAATTCCGGTGTCTTTGCTGCCGATCTGCCGGCGCTTTTCTGGGATGCAGGTGATCTGTACCGCCAGGCGGGCGAAACGGACCTTGCGCTCGAACAGCTTTATGCTGCGCTTGAAGCCTTGCGTGATGGCGCGGCAAACCGTCTGCTTACGGGGTCATTGATGCGCGAAATCGCACGCCTTGAAGAGACCGCCGGCCGCGAAGATACCGCCATCGCCCTCTATGCAGGGGCAGACGCGCTGCCTGCTCCATTGCAGGAACCACCCCCTTCGCGAAGCGACGCGCCCGGATATGTCAGCGTCAATATCTACTACGCAACGGACCGCGCCCGCAGCGGTCGGTCAATTCCGTCACGGTTTTACGGGCATCAACGCTCTGACGGTCTTGAGTACGGTCTGGCCAATGTCACGATCCCGAAAGTGCGGCAGCCGGGTACGATTTCGGCCCCGTCCGTCTGGAAGCTGGAATTCTCGGAAGACCCGGCGAAACATGTCATGTTGCAGTCCGTGACGCCGGTGTCCTCGGATGACTTCTTCGGTGTAATGCGCAAGGATCTTGACGCGCAATCAGCCACCGATGCGTTCGTTTTCGTGCACGGCTACAATGTCAGCTTCGACGCCGCGGCCAAGCGCACCGCGCAACTGGCCTACGATATGAATTTCAAGGGATTGCCGATACTTTACTCCTGGCCGTCGCGCGGGGCCACGGTGGGTTACATTTCGGATACCGCGGTCGTCCGCCTGAGCGGCCGCCGTCTGACCCGGTTTCTCGAAGACCTGGTCGAACAGTCCGGCGCGCGCACGATTCACATCGTCGCCCACTCGATGGGCAATCGCGCCGTCACCGATGCTCTGGAACTGATGGCGCTTCGCCGCGCGCCGGTCGAGACGCCAGTCTTCGAACAAGTGATTTTCGCTGCCCCGGATGTGGATCAGGGGCTCTTTGCCGAAATGCTGTCCACGATTCAGCCTCTGGCCCGCCGGCTCACACTCTATGCGTCTGAAAATGACTGGGCGCTTGAGGCATCGCGCAAGCTTCACGGCAACGCGCCGCGTGCCGGTCAAGGCGGCAAAGGCCTGCTGGTGCACGGCACGATCGACTCTGTGGACATGACGGGGCTTGGTGCTGATATGCTGGAACACAGCTACGTGGCGAACGATCACTCTGCAATTCTCGATATCTCAACATTGTTCTGGCTCAATCTGAACCCTGGTCAGCGGTGCGGCCTGACGGCGAGAGACGACGGCGACCTTGCCTGGGAGTACCGCGAACAGGCCTGTTCCAGCCAAAGCCTGCTGAACGTCATCGGTTTGCTCAGAAACGCAGGGGCACGCTCGGCAAACGACATTCGTCAGTTCCTGTCGCGCGAATTCGGCGATGATCAGGACGTACAGGCGCTGGAGCCAATTCTTGTGAACCTGGCATCAGAGTGACGCATCCCGGATGCTTGCCGAAAACCGGGCAAGTGCCGTATCGCGTTACTCGGTCTCGATCGGGTTGCCCAGAAAATCTGTTTCCTTCTCGATCGGATCTCCCCAGAAATCGGTCTCCTTTTCGATGGGATTGCCCCAGTAATCTGTTTTTTCTGCGTCAGGATCCTCGTTCTCGGCAACATCGGTGGTCGTGCCCGTATCAGACCCACCCGATCCTCCGGACCCGGCCCCACCGGACCCCGATCCGCCACCGCTTCCACCTCCGCCAGCGCTTTCGCCTGTGATGTATTCAAGGAATTCGCGGTGCTTGCGGTCGCGTTCAGCCTCTCTTCTGGCGCGCTCCTTGTCGGAGTCAGACTTGATTTTGGCAATCCGTTCATCGACGCGGCGTCGCCACTCCGGTTCCGTGCGAATCGCGCCAAAAATCGAGGCGATTCTGGGCAGAAGATCAGCGGCTTTCCGGGTTGGCGCCCAGACAATCCTGAGCGGTTCAACAACGGTATGGCTGTTGCTGACCGTGACGCCTCCCATGTCGATTGGCAGATGATCGAACTTGTACCACGACAGAAACAGCCATTCCGTCGTCGGCACACCGTTGCGCGTGTACTGCATCTCAACAATACGCGCGTCATAGGAAATCTCGATACCCGGAATGCCCTGACCAAAAACAGCGCCGATCTCGTCGCGGGTCGGCTGGTCTATATGGGCTTCGATGACCCGCACATCGCCCGGTCGCTGCGGCACAATCAGAGCCTGCAGTATCCTGTCGCTTCCATCGAAATCAGCGACCGCACAGTTCGACCCACGAAACAAAGTCGCCATTTCCTGATTGACGCCTTCCGAATGCGCAAGCATCAGATTCAGCATCGGATCGGGCGCGTATCCGGGTGTCAGTGCAGCCCGGTCCAGCAGAAACTGATATCCCGGCATGATGCGCGCCCCGGCCGATCCATCCGGCGCCTGCGTCAGAAACAGCGTCTCGTACAGATCGTTACCCGAACACGGCTTGTTCCAGGCAATCCGTCCGCTGCTGTTCCAGCCTTTCGGGACCTTCGCGGTCTTGGCCACCAGCGCACGGCTGAAGCCTTCCCTGTCAACGATCTCGAACTCGTCGGCCGCCACGCCGGAGCCGAAAAAAACCGCAACCGCGAACATCAGAGATAAAAATGACGCTTGAGCCAAATCACCAGCCCTTTCAATATTTGAGTCAAGTTTAGGAGTTTGCCTTTGATCATGTCGAGAGCCGTGATGCGTCTTCTTCTGGTTGCTGTTCTCGCGCTGTGTCCCATCGTGGCGCGCGCAGACCTCGATCAGGCCGTTCAAGCGTACAATACGGACGATTTCGAACGCGCCGGCGCACTGGCGGCAGAGGCGCTCGACGACGCGATGCCCGTCGAAGACGTGTTGGTTGCGCGCGAAATCCTTCTGATTTCCGCATACATGCAAGGGCGGCTCGATGCTGACCTTCTTTCGGACCTGCAAACGCTCGACCGGGATGTGGTCTTGCGCTACGGCGCATTGAGTTCCGAACGTCTGAGCAACCTGTTTGTCATTTCGGACCTGCTCTTTGAACTCGGCCACGACGACGCGGCAACGAAAGCCGACGTGGCAATCGCGCGAATCGCGCTGCGCTCCGAAGACGCGGTGGAAGATCTTCTTTGGGCATTGCGAAACCTGGCGACCGCTTTCGAGGCTGACCCCGACCCGCGCGTCACCCTGCAATTCACGGAACTCTTCGTGTTCATGGCCACGGACTTTCTCGGACCGGAAAACCCTATGGCAATGGAAGCGCAGGCGATGGCGGCCCTGGCGCTGATCAGAGCGGGCGAACACGCGCGGGCCGCGCAAAAAGTTCTGTCCCATACAGAAGACACCTGGCTCGAGTTTGCCGCGACCGGAGACGTTGAAGACGAGCTTGTCGCGACACTGTTTGCTGAAATAAACGCGCTGCCGATCTCCGACGAGAACGCGTGGTTGGCCGACATTCAGCGCGAACTCGACGCTCATGTTGAACGCGAGCGGCTGATCGCGCGCATTTCCGACGCTCTGGAAGAGGGAAAGCTCGATTTTTCCTCGCCCGCCTACGCCAGAGCGCTGGACGACATGAATACCTATCTCGACGTCGCCTATCCCGAGGATCCGGTCGCGGCGTTCTACCTCAACCAGATCATGAAGAGCTATCTGGAAACAGGGCAGTTCGGGGCAGCCCGCCCCTATCTTGCCGGGCTTTTGAGTTACGCGCCCGCTTATGCGGCCGTGCTGGACATTCCCATTGGCACGCTCGCGGCAACCCTGGCGGGGTCCGGTGGAATAGAAGACGCGTTGTTCGAGCCGATGTTGCGCAAAGCCATCGCCATTGACGCCGTCGCGCCCGGCGATGATCCCGAAGTGTTGTTCGATCTGCTGATTGCCCTGGGCCAGATCAAGGATCGGGAGGGGGAATGGAGCGCGGCATTGGCTTTCTACAGGATGGCGCTGGATCAGGCCGAACTGCACCCGGACGTGCGTTTCCGCCAGCTTGGGCTTGCCTTGAACGGTGCTGGTCTGGCCTCGGCGGAGATCGAACAGCTGAACGACGCCCGCACATATCACGCCCGCATGCTGGAATTGGCCAATGCCGAGGGTGACGCAGATGCGGCCTCGGCTGCTCTGGGCGCGCTGTCAAGAGTGGCCATCGCATCCGGAAATCACGACGAGGCACTGCGTTTCGCACGTCAGAAACACGGCCTGGAACGCGGCAGACACGACAGCGATCCCGACAGTGTCAGGATTGCAGAGATGAACCTGGCGATGGTACTGTTGACGATCCGGCAGGATCTGGCACCGGAACTGGTGGAGTTGCTGCCTGGTATTTTTTCTGGCGAAACCTCTGATGAGTATGTCTCGGACGTTCGAAGTGTCCTGATGGTTACGGTGGCGGAGCGTCTGGGCGCAACGCCCTCGATCGTCGCCGAACATGCGGTTTTTCAGGCGGCCTCAAACACGCAGAAAGCGCAACTTGTCGCATTCCTGGCACGGGCGGCGGTGACAAGAACCGACTATGCCGACGCCAGTCGCTGGATCGAATTCGGTCGCGGCCTCGCTGTTCAGGACAGCCCGGAATACCAGAGCCTGGCCTGGTCCGACGGCGCGGTTGCTCTTGCGGAGGGACGGACAACAGACGCGTTGCTGGCGTTCCGGGAAATCACGGATGATCGCATCGCCCGACCCGGCGCATCCGGAACGGCCTTCGATCATGTGCCGTATCATCTGGGGACCGCAATGCGCCTTGCGCTGGATGCGGAAACAGGCGAAGACCTGCGCTTTCACAACGAGGCGTTTCTGCTTGCTCAGCTGGCCGGCGCAACGAAAGCCGGCCGCGCACTGAACTCCGCGCTCATTCGCGAGGACGCGGACGACCGGACACGTATTCTGTTAAGAGAACGCGAACGTCTGAACGCTGAAATCGGCGTCATGGACGCGGCCATCGCACAAGCGCGCTATGACGGCAAAAGCGCCGACAATTTCAGCCAACAAAGAGAAGAGCTAAGGCAAGGCCACAGCGCGCTTTCAGATGCCATTGCGCGCGCGGACCCAGCCCTTGCCGAAATTTCGAACATGAAACCGCTGGCGCTTGGCGACGTGGCCGGGCGATTGAGCGACAATGAGGTTCTGGCGATCTATGCCACGAGCGATCAGACCATGCCCGACGGCACGCCGGCCTCGTTTCTTGTTGCACTCAGTCACGACAGCGTTCTTTTGACAGATCTGCCGTCGCGCGCCGATCTGACGGCACTGTCCGCCGCATTGCGGTGTTCCGCCGCGCTAACCGATCCAACCTGCGCACAGTCAGGCGCGGGCGAGACGCGGGGCAGTTTCTTTGCGGCAGAGGCGGGCCAGAGCCAAACACCCGCCTTCGAAACGCAACTCGCTCATCGCGCCTACCAGGACCTGATCGCACCAATGGCCGAGCTGCTCGACGGCAAAGACCGCCTGATCGTGGTGCCGGATCAGGCGCTGATTTCGCATCCCTTCCATCTTTCGCTGCGGGCGCCTTTGGCGGCCGGTTTGTCCCTGGATGCCGGACATTGGCTTATTCGCGATATGTCAATCGAGATTGCCCCGACTGTTGCAAGCTTTGCAGCAATGCGCGATCGCGCGGGGCAGACCGCTAAGGCGCGGTCTTTTCTGGGTGTCGGAGATCCGCTGATCGGTGTGCAGCGACAGGGCGCGATCGACTTTGATTGCGATCCCGGCAGGTCAGACAGCGTCGCCATTGCCGCGCTGACGCCAGCTGCGCTGAAGCGCAGCACCGGACCTGACCGCGCCCGTCTTGTGGCAGATTTGACAGCGTTACCCGACACACGCTGCGAACTGCGCGAAATTGCAGGTCGTTTCGGGGAAAGCCGTCTTCTGCTTCAGCAGGATGCGACGGAAAGCGCCATCAAAGAGATGAGTGCGACAGGCAAGCTGCGCCGCTACTCGGTTGTCAATTTCGCCACTCACGGCCTGATCGCAGGAGAGATTGGCGTGAACGATTCCGGCCTGGTGATGACACCCCCCGCCATAGCGACCGCCAATGATGACGGACTGCTGACCACATCCGAAATCGCCAGCCTCGATCTCGACGCGGATTTCGTCATACTGTCGGCTTGCAACACTGCCTCGGGCGACAGCCGCAGCGACGAAGGCCTGTCCGGTCTTGCCAGCGCATTTTTTGTCAGTGGCGCGCGCAGCCTGATGGTATCGCACTGGCCAGTCTACTCTGACGCGGCCGTGGATCTGACAACGCGCACCCTCGACATACTTGACAAAACGCCGGCAACCTCCCGCGCCGATGCGATCCGGTATGCGATGCTCTCGATTCTGGACGATCCCGCGTCCACGGCGCGGACAAGGCATCCCGCGTATTGGGCGCCTTTCATGATCGTGGGCGACGGGCTGGGCGCATCAGCCAAACAGTAGAAAGCCGATCAGCGCCCAGGTGACCACAAGCGTCAGGTTGCGAACCGTCTTTCTGTATCCGAACTGCCGGCTTCTGAACCAGGTATCGACGGCGCCATCATCATTTGGAAAGCGCAACAGGTCGTCATGCGCCGCCTTCAGCGCGGCATAGCCTTCGCTGAGAGCCGCGAGAAATATCACCAGATTCACGGTGAAAAACGCAAACACAACAGCCCTTTGCAGCATCAGGAATGCGTCTGCTTCAGAGAAGAAGACAAGCACGCCCACCATTGCGGCATGCAGATACATTATCCGGAACCAGACCATTTCGACACGGCCAAGCTGCACATTGTAGAACGCGACCATCTCGGAATAGGTCATGTTGGACACTGTCATTTCGTGCACTTCGGTCTGCTCACCCACCACCGGCCAGTTCCCTTCTCGCCCTCAAACGCCCTTGATCGTGTAAAGTTCACGGCATGACGCATGACATTGAAAGCAGAAATTGCGCCGTTTGGGCTGGTTTCGATGGTCTGTGGCCTGTTTCTCGCGCCGGATGCCACCGTACTCAGGCGCCGCCACGGAGAACCCCGGACCGTGTTTGCGCGCGCTGCGACCATGCACTCTGACACGTGCGGTTGTGCAGGTTTTGTCAAGATGTGGTACTCTGCCGCAACGAAGAACGCGACACGCAGCGGTGCCCCTGATATGAGATCATTCCTCGCTTTCCTGACACTCTGGATCAGCACAGGCGCATGCGCGCAGGGCCTTCCCGTCGCCGAGCTGAGATGCAGCGCCACGGCGAACGGGGTGCAAACCACCGGGTTGGTCCAGATCAGCCTGTTCACCTACGGAAACTCTGCTGCCGTCGGAAGCGCGGCCCAGCGACAACAGATCAAGTTTCTGATTCTCGAAGGACGCGCCAACGAAATCCCCGGCACGCTGAATGTCATTGGCGTCTTCGACTACGCCGGTGCGCGGCTTGACCTGGATGTCATGCTGACAGGCGGTACAACTGGTACGGGTCAGTATTGGTTCAACGGCATGTCCCACCGCGCCACGATTGTTCAGCTGGAGCTTGTGTCCGGGGGGTTCGTGACCGTCGACGAATACGGTGTACGTGGCGACTTTCGCTGCCAGTAGCGGCCCGGGCTCAGTGCAACCTCAGTTCAGACAACGCCGTATCCTCATAGTGAGAACCAGGATAAACACTACCGACCTCCAGCTGTATCCATGACAGATCCTCGAATCCGGACAAGTGTACCCGCTGCCAGTCCCAGTCATCGCGCAATATGACCGTGGTGCGCACGCCGTTGGACCCGGTGACGCGCAGTTCCTGCACGCGTCCGTTCCGATAGAACAGCCTTTGTGACTTGGTGTATCCGTTGAGCAGATCAATGGCTTTGACGTCGCGGCGCATGTCAAAGTCAATCGCCAGATACGCGCCCACACCCGCGTCGCTCTGGCCCTCGACCCAAGCCGTTGCAGGATTGTTGTCCAGAAGGTTTGCCCCGCGGTAACTGTTGCCCGATTGCGAGGAAAGTGTCGAGGACGCGCATAAAGAAGCGTGCGATCCCAGCATGTTGACCGGACCGCATGTTTCGCCGGCCGAAGCACGCCTTTGCAACACGGGTGCTTCGGGAACCGATGGCTGAACGGCTTGCGGCGGAGCGGCGGCAAGATACACTTCGTCGATCAGCGCCGAGTTTTCCCACGGGGTCTGCCTGCTGCCGGACGCATCAATCACATCGGCCCGTACGCTTCTCATCATGGAATGAATATCCCGCCCGGGCTGTGTGATATGCTGCAAGAGCGCGGCAGTGAACGGACTGTTGCGTCCCGTGCCATCCGTCGCCACATTTCCCGGCTCGGTGGAATAGGCGATGTAGGATCCCACGCCCGCATCCATCTTGAACAATCCGCGATCCGCACTCACCGAGCGGTTCGAACCGCCCGACCTGAGAAACGGATTGTTCCGGCACGCATCCAGTATCACGATCCGCGTCGCGGCCCGGGTTTCCATCGAGGCAAGAATGGATTGCATCTTGATCGACGTCTGCATCAGCTCGTCTTCTGTGCCGGGTCTGACATCCACAGGCATGACAAAATTGTCCGTACCGATCTGCGTTGCATGACCGGCATAGAAGAAAAGCGCGGTATCGGCGCTGTTGAGACTGTTGACGAAATCCTGAACGAGACGCAGGGCATCGCGCCGCGAATAGTCCACGCCTTCATACACGCGAAACCCCAGACGACGTAATGTGTCCGCCATGTCCGTTGCGTCATTGGCTGCGTTGCGCAACGGTTCGGCATGCGTGTAGTTTCCATTGCCCAGAACAAGAGCAACCTTGTCCGCGGCGGCGGTTGATCCTGCAATGACAAGCAGCACGAAGAAAAGAACACGCGACAGCATGAGCAAGAGCCTCGTTCGCTCTGATCCCGGCAGATTACACCGCACCCGAGGTTTTGAAAACCTTGCTGGCCGGCGGAGGGCGTGATCTGCGATCGGCCGAGTGTGCTCCATGATAGCAAAACGGGGCAGAGCGCGACACGGCCTGCGATCTTTCCGCAGCTTGGCACCCCATGTTGACCGAGCGCTATCCCCTGTCCCTGACTGCATGAAACAGCTCTGATTCAAAGGCGTTTGGGGTAGACGGACGAGACGCAATGCTTAGCCTGAGCGGAGCAAGGCATGATTCCCAGCAGTTGCAGCTTTGGTGGACATGGCGGTCCGCCCTGCGTGCATGTTTCACGGATGCGTCGGCGTCCAGCACAAAGGGCCGGTACGATTGAACGGACGATGGACAACGGATCTCAGGGCGAACACTCCAGACGCGGGTTTCTTGCAGGTTTGGCCGCAGCAGCGCTTGCCCCACGCCCTTCGTGGGCAGATGTCGGCGCACCCGATTATCTGGCAGCGGCACGCGCGCGTGACGGCACCTTTGTGCTTTGCGGTCTGACCGAAACCGGAGATCTGACATTTTCGCAGAATCTTCCGACACGCGGACACGCCGCAGCCGCCCATCCATTGCGCCCCGAGGCCGTGGCGTTTGCGCGCCGTCCCGGAACATTCGCACTTGTCATGGACTGCCGTGGGACCGGTCAGGTCGTGGCAGAGCTTGGCGCCCCAAACGGCCGGCATTTCTACGGGCACGGCGCGTTTTCTTCCGACGGCACGCTGCTCTACACGTCAGAGAGCGATTATGAGGCCGCGCAGGGCCGCGTCGGTATCTGGGATGCCGCCGGGGGTTATCGGCGCGTGGGTGAGATCCCAACCTATGGGACAGGCCCGCACGAGCTCTTGCGCCTGCCGGGCCAGGAGACGCTGGTGGTTGCAAATGGAGGGATCGAAACTCATCCGTCGACCGGGCGCACCAAGCTGAACCTCGATGTCATGCAGCCAAGTCTGGTCTATCTGTCACCCGCTGGAGACCTGCTGGACAGGGTTGTTCTGGCCGAGGCCTGGCACCAGAACTCGATCCGGCATCTTGCCGCGCGCGCGGACGGGATGGTTGCCGGGGCCTTCCAGTGGCAGGGCGATCTTGCGCGCACCCCGCCGCTTCTGATGCTGCATCGCAGGGACATGACACCAAAGCTGTTGCATTCCGAAGCCGCCGCGCATCAGCAGATGCAGGGCTACGCGGGCAGTGTCGCCTTCTCCGGCGATGGGGCCCGGGTGGCCATCACATCACCGCGCGGCGGGCGGGTCGAGGTGTACGCGACACAGGACGGTGCGCACACTGGTACGGTCGCGCTTGAAGATGCCTGCGGGATTGCACCGGCCAGCCACGCAGGGTTTTGCGTTACAACCGGCACAGGAATTCTGGGAAGGCTTGGTGTGACCGGGTTTCAGCAACATGTGCAGCAAGGTGTTCAATGGGACAACCATCTTGTTGCGTTGCGGCCCACCGGTTCCTGATCCGCCGTCCGTGCCTCACCCGGTCGGCACTTGATCCGGAACGACCGACCACATTAATGCCTGAGAACACGGCGACCACAGGAGCGCAGCATGCATAAAAACCCACAGCTTCGTCTCACGCGGCGCAGCTTTGTCGCCGGTGCCGCAGGGCTTGCGGCCGTGGGGGGTGTCAGCCGGTCGCTCGCTCAGGACACCAGGACGTTTGACTTCAGAACACGTCTGACAAGCTACGTCTTCGAAGACCGTCCGCCGACACCCAATCTAGTGAGCCTTGCCGATCATGCGCCGCCTCCGGTTCTGCGTCTCAGGAAGGGACAAAAGAGCGCGATCAACCTGACCAATGGTTTGGATGACTACACGACAATCCACTGGCACGGTTTGCGGATTGCAAACCAGATGGACGGGGTTCCCTATCTGACCCAAATGCCCGTCGCCAAGGACGAGACGTTCACCTACGCGTTCACACCACCGGACGCAGGCACGTTCTGGTATCATCCGCACTGCATGACGATGCAGCAGATTGCTCATGGGATGACCGGCATGCTCATTGTCGAGGAAGACATGGATCCGGGATTTGACGCAGATGTTCCCGTGAACATGAAAGATTTCCGGCTGAACGATGACGGCACGTTCCTTCCCTATTTCACGGCCAGAGGGGCGGCGCGTGGCGGCACATACGGCAATGTGCGCACGGTCAACTGGGATGTAGCGCCCACATATGACGTGCCGTCCGGCGGCCTTGTGCGCCTGCGCCTTCTGAACACCGACCTGACGCGTGTCTACAAGCTGTTTCTGCCCCCTGTTCCGGGCCGGGTCATCGCGTGGAATGGCAACCCGGTTCTGGAACCGATTGCAATGCCGACGCAGGACGCGCCGCTATGGATCGCACCGGGCGAACGGGCCGACATCGCGCTGCGTGTTCCCGAGTCAGAAGGGACGCCTGTTGCGGTTCAGTCCGTCATTGCCGGCCAGCTGACCGATATCGTCACGCTGCGATCTGTCGGCGCCTCGGTCAAGCGTGATCTCGCAGAGCTTGCGCCATTGCCGAAACCGGAACTGAAGGAACCCGATCTTGCGAATGCCGAGCGCAAGGACATTCTTTTCGGATGGTCGCCCGACGGAGACGGCACAAAGAACGGATTGTGCGGCGATTTCGGCTACACCTTCTGGTCGATCGACCGCAAGCCCTGGCCGGGCGACGCAGTTGAGGGCACAGGCCCCGTGGCCCACCTGCGACTGGGGCAGAGCTATGTGCTGAGGCTATACAACGAGTCGCCCAACCTGCATCCCATCCATCTGCACGGTCTGGTGTTCAAACCCATCCGGTCAAACATGCGGACCCTGCCCGCGAACTGGACCGACACAATTCTGCTGCTCAAGGATGAAGTGATCGACCTCGGTCTTGTCGCAGACAATCCCGGGGACTGGGCCTTTCATTGCCACGTCATCGAACATCAGAAGTCAGGCCTGGCGGGCTACATCCGGGTCAGCTAACCGTCTTGTCCCGATCCTGCAGCGCACCAGCGGGCAGGAACGGCGCCCGCAGGCGCCGTCCGAATGGGCAAACGCTCAGCTTGCCGACGATGAACCAAGCGCATCCAGCAGCGCGCCCAGATTGTGCCTGAACATGGCAAGATAGCTGGTCGCGGGGCCGCCACGCTCGGACAGAGCATCAGAATACAGCTGCCCTCCGATCTCGATTCCGGTTTCGTCCGAGATCTGCTTGACCAGTTCCGGGTTGGTGATGTTCTCGACGAACAGTGCCGCCGCGCCTTCGGCCTTCAGATGGTCGATCAAGGCGGCCAGTTCATTCGCGGACGGCTCTGCTTCGGTGTCGATCCCGACAGGCGCCAGAAAGGTCAGACCATAGGCGTCGGCCAGATAGCCAAACGCATCGTGAGCGGTGACCACGGTGCGGTTGGCCGCAGGGAGTGCGGCCAGGCTCTCTTTGGTCTTGGCATCCAGCGCTTCCAGTTCGGCGATATACGCATCGGCATTTTTGGCAAAGTCGTCAGCATGTTCCGGCATGGCTTCCGACATGGCAGCCGCAATGTTGCGCACGTAGATCATGCCGTTTGTCAACGAGTTCCAGGCATGCGGGTCGGTCTCGCCCTCTACTTCAATCGGCGTGATTCCATCCGTTGCGACGTGGACCACCCCCTCGGTTCCGGATTCCGAGATCAGGTCGTCAGACCACGTCTCGAACCCCAGTCCGTTGACAAAAATAACATCGGCCTCGGCCACCGCCCGCGCATCCGCGACCGAAGGCTGATAGATATGCGCATCCGCATCCGGGCCAACAATCGTGGCGACGCTGGCATGATCGCCGACAACCTGTTCGACCATGTCGCCCAGAATCGAGAAACTGGCGACAACATTCATGTCGGAGTCATCTGCCACAGCAGGAAGTGCGGACAGCGCCAGCGACGCCGACGTCAGAGCGGCGTAAAGAGTCCTCGTTGTGATCATTCTGTTCTCTCTTTTGTATATGTGCGCGCAACTGTTGTGTTTTCCGCATCGGACGCCTTGCGCAAGCGTCCGCCGAAACCGAGAGGGCCAATCAAGGCCGAGATGAGGAAAAAGCCGCCGGCGACCAGAACGATCGAAGGGCCGGACGGCGTTTCAGGAAAGAGGAAAGACAGGGTCAGACCGATCCAGCAGCTCAGCACGGCAAAGACAAAACCGAGAACCAGCTGCACGGTGATGGTACTTGCCCAGTACCGGGCGGCAGTGGCGGGCAGGATCATCAGACCAACCGCCATCAGCGTGCCAAGCGTTTTGAAAGCGGCCAGCAGATTGAGCACAAGCAGCAGCATGAACCCCTGCTCGACAAGCCAGGGCCGCCGGGTCTGCGACTCGAAGAACACGGGATCGCAGGTGCTGATGATCAATGGCCGCAACAGCACTGCAAACGAAACCAATGTCAGCGTCGCCACCCCCCCCACCAATAGCAGGGAGGGGTCGCCGATGCCCAGAATCGACCCGAAAAGAAAACTTTTCAATGGCACGGCAGATCCTGCCGCCGACAGAATGAAAATACCGGCGGCCAGTGCGATCAGGTAAAGCGAGGCAAGGCTGGCATCGCTGCGCAGAATCGTCTTGCGCGCCAGCAGCGCAGTGAGCACGGCAACGCCTATTCCGGCAATCAGACCGCCGACCAGCAGAGATGTCACAGACAGACCGGCGATCACAAATCCGATCACGATACCCGGCGTGATCGCGTGCGCCATGGCTTCTCCCGCCAGCGAGAGACCACGCAGAACAAGAAACGCACCGATCGGAGCGACCGAAGCCGACAGGACCGTGGTCACCACAAAGGCCCGCCGCATGAACGCGAAACTCCACATTTCAGAAATTAATTCAAACATTTGCGCTCTCCGGCGTTCGCGCCTTCTCGCGGAACATCCAGGTGGCCTGGCTTTCTGACAGATACCCTTGTGCAACAAGACTGTCCGGCGTGAGAGCGTCTTCGACCGGACCATGTGTCGCCCTCTGGCCCCCGAGGAGCAGCGCATGACTGCAATGATCCAGAACCGAAGACAAATCATGCACGACCAGAACGACAGCCCGGCCTTCGTCCCGCCAGCGTCTGATGATCGCAAGCAGATGTGTCTCGGTGTTCTGGTCAACCGCGGCAAAGGGTTCATCGAGAAGGATCAGAGGCGCATCCTGAAGGATGACGCGGGCAAAAAGCGTGCGCTGCAACTGCCCACCCGACAGCGTGTGTATCGGGCGATCGGCAAGGTCCGCGACACCAGCGTCATTCAAGGCTGCCGCGACCCGGTTGCGACCGGCACGATCCAGCCTGTTCCAAAAGCCGAGTCCGCGCCACGCCCCCATGGCCGCCAGATCCCGGACTCGGATTGGAAAACGACGGTCGAACTCTGTCATTTGCGCAAGATAGCCAATCTCTTTCGGACGGCCGCCCGGCCATGACATATCGCCCATCAAAGGGGATTTCAGACCCAGCAGCATCTTCACGAACGTGCTCTTGCCGGCACCGTTCGCCCCCAAAACCGCAAGAGTGGTTCCGGCCTCAATGTCGATTGACAACTGACGAAACAACACCAGCCCGGGGTATCCCAGCGTCAGATTGCGTATCTGAACAACCGGTGGCATCAGATCACGGCCAGGATCGCAAGCCAGACCAAGACCGACACTGCAATCGCCAGCGCAACCGCGGCGAAAATGCTAAGTTCAGTCAGGCAAAATCCGCGTTCGACAGGCGTTTTCCCGACAGGGCTTTGACTGCTCATGCATCCGCCCCGATGAACAAGGTCGCCAGCGCTGGCCTACATGTCAGCAGCGTTTTGGCAAACCCTGCACAATCGACATGCAATACATGTGTCTTTGAGAAAATCCGGTACATCGCCACCTCCGATGTAACCCGGACATGGTCGCACCCAGTTTTCGAACGGTCCTGACCGCATTCAACATAGGTCTCTCCCTGTGGGACACCCCGCCCAGGTAAGTTTCAGTTGCGATGGCAGGTCTCCTGACTCGTGGGTCGTCGCTATCCCGATCCTTCCCGGGCCACGGCCCAGTGGGTCATTTCGGTGTCGCTCGCCACTCACAGTTGCGGGGGCAGTCACGGACTTGGCGCCTGATGGCTACACCGCACCGTGTTCCCTTTTCATCTCTCGGGCAATTCGACCGTCGAGAACCATGGGAAAACTTAAACGCCGACACAACGTAAAGGTCAAGTGTCATTTTCCAGCGCGTTCCGCACCTTGTTTCAAACGGTTTCAGAGCCTGCGCGCCCGCAAAGAAACACCGTCTTTGGCCGTGCGATGCGTGCGCTGCGAGCAGCCGTAAACGTCCATGACCGACTACTTTCTCAACGACTTGACAAGAGCCGTCAGGACCGGGCCCAGCAGGCTGGGCAAAGCTGCGCCGAAAGGATCGGCTGCGATGCGTCGCAGATTGTTGGCAAGATACCTGACTTCTGCCACACCCTCTGCCACCTCGGCTTCGATTTCTTCCATCGCCATGTCGCGCAGCTCGACCACAGGCTCCAGATCCCGGTCGGCGCTCATTCGCGACGCCACAAGACCGAGCAGCGCTGCCAGTCCGACGTTGACGGCTGCCAGAATCCCGCCAGCGCTTGCGTATCCGACACCTTCGGCCAGCCAGAAGAACGCCCCAACATTCGCCATCAGCACGCCAATGCCGGCCAGAGCGCCAGCAAAGGCCAACAGACCGGTCTGAGACCGGATAACGGCAAGACGCCTGCGCGCGATGATGCGTTCGGCACGCAAGGCGATATGTGCATTGCGGCTGATCCGGCTGCCAGAGTGCTCCAGATCACGAACCAGATGACGGCTCATAGCAGCCTCCCTACTTTGTTAGTCGTCCCAAAACAAACCCCAGACCAAAGGCGCCAATGGCCGTCAGCAACGGTTTTTTGTGCGGCAGCGTATCCAGCTCTTGCCAGAACTGAGTCGTCAGATCCTGCAACTCGTCTTCCGAAACACCAAGATGGGACAACAGACGCTCAAGTTCCGACTGTACATCGGCCTGCGTGACGTCGGCATCAGCCTCGTCCGCTGCCGGATCTGCCTCTGTGCCCGGGGTCGCGCGGGTCTGCGCCGCTTCGGCATGCGGGTCTGTCCCGGCACTCTCCGGCGCATCGCGCTTTGCCATCTTGGAACGCAAGATGTCGAATTCGGCCTGAACATCTGCACGGGTCGCCATCAGATATGCACACCCGGCCATAGGGACGAAGCCAAGGCTGGTCCAGGCGTGAGGTTGGGCACGCGGCCATGCCCCGGCGAGCGCATGGCCGTGTCAGAACACCGTTTCACGCAATCGCTGAACCCTTCGGCCCTGTGCGGGTTCACACGCGAGGCACACGCCATATCGCACCTTTCTCTTCGGAACGTCCAATGCAACGATATGATCTATGACGTAGCGGACATCATCAATTTTGTATACGCATGAGTTGCTGCAAAGGACTGCAAGGATCTGGGTCATGAGCCAGCCAAACCCGGACGCCATCCGCTGGATTGCGCTGCTTGGCGTGACCGCGCTTGTTTCCATTCTGTTCATCGGAATGGTAAAACCGTTTCTTGTGGCCATCACTCTTGCGGCAATAACGGCGGCGATGTCGGCCCGGTTGCAGGGCCGCATGATGGCTCTCACAGGTAGCAGACGCGGGTTCTCTGCGACCCTCACGCTGATCGTGCTTGTCGTGTCCGTTGTCGGCCCCCTGCTTGGCGTGATGTTTCTGGCAGCGGAACAGGCAAAGGGCATGTCGGAAGGCGCGGAAGAGCTCGTCAAGGAGTTGCGCGGGCTGTCACCGGACGATCCGTTGCCCGAATGGGTTCCATTCCGCAACGAGATTGGATCGCACAGCGCCGAGATCATGGCGAAGCTGGGCGAACTGACCAGTGCCATTAGTGGGTTCGCCGCATCGGTTTTGGGGCATATTGCCTCCGGGACAGCGCAGTTCTTTCTCAATCTTTTCATCTATCTCTATGCGCTCTTCATGTTTGTGCAAATGGATCGCTCTGTCATCACGCAGATTTTTTCGTTCACCGGGTTGCCGCACAAAACCCAGGCTGAACTTGCGGACCGTATGGTGCTGATCAGCAAGGCAACGATCAAAGGGACTTTTGTGATCGGCCTGGCCCAGGGATCGCTTGGCGCTCTGGGCTTCTGGGTTGTCGGCATCCACGGCGCGGCGTTCTGGGGCGTGATCATGCTGGTCTTTTCGGTGATCCCGGGTATCGGACCTCTGATCATTATCCTGGGAGGATCAATCTGGCTGTTCACGCAGGACCAGCTTGCCATGGGCCTGGGGCTGGCGATCTGGGGCATCGCGGCGGTCTCGACAATCGACAATATCCTTCGGCCCATTCTGGTTGGCCGCACGGCTTCGCTGCACAATGTGCTGATCCTGATCTCGACATTGGGCGGTCTTGCCAGCTTTGGCGCTGTCGGGCTTGTTCTCGGACCTGTTCTGGCGGGTCTCTTTGTCACCCTCTGGCAGACCCTTGCGCGAACGGCGGCAAGCCCTGATTATATCGATGTGTCTGCACCGGGATTCAACGAAGAGGGCGACCCGGGTGGTGCAGAACAACCCGACCCCGATCTCACTGAAACCGAAGAGGGAAGACTTTCGAAATGAGTGCTGAACGCTTGACTGCGCCGCGATGACCGCCTTGATGACACCACGGCCTGCCGATCAGACCGTCATGATGATTGCCGCCTGCGTGCTTTTTCTGGGTGGGCTTCTGATCGGTCTGGCGGTTCAGGCGCCGGGGGCTCCGATTGTCGGAATGGCGCATGAACTGGGGTTGCTGGAAGCCGTGTTCATGCTGGTTTTTGTGGCACTTCGGCCGTATCTCTACTTCAATTCCTGGAACGCATGGCTGTTCTGCGGCCTTGCGATTGTCAGCCTCTATTGCAATTTTCTGGGCGTCAGCCTGACCGTTCTGACCGGAGCGGGCGCCGGCATGTATCTGCCGCCCTGGGGCAGCTATGTCACGGACACGCCGTCTGCTGCAAACACCTGGGTGGGCATCCTGCTGAACATGAGCGCGGCCGCGGTCGCTCTGCCCCTGCTGCTTCTGGGGGGATGGATTGATCGCATGCGCTCGGAGCCACGCCTGCAGGGAGTCATGTTTGCCGCAAGTCTGGTTCTGACGGCAGTCTTCCTGGTTCTCAGTTTCTTTCCGACGCTGCTGGGATAAAGCGCCCGACGTGTCACCCGAGGCTTCAGACGGGTGCCCGGTGCGGGCACCGCACACAAGGTGCGCGGCGTGCACGGACAGGTGTGTCCGTCAGGTGCAGTCACGCACGGGCACGCGTTGTTCGAACCCTGCATAGGAAAAGGCGAACACGTTGTCTGTCTCATGGTACCTCAGGACAGCGCGCGTCGGCCAGACGTCCGTCACGTAGGCGTCAGGTTGTGGAATTGACCATTCGAGCGCCCTGTCCTGCCCGGCGGCTTCGATCGCTTTTGCCAATGCGAACAATGTCAGCGATGTTTCGAGAAACATGATCTCGCCGTCAAAGGTTCCATAGATCACCACCGCGTTCTCGTTCACGTTGTCCAGCGTGTAGTCAAACGACCCGTCCAGAAGATGCAGCCCCATCGCCGGTATCGCGCTGCCCATATCCGGCGCATAGGTGGCAGGCAGAAAACACGGTTCGGGCAGCGCCATGAACCGCCGCATCTGCGCATGCCCGGCCTTCATCGGCTCGCATGTCTTGCCGTTGTTCTCGCAGACAACTTCGCGTTCCACGAACTCTCGCGGCTTGAGATAGAAGTGAAAATCGAAATGCGCAGTTGCAAAACTGCCCGCAGGCCCTCTGGGCAGGCCCTCCGTGTTCCAGTCCACCTCAATGTAACGAAAGGGGAAGTCCGCCGCGTCGACGGTGTCCAGATCCAGATACTTGAACCGGTAGATGTACCATGCGGGACGCGTGGGCAGCACTGAAAGCCTGAGAGGCGTGTCATCCGGCTGCGTAAGCTGCGCGAAGGGAGACGGAAACCGAAGCGTCAGAGAGGACGGCGTGCCACTCTTCGTCCGCTCGGCCAGCACAGTCCAGCCCGGATCTTCGGCAAACCTGCGAAGCCGCGCCCGGCCCTCCTCGATGCCACCTTGAGGCGGCAATTCAAGCACCACCTCGGCCTGCCATTCATCCTGGTTGTCCTGTGCCACGACGCCGCCTGTCAACATGACCAGCAGCGATGCCACAAAAAGCGCGAAGCCAACGCCGCCAGACAATACAGGTGTCCGGCGCGCGTCTGGTGGAAAGGTCTGTCCGCCTTGCATGCACTGGCATCCTTCTGCTGGCCGATATGTAAAGACTGCGTGAAATTGGGTGCGGTCTCAAGTCCGCAGGACGGTCACGCCTGCAGGGTCATTCGCCATCACCCCTGCCCCGGTCGAACGCAGGGCCTCACGCCACACCGGGCCCATTCCGCAGCGCACCGGTGCGTCAAAGCAATGTCCCTCATGCACCCAACAGTGTCAGCGCACGACCGCTCGAATCGAATGCGACAGGATGCGTTCCGCGCGGCGCGATACGGTGTTCAGGATGTCGGCAACCGGCGTCACGCTTCGAACGAGTCCGATGCCCTGACCGAAGCTGCTTGCCTCCCGCAACGCCTCGTCCCCGTCAGAGCTCAGTGCCTGAACCTGCTGCGCTTGCGACAGACCAGCCTCCTGCGACAGAAATAGCCGTGTTCCCATCACAGCGCCATCTGCCCCGAGCGCGATCGTGGCGGCAAGAGTTCTGGAATCTGCAACGCCGCCAGAGGCCAGAAGCAGCGTGTCATGCGCCGCGTCATGTATGTGGTCGGCAAGTTCGGGCACGAGACTGAACATGGTCCGAGACGAAGACTGCCCCGACGCCCCCGTCCCCTGCGCGATGATGACATCGGCGTGCGCTTCGACGGCGCGTTTGGCGTCCTGCACTGTGCACGCAACGCAGATGATCGGTACACGGGCCCGTTGAAGCGCGTCGCTGAACCGGCGCGGATCACCACGGGATAGACAGATCGCGCGCGGCCTGTGGCGCAAAACCTCGGGCAGGATGTCCGGATGATCGGACAGCACATCGCAGAAAAGACCGCAGGCCACGGCCGTTTCACCCGCCTCTGTCAACAGCTTAGGGATCTGTCGCGCGTCGGCCGCACCGGCGCCGACGATGCCAAGTCCCCCTGCCTCTGAAACGGCGGCGGCCAACCGGGCGTGCGCCTGCCCGGGAACAGGTGCAAGGGCGACAGGGTGCTGCAAGCCGAACATTCTGGAAAAAGGCGTGTCAATCATGTCCCAACCGTTGCCCGGGTCATTGCGCGCCGGACCATTTGAATTCTCCGGTTCCCGAAGTCAGTTAACCCGCTTTTTGCTGAAACCGCAAAATATTTTACTGAAACCGTAAAAAACTATGGACAGCAATGGCAACATGCCTTTCATTTGCTGCGTGGAATCGGACGATGCAGTCCGTAGTACACCCTCAGGTCTGAACCAGCATGCAGGAGGGGTTCAATGCGTGACATCCAAGCTATGCTAGAGCCGTTCTGGGAAGACATCTCGCCAAAGCGCGGCTTGCCCGCAGGCGCATATGTAGATCAGGACTTTTGGAATACTGAATGCAAAACCGTTTTCACGAAGAACTGGATATGTGTCGGATTTGTGCACGAACTGCCCAAGAAGGGTGACGCCGTTCCGATAAACTTCGCGGGCCATCCGTTGCTGATTGTGCGCAACCGGGCCGGCGACATAAACGTCTTTCACAATATCTGCCGACACCGTTGCCTGACGCTGCTGGAAGAACCCAGAAACGTCGGCAATCTGATACGGTGCCCCTATCACGCCTGGGTTTACGATCTGGACGGCAATCTGAAGGCCGCGCCCCATTTTGGCGGCGCAAACATGCACATCGCAGACGGCATGGAGCGCGCAGAGACCGGTCTGATTCCGGTACGCAGCCAGGTCTGGAACGACTGGATTTTCGTCAACATAGATGGCAAGGCAGAGCCTTTTGACACCTATTCATCGTCGATCCGGGAACGTCTCAATGGCGTAAACTGGGACAAGGTTGACTGCATCGGCACGCTGGATTTCGGCGAAGTCGCCTGCAACTGGAAATTCATCATGGAGAACTTCATCGAGCCCTACCATGTCCAGTTCGTTCATAAGTCGACAACCGATCAGCCGCTCGAAGACCATTACACCATAATTGACGGAAACTGCATGGGCAGTGCTGTCGATCTGGACGAAGAGGTCGGCACCTCCGGCAGTCTCGCGGTCAGCTCCAGGTATCTTGCACTCTATCCCAACTTCATTCTGGGGCGGTACTTTCCGGATCAGTTGGGTGTTTACCTCAATATTCCCACAGGCCCGGGCACGATGATGCAAAAGCGGGCGCTTTACACCACCGAAGGGCAGCAGCTTAGCGAAGACGAAATCGAGGGGCTCAAGAAGTTGTGGTGGGATGTGCACAAGGAAGATCACGAAATGACAGAGCGTCTGCAGCTCGGGCGCGCGTCGATCGCGGCGCAGAGCGGTGGCTTGCTGTCGCCTGTCTGGGAAGACAGCGTACGTGCCTTTCAAAACATGGTTGCCCGCGATGTGGTGCAGGCAAAACAACCGGAGGACGCCTGATGGCAGAGCAGGAAATCGCAAGCGGGTTCAGACTGGCGCACACGATGATCCGCGTTATGGATACGGACAAATCGCTGGAGTTTTACTGCGGCATTCTCGGGATGCAGGTTCTGCGTCGCACCGACTACCCTGACGGCAAGTTCACCAACACGTTCATTGGATACGGTCCCGAAGCGGAGTTTCCGACGCTGGAGCTGACCTGCAACTGGGATCAGTCAACGCCCTATGACAAAGGGGATGGCTGGGGGCATCTGTGTATCGAAACGCCCGATGTATACAAGGCCTGCGAAGACCTCGCGGCAGCGGGTGTGAAAATCACGCGCCCCGCCGGACCAATGAAGAACGGCACGCGCGTGATCGCGTTCTGCGAAGATCCGGACGGCTACAAAGTCGAACTGAACGAATCCATTCTGAAACATCTGGCCAAGGAAGGCAGCTAAGCTATGGGTGACACACCAAAACTCATGAAATGGGATCTTGTCGCGGATCGCTACAACGCGATCGGTGAAAAGGACAGCGACACCTACATCAAACCGATGGTCACAAGCGCGATGAGCGAGACCATGTGCGGCGGGGTCAACGTTCTCAAGAACATCAAGGTGCCGTGGGATCTGACCTGCGACGAAATCATTTATGTTCTGGAAGGCACGTTCCGGCTGGTTTGCGACGGCGAAACCTACATCTGCAACCGTGGCGATGTCCTGTTTGTTCCGAAGGACAATCACATCTCCTACGAAGCGGACGACAGATGCGTCATTTTCTACGCCGCCTACCCGCACAACTGGAAACAGCTTGCCGGTCTGACCCACGTTCCGGGTATCGACCCCGACGACTTCGTGCCGGGATAAGAGCGATCACGCACAAGACGACAGGACACGAGGGAGACATCCATGCCTGAAACCATCTATTATGAGAGCTTTGCCGACGCGGTAGAGCGGAACCGCCCTCGTATTCCCGAGGCCAGAGCCAAACTTGAAGAAGCGGGCGTGAAATACGTAATGGCGTCTTGGATAGACATGCACGGTGTCCCCAAGACAAAGCCCGTTCCCATGAGCGACTTTGAAGAGCTGTGTCTGGGCAAAGGTCCGCAATTCGCGGTGCATTCGGTTTCGTTCGTGCCGGAACTCAGCCCAGCGGACAGCGACCAGGTTGTCGTGCCCGATCTCGACGCCGTTTATGTCTGCCCCTGGGACACGTCGATGGCGGTCATCTTTTCGGACCTTTACTGGGAAGACGCGCCTTACAACGTGTGCCCGCGCCAGGCGCTGAAGCGCGCCATGCGCGATGCCGCGGCCGAAGGCTATACCGGCTTTGCCGGGGTCGAGCCGGAATTCATCGTCATGACCTACGACGAGGATGGCAACCCGGTCAAAGCATTCGATGACGATCCGGCCAACGGGATACGCCCCCGACGCCAGGCCTTTGGGTACGATGTGGAATACTCCATTGATTCCATGCCGTTTCTCAAGGACATGATCGACATCATAGAGGGGCTGGGCTGGAACCTGCATGACGTGGTGGCAGAAGGTGCTTACTCGCAGTTCGAACTCGACTTCCACTACACCAACATGCTGGAAATGGCAGACCGTCTCGTGTTCCTGCGCACCGTGCTGAAAGAGGTCGCCAAGGAACATGGAATGTTCGTCACCTTCATGCCCAAGCCAACCATCGGCGATTGGCGATCGGGCGCACACATCAACATGTCAATGCAGCACGAAAGCCGCCCTGGCGAAAACATCTTCGAAACCGGGGATGGCGACTGGAGCGACGAAAGCCGCTGGGCCGTGGGTGGCCTGATGCAGCATGCCGAAGCGATCACCGCGATCACCTGCCCGACCGTGAATTCCTATAACGGGCTTGTCCCGCGCGTGGGCGGGTTCGAGGGCGGGACCGTCACCTGGGCCCCGACAAACATCACCTACGGTTTCAACAATCGCTCCGCCCAGTTCCGTCTGCCGCAGAGCCGCCACTGCATCGAAAACCGCGCCTGCGACATGACAATGAACGTCTATCTGGCGATGGCGATGCACCTGACCTGCGCCGTCGACGGGATCAAGAACAAGATCGACCCTGGCGCGCCGACCGATTTTGACCTCTACGCGAAAACCGAGTCGGAACTGGCCGATCTTGGCATCCGCCGTCTCCCGCGCACCCTCTGGCACGCCATACAAGCCTTGCGCACCGATGACATGGCAGAGAAGGTCATGGGCCCGGTGATGCGCAATTCCTACATCGAATACAAAAACGACGAGTGGGAGCGTTACCACCAATCTGTGACGGACTGGGAAGTGAAGGAGTATCTGCGACTTTACTGAGCGGATATGAAACAGGATCGGCGCGCATATGCGGCTTCCCGGTCGCGCGAACGCCGATCTGCATGCACGTCAGAATGAGGCGAACCGATGCCCGCAGACCATCGCATATTCGAACTGGGGTCGATTGACCTGACATCGGGTGCCGTTCTGCGGGACGCAAGGCTGGCGTATCAGACCTATGGCACGTTGTCCCCCGAGGGGGACAACGTGGTGGTGATGCCGACATTCTACACTGGCACGCACACGCGCAACGAAGGGTTCTTCGGACCCGGCAGGGCGCTTGATCCGGCGCGCCATTTCATTGTTTGCGTGAATCTGTTCGGAAACGGCCTGTCGTCCTCTCCCAGCACAGTTGAAGGGCCGCAAGGCGGGTCGGGTTTTCCCTCGATCAGCTTTCAGGACAACATTGCCGCTCAGCATAAATTGTTGACCGACGAACTGGGCGTTCAGCGGATTGCACTTGTTCTGGGGTGGTCCATGGCGGGCTGCCAGGCGTATCACTGGGCTTCGCAGTATCCGGATATGGTGCAGGCCATTCTTCCTTTTTGCGCGTCAGCACGCACATCACCCCATAACTTTGTCTTTCTCGAAGGCGTAAAGGCCGCTCTCTGCGCAGATCCGGCCTGGAACAACGGAGACTACACCCGGCAACCTGTGGAAGGTTTGCGCGCCTTTGGCCGGGTCTATGCCGGTTGGGCATTCTCGCAGGCATTCTATCGTGAAGCACGCTATCGCGAACTGGGATTTGACAGCATCGCAGCCCTGCTGGATGACTGGGCCGAAGATCACGCCGCCAACTGGGACGCCAATGATCTGCTGGCCAAACTGGCAACATGGCAGGCAGGCGATATCAGCACCGGATCCGTGTTCAGGGGCGACTTCGAAGCAGCCCTGCGTTCGATCCGGGCGCGTGCCATCGTCATGCCCTGCCTTCAGGACCTTTACTTTCCACCAGAGGACAACGCCTATGAGGCGCTGTTTCTGGCCAATGGCGTTTGTCGCCCCGTCGCCTCGGAGTTCGGCCACTGCGCCGCCAATCCGGGCAATGACCGGGGATTCACCGCTCAGCTAGACGCGAACATTGCGACATTGCTGCAAGACTGAATGACACCATGCATGAAAGGTGCCACTTATGAATGTTCCGCAAAAACTGGATGTCGGAAAATCGGGTCGCCCGCGCGGAACGCAATCGGTCGATGATCAACTGAACAGCGACATCATTCGCATGCTCGAAGCAGATGGCCGCATGGCCTTCTCCGAAATCGCTCAAAACCTCGGTGTATCAGAAGGAACGGTACGCAACCGGATCAACGGTCTGAAAGAAGCAGGAATGCTGCGCATTGTCGCAATCGCCGATCCGTCCGCCGCCGATTACAAGGCGGATGCGATGATCGGTCTGAAAGTGGCGGCGGGCAGAAAGCCGAGCGAGGTGGCCGAACGCCTCGCGCATCTGGATTCGGTGGTGTATATTCTGTGGGTCACCGGGCGTTACGACCTGATTATTGAAATGGTCTGCGACGAGCCCGAGGATCTGTCGGATTTTCTGGACAGGCATGTCCACAGTCAGAAAGACGTCTCTGACGCCGAGGTGATGCTCGGCCTCAAGAACTTCAAGAACCAGTTCCTTCTCAAAAGACGCTGGCATGATGACTGATCCAATCGAGAC
>JBCCHI010000027.1:0-36802 GCA_039028815.1 Pseudomonadota bacterium
CCCTTCCCGAGAGGCAGACGGCGCGGGTCTGCGGTGCTCTAGCCGATCTTCGGCGAGAAACGCTGCGGGCTGGCGTAGATCGTGCCGCCCGCGTAGTAACCGGTGATCTTGTCTTCCTCGAGCTTGGTCACCTGACGGCCGGAGGCATGTCTCGGCACATCGTTGAAATGCCCGCCAAAGATCGACCGGACCTTGACGTAGCGCGGGTTGATCCGGGCCAGGTTGTAGGGGATCAGGCGACTTCCGGTTCCGACCTCCGGGTCAAGCTCGACCTCAAGGTAGCGCACCATCTGTTCGGGACTGTCGATCCACAGATCACTCACCTTGCCCACCACGGCACTGTCCCCGGCCACAACCGGCAGACCGCGCGGGTCAACACCGGCGGACACGTGGTAGTCATCAAGCGCGGCCATCGGCACGATCTTGGGGTGACCATGACCGTCGAGTTCCGGCCTGTCTTCGCGGGGCGCCCAGGACGCGGGGCCAACACCGTCCTTCATCGGATCGCCGGTCGGTTCGAACGGAAATCCATTCGCCTGCGCGCTGCGTTCGAGTGCCAGCTGGTCGCGATCACCGCGCTGCCCTGAAGGCACGGTCAGCTCACCCTGGCCATGAGGGCGTTTGAACGTCTTGTCCGAAGGCACGGAAAACGGTCCCTGATTGGCAGAGAGGTTGCCTTCGTCGTCTTCCAGCGGGTAGCCTTCGCGCATGTTCTCGCGCTGAAGATAGTAGATCAGCAGCGCCAGGAAGCCCCAGAAGAGCCAGATGGCCAGCGCCGCCAGATCGAAGTCGGCGAAAAACGGGTTACTCATGGCATCGTCCTTTCTTTGGTCGACGGGTCACGTCGGGAAATCGGCCAGCCCGATGCGGGTGGCCTGCGTGGTTTGCCGGTTGGGGGTGGGCCGTGCGTACCGAACAAGCGGCCCGAGCGCTGCAAGTGTCAGAAACAGCAGCGCAATCTCGATATGATACACAAAGGAATAGCCGGTCGCGGGGGTGTTGAGCACCTCGCCCAGCATGTTGCTCGCGGCGATCGAATTCACCACGTCGCGCGTGGCCCCGCCAAACGCGATGGCCAGTCCGGCCGCCGTGGCCTGGGCCGCGCCCCAGGCCCCGAGCGCGATCCCGTGTCCCGCGCGTCCGCGCGTCGGCATCGACATGGCGGCGGTCAGTGTCGACACCGCGAAAATGCCTCCGCCCAGACCGATCAGGCTGGCACCGGCAAAAAACAGCGCCGGCGAATTGAACGGGGCGGCGAAGATCACGATGGAAAACGCCCAGATTCCGATCAGCACACCCAGGGCGGCCAGCCGATAGGGGTTGTGGCTGCGCGACAGGAGACGGCCTGTCATGACAAACCCGGCCAATGCGCCGGCGGCCCACAGCGCGGTGAGCATGGTGGTGGAGGCCACGGACAGGCCCAGGATTTCGCCGCCATAAGGCTCCAGCAGCACGTCCTGCATGTTGAACGCGACAGTCCCGAGGAAGACGACACCAAGAAGCCTGCCGGCCTCTCCTCCGCGCATCAGATCAGTCCACGCCTCGCCAAAGGGCGGGCGCGGCCGGGCGCGCTCGGCTTTGGTCATCGGGCGGACCTTCTCTTGCTTCCAGAGCGCGATCAGGTTCAGAAGGATCCCCGCCAGGGCAGCGCCCTGCACAACACGGATCAGTTGCAGTTCGGAAAAATCTCGCAGAAGCCAGCCAATCAGCACGGCGGACACGCCCATACCCAGCAGGAACATCACATAGAGCAGGGCCACGACACGCGGGCGTGTGGCCTCGTCCGCGCGGTCGGTGGCAAGTGCCAGCCCCGCGGTCTGCGTCATGTGCAGGCCCAGCCCGGTCATCAGAAACGCCAGCGCCGCCAGAACCTCACCCGCCCAGGACGGGCCGACGGCCTGTTGCCCGGACAGCACCAGCAGCGCAAAGGGCATGACCGCAAGTCCCCCCATCTGCCAGAGCGAGCCGAACCACAGATAGGGCACGCGTTTCCAGCCGATGGCACTGCGGTACGTGTCGGAACGGTGCCCCAGCAATGTGCGGAACGGCGCGATCAGCACCGGCAGGGCAATCATGGCGGCCACGATTGTGGCGGGCACCGACAACTCCACGATCATGACGCGGTTCAGCGTGCCCAGAAGCATGACCGTGGCCATGCCCACTGACACCTGAAACAGCGACAGCCGCAGCAACTGGCCCATCGGCAGGCCTTCGCTGGCCGCATCCGCAAAGGGCAGCAGCCGCAGGCTCATTTTCTTGAAGGCCGCTGCGCTCATCCGTGCCACTCCATCGCGGCGCTGATGTAGAAACCGGATGTAACGCGCTCCAGCGAATACAGCGCGCCCGGGCCACCGGCCTGGCCGTAGGCCAGCGCCAGTTCCGCCGGGGCGTGCGGGATCATCTGCGGCGAGCGATCGGAGCGCGGAAAGAGTTTGCCGAGATACCACATCATCATCAACGCGCGCGTGCGCGGCGCGATGGTAAAGACAATGCGGTCCTGCGTGCGCGCGGCAAGCGTGCGGATCGCGGCGGCTATGTCGGTCTCATTGTAATAGATCAGGCTGTCCATTGCGATCACATGATCGAACCGGCCCAGCGTCGGCTCCAGCATATCACCCACGCAAAACCTGACCTGTCCCAGCAGGTGGCGCGGCATGCGGTCGCGCGCGATTTCGACAAGCGACGGCGAGACATCCACCGCCGTGACGCTGGCGCCGCGCAAAGCCAGTTCCACTGTCATCTGTCCCGCGCCGCAGCCGGCGTCCAGCACATGCGTGCCCCGCAGGTCGCGCGGCAGGCGCGACAGCAGCAAGGCCCGCATCTCGTCACGTCCTTCCCGCACCGTCTGACGAATGCGCGACACCGGCGCGTCAGATGTCAGCCGCGCCCAGGTCTGGCTGGCGGTCTTGTCGAAATACGTCTCGACACGCGCGCGGGTGCGGTCGTAGCTCATCAATCGAATCCCAGAAGTTCAAAGATGTCCCGGTCGGGCAGGGGTGCGGGCGCCAGAGGTTCCGTGCCGCGCCAGAGTGTTTCGGCCAGACGGACATATTCGGCCCGGCAGGCCACAATGTCTTCATCCGCGTCCATCTCGAAAAGCGTCTTCTTTTTCAGACGTGAACGCCGGATGGCATCGACGGCGGGCATATGCGCAATGCGCTTGAAGCCCACGACATCGCAGAACCGGTCAACCTCTTCGGTGGTTTCCGACCTGTTGGCAATGCAACCCGCCAGCCGCACGTTGTAGTTCTTCGACTTGGCCTGCACCGCGGCAATGATGCGGTTCATGGCGTAAATCGAGTCGAAATCGTTCGCGGTGACGATCAGCGCACGATCCGCGTGCTGAAGGGGCGCGGCGAACCCGCCGCACACCACGTCGCCCAGAACATCGAAAATCACCACATCCGTCTGATCCAGCATGTGGTGCTGCTTGAGCAGCTTCACCGTCTGGCCGACCACGTAGCCGCCACAGCCCGTGCCCGCAGGCGGACCGCCTGCTTCGACGCATTGCACGCCCCCCCAGCCTTCGGTGACGAAGTCTTCGGGACGCAGTTCCTCGGGGTGAAAATCAACCTCCTTCAGAACGTCGATCACGGTCTCCTGCAACCGGCCCGTCAGCGTGAATGTGCTGTCATGCTTGGGGTCGCAGCCGATCTGCAGAACTTTCTTGCCAAGCGACGCAAAGGCCGCGGACAGATTTGACGAGGTGGTGGATTTGCCAATCCCCCCCTTGCCGTAGACGGAAAACACCTTGGCGCCTTCGATCTTGGCCGTCGGATCCTGGTGCACCTGCACCGATCCTTCGCCGTCCTGCCCCCTTAGGGATGGTATTTCGTCGCGCGGGCTCATGTCGAACCTGTCCTTTCTTGTAACGGCATGGTGGTCATTCAGCGGCCACCCCCTCTAGCCGGTCTTCAAGTGCGTCGGCGGCATCCCGCAACGCGTCGAGCGTTTCTGCGTCGGGCTGCCAGTAATCGCGATCGTGCGCCTCGAGCAGGCGGTTGGCCATGCGCGAGGACGCCGTCGGGTTCAGGTCCGCCAGGCGGCGGCGCATGTCTTCATCAAGAATGAATGTTTCCGACAGGCGCTTGTAGACCCAGGGCTCGACCTGCCCGGTTGTTGCGGACCATCCCATTGTGTTGGTCAGCGTGCTTTCGATCTGCCGCACGCCTTCGGCGCCATGTTGCAAAAGCGCCTCGTGAAATTTCGGGTTCAGCGCGCGTGCGCGGGATTCCAGCGACACCTGATCGGCCAGTGTGCGCACCTTGCCCGCTCCGCGCGTGGTGTCCGAGATGTAGATTGCGGCTTCTTCGCCGCCGCGCGCGCGTTTCACGGCGCGCGATATGCCGCCTAGGGTGTCGAAATAGTGATCGACCGTCGTGACCCCCAGTTCGACGCTTTCCAGGTTCTGGTAGGCCAGTTCCACATCGCCGAGCGCGGTTTGCAGCAAGGCATCATTTTGCCGGGCTTTCCCGTCTGGCCCATAGGCATAGCTCTTGCGCGCCACATAAGCGTCGGCAAGTTCATCCTCGTCATCGAATGCGGAACTGTCGACCATCAGGTTCACGTTGGAGCCATAGGCCCCTTCGGCGTTGGAAAAAACGCGCAGCGCTGCGGTCTCGATGTCGCAGCCGATCTTGTCGGCGTAGGCCAATGCGTGCGACCGGATAAAGTTCATCTCAACCGGTTCGTCCGCCTTGGCGGCTTTCAAGGCAGCTTCGGCCAGCAGTTTCGTCTGAAGAGGCAGAAGATCGCGGAAAATACCCGACAGGGTCATCACCACGTCGACGCGGGGGCGACCAAGGTCCCTGAGTGGGATCAGATCAGCGCCGCACAGCCGGCCGAAGCTGTCGAACCGCGGCTTGGCGCCCATCAAGGCCAGGGCCTGAGCAAGCTGCGCTCCGTCACTTTTGATATTGTCGGACCCCCACAGAACGATGGCCACACTGCGTGGCAGGGTCTCGTGCGTGTCCAGCAGAAGCTGCGCCTGCGCCGCCCCTTCGCGACAGGCATAGGTTGTGGGCATCCGGAACGGATCGAAGGCGTGAATGTTGCGCCCGGTCGGGACGATATCGGGCGAACGCAGCAGATCGCCGCCCGGAACCGGCGGGGTGAAGCCGCCGCCAAGCGCATGCATCAGCGCCGGCAGTTCATTCGAATTCTGCAGAGCGTGATCAACGCGCGCCCGCGTTTGGGCGTCTGCGTCCTCCATCAGATCGAGATAGTCCGCCCGTGCCGTGTCGGACATCGGTCGTCCCAGCACATGCAGACCTTCGGGGATCAGCGCGTCTTCGGTCTCAAGCAGACGCAGCCAGAGCGTTTCCGGAGCGACACCGCCAAGATCGACGGCTTCGGCCTGTTCTGCGATCAGGGTTTCGATCTCGGCGCGCTCCGCCGCGTCCGGAGCCGTGGCACGCCAGCGCGTCAGACTGTCCTTGAGCTCGGCCAGCCCCTTGTAAAGTCCCGCGCTGGCCAGGGGCGGCGTCAGGTGTGTGATGGTCACCGCGTTGCTGCGCCGTTTGGCAAGCGTGGCCTCCGACGGGTTGTTCGAGGCGTAAAGATAGATGTTCGGCAGATCGCCAATCAGCCGGTCGGGCCAGCATTTTTCACCGACGCCGGCCTGCTTGCCCGGCATGAATTCCAGCGCTCCGTGCATTCCGAAATGCAACAGGGCATCGGCTCTGAACGTGTGTCTGAGCCAAAGATAGAATTGCGTGAAGGCGTGCGTCGGGGCAAAACCGCCTTCAAACAGCAGGCGCATCGGGTCGCCCTCGTACCCGAAAGCGGGTTGCAGCCCGACGAAAACCTTGCCGAAATGCCGGCCGAGAATGAAAACCCCGCCGCCATCGGACTGAATCCGGCCCGGCGCCGGGCCCCATTGCGCCTCGATCTCGTCCAGCCACGGTGTCGCCGCGACGATCCGGTCTGCAGGCACATGGTCGGCCACATTGGCCTCCTGACCGTACTGCTCTGCGGTGCCCTCCAGAACAGCGGCGCGCAACGCCTCGACCGTTTCGGGCGGCTCCAGGTCGTAGCCGCGCGCGGCCATTTCGTGCAACGTGGCATGCAGCGAGGCGAAGACATCCAGATAGGCGGCGGTGCCTGCCGCGCCGGCGTTGGGCGGGAAACCAAAAAGCACGATCCCGACACGGGTTTCCGCCCGTTCGGCGCGACGCAACCGGGCGCGTTTGTCGACGCGCGCGGCAAGTGTTTCGATCCGCTCCGGGCAGGGGGCCATCGCCCTGTTGCCCTCCGTGCAGCCGTCCGTGCCGTGCCGCCCGGCAAAAACAGTCGGTCCTGTCGCGCCATCAAGTTCGGGCAGCGCGATCAGCATCGTGGTCTCTATGGGGCCCAATCCCTGCGGCGCGGCGTCCCATTGTTCCAGTGTCTGGAATTCGAGCGGATGGGCCGCGACATAGGGGACATCAAGCCGTGTCAGAACCTCGATCGCGGCGTCATTGTCATTGTAGGCCGGTCCCCCCACCAGCGAAAACCCGGTCAACGACAGCAACGCGTCGATCCGGGGCCCGTCCGGACCTTCGAAGAAACCTTCGATGGCCGGACGCGCATCAAGCCCGCCCGCAAAGGCCGGCAGCACATTGAGCCCGCGCGCTTCGAGCGCGCGAATGACGGCATCGTAATGCGCCGTGTCGCCGGACAGCACATAGCTGCGCATCATCACCAGTCCGATCGTGGGGGCGTCTTCGGTATGCCGCGGCAGGTCGCCGGGGTCTTCCGTGATGTGGCCGGGAAACCGCGAGGCGGTCAGATCGGGATGGTAAAGCCCGGCATCCGGATATTCGATCGGCAGCGCCACCCGCGCACCACGCCAGTCGTCAAAGCGGCAATAACGCGATATCAGGAACCGCACCATCGCTTCGACATTGTCATCAGAGGCGCCCAGCCAGTACTGCATGGTCAGAAACCATGCGCGCAGATCCTGGGCCTTTCCGGGAATGAGTTTCAGCAGGCGGGGAAGGCGGCGCAGCATCGCCATTTTCTTGGCGCCGCTGTCGATCTTGGCGTCCTTCGTGGCCCCCCGCAGTTTCTTCAGGATTTTCGCAGTCGTGCTTGCGGGCGCGGCCATGTCCAGCGTGCCCATCCGGGTCAGCTTGACGATCTTGGCGTCTGCAATCAGGCCAGCCATTGCGTCGCATTGCTCTCGCCGCGCGATCAGGTCCTCGCGGATCGCCTCGATCTGATCTTCGAGAAAGAGAAGGTTGGCGATCACAATGTCGCCCCGTGCGATATCCGCGCGCGCGGCCTCCAGCGCGGCGGGGTCCTCGCCCCATTCGGCCGCAGCGTGAACGATCAGGTCCAGACCGGGGAAATCGCTTTCCAGCGCGCGGGCCGCGCGCTGGCAGGACCTTTCCACATGGCGGTCCAGCGTGATGATGACCACGCGATAAGGCCGGTATATCATCTGCTCATCGCGCATAGTGGGCCTTGGCCTCATAAAGCGTATCGACGGAAATCTCCGCCAGTCCGCGTTCGGTCGCGAATGTTTCGGTGTTGCGCCTGGCTTTGCCACGCACGAAAAAGGGAATTTTCTTCAGCTCGTTCTCGGCATCGGCAAGCCAGACGATTTCGACGCCCTGTTGCGCCTCTTGAGGTCTGTCTTCCGGTTCTTCGGTCACCGGAGCCGCCTTCTGTCTGGCGCCCGCGCCGTGATGGCTGGGACCGGCCGCATCATTGAATTCGAAATCTTCGCGGAACATGTGCAGCAGATGCTCTTCCAGCCCCATGACCAGCGGATGCACCCATGTGTCAAAGATCACATTCGCGCCCTCGATCCCCATCTGGGGCGAGTATCGCGCGGGAAAATCCTGAACATGGACCGGCGCTGATATGACGGCGCAGGGAATGCCCAGGCGCTTGCCGATATGGCGTTCCATCTGACTGCCAAGGATCAGCTCGGGCGCCAGTTCCTCGATGGCACGCTCGACTTCGAGATAATCATCTGTGATCAGCGCCTCGACACCGTACTCCTTTGCGGTGCGGCGGATCATGCGCGCCATCTCGCGGTTGTAGCAGCCAAGCCCCACCACCTCGAAGCCCATCTCGTCGCGGGCAATCCGCGCAGCGGCCGCCACATGCGTGCCATCTCCGAACAGGAAGACGCGCTTTCCGGTCAGGTAGGTGCTGTCAACCGAGGCCGAGTACCAGGGCAGGCGCAGACGCTCTGAATCGAACCGTGCCGGTATGCCGGTCAGCGCGGCAAGCTCGTCCACGAAATCCCGGCTGGCGCCGACGCCGATCGGCACCGTCTTGGTATAGGGAATGCCATATTCCCGTTCCATCCAGCGACAGGCGGCCTCGCCGGTCTCGGGATACATCAGAACGTTCACATGAGCCGCCGCAAGGCGCGTCAGGTCGGCAGGCGTCGCATCGAAGGGGGCCACCACGTTCACGCTGATGCCCATGTGTTCCAGCATGCGCGTGATTTCGGTGATGTCGTCGCGATGACGAAAGCCCAGAGCGGTCGGGCCGATCAGGTTGGCACTGACCACATCCGTCTTGTCGCAGGGCCGCGACAGGTGGCGCACAAGCTGAAACAGCGTTTCATCGGCACCAAAGTTTTCCTTGCGCTGATAGCTTGGCAGCTCCAGCGGAACGATCGGCACGGGCAGTCCCATTGTCTCTGCCATGCCGCCGGGATCATCCTGGATCAGTTCTGCCGTACAGGATGCACCAACGATCATGGCCTGCGGCTGAAACCGTTGATACGCCGCCTCGCAGGCTGTCTTGAACAGATTGGCCGTGTCCGACCCCAGATCGCGGGCCTGAAATGTCGTGTATGTCACGGGCGGGCGGCGGTCGCGCCGTTCGATCATCGTGAACAGCAGATCGGCATATGTATCACCCTGCGGGGCGTGCAGGACATAGTGCAGTTCGCGCATGGCCGTGGCCACGCGCATCGCGCCCACATGAGGTGGGCCTTCGTAGGTCCACACGCTCAGCTTCATTCCGCCGCCTCGGACCTCAGGATGCCGCGGCGGTGCAGAGGTCTTGCAAAGAGCCCGGCCAGATCACCGGCCTGCTCGTAGAAATGTACGGGCGTGAACACGAGTTCGATCGCCCACTTTGTGGCCAGCCCTTCGGCTTCGAGCGGATTGGCCAGGCCAAGACCGCACACCGTCAGATCGGGTCGCGCGGCGCGGCAGCGGTCAAGCTGCAGATCGACATCCTGACCCTCGGCGATCTGCGGGCCTTGCGGCAGCAAATCAAGTTCGGCGCCCACCACGCCCTTGTGAATAAAGGGGGCCGACACTTCGATTGCCTGCATGCCGCATTCACGCGTCAGGAACCGGGCCAGCGGAATTTCAAGCTGACTGTCCGGGAAGAAGAAGACAGATTTGTTCCTCAGGGTTTCGGCTGCCCGGGCCACGGCTTTTTTCGCACGTGCGCGGGGCGCGCTTGTAACAGTGTCGAACAGGGTGAGGTCGACACCGAATTCCTTTGCCACGGCGCGAAGCCACGCGGTGGTGCCTTCTTCGCCGAACGGGAAAGGCGCAGGAATGTGACGCGCCCCGCGCCTTCCCAGTGCGGCGAGGGAGCCGCCCAGGAATGGCTGGGTCAGTGCGAACACGGTGTTGGGACCGACGGCCAGCGTGTCGTCCGCGCGGCGCGCGGGCAGCACTTTCACCTTGTCGATCCCCAGTTTGCCGAGAAGATCAAGCATCTGATCCTCCACGACATCGGGCAGGGCGCCAACCACCAGCAGCTGACGCTCATCGGTTTCCGGCAAGGCCGGAATCATGGAGGCGAGGCACGCATCCTCGCCTTCGGTAAAGGTCGTTTCGATCCCGGAACCGGAATAGTTCAGAACGCGGACATGAGGCGCGTGCTGGACGCTCAGCTTTTCGGCGGCGCGTGCGAGATCAAGCTTGATGACTTCTGACGGGCAGGACCCGACGAGGAAAAGCTGGCGGATGTCCTTGCGCCGCTCCAGCAGTCGCGCCACCTCGCGCTCCAGCTCTTCCTGCGCGTCGGCCAGACCCGCCAGATCGCTTTCTTCGAGAATCGCGGTGCCGAAACGTGGTTCGGCAAAGATCATGACACCCGCCGCGCTCTGCAGCAGATGCGCGCAGGTGCGCGAGCCGACCACCAGGAAAAAGGCATCCTGCATCTTGCGGTGCAGCCAGATGATTCCCGTCAGGCCGCAAAACACTTCGTGCTGGCCACGCTGGCGCAGCACCGGGGCGTCCCGGCAACCGGTGCCCGGGGGGGGGCGCAGAGGAGAGTTCATGTCACGCCTCCTGCATCAGCAGGAACCTGCAGCCGCGCCGCGCGCAGCTTCAGCAGGAACTGGGTGGCATTGATCAGGTAGGCCGCGTAGGCCACAAGCGCGAGCGCCATCAGACCATCAGGGCCCAGTGTCTGGGTGAACAGCGCCCACAGATACGCGGTGTGCAGCGCGATCACCGCAAAGCTGAAGACATCCTCCCAAAAGAAGGATTCAGCGAAAAGGTACTGACCGAAAACGACTTTTTCCCAGATCGCACCCGTGATCATGATCGTGTACAGAAGTGCGGTTTTCAGCAGAATGGACCAGGTCGCGATTTCATATCCTGCGCCCGTGGCAAGGTATCGAACAACCAGCAACGTGGAGAGAGCGAAGACGACGAATTGTGCCGGGGCCAGAATGCCCTGCACCATCGTCCAGCGCGTCTCGTCGCGCCGCTTCCGCTGTTCGGCGGTATAGAGCAGGCCTGACCCCACCTTTGTCGCGCCGCTTCGTGGCATGAATCCCCTCGCAGGCCAATCGGTCCTTCGTGATGATGGGCTTGGGCTGGCAGAGTGTCAATTAAAATTTACAGTTCGCATGTTTGCCAGATGTCAATTTAGGTTGTCGGTTTTCTGCTGTATCCGTGGAGCAAAAGCTCATTCAGGTTGGCTGTTTGCGCTCTTGAGGGCGGCGCTCACGGGCGCATTCAGGGGCGCCGACCGTAGTTTCAGCCGCAAAGTGTCAAATAATGTAGACATGTGCTATGCTGCGCCCCAGTGCCTTTTTGCATGGGCGCGGGCCGTTGAACTGTGTTAGGGTGCGGCTAAGTTTGCGGAGAGTTGTGTGGAGAGATCCCAATACACGAATGGCCACGGCTTAGCCGATGCGCAGCGACCCGCCATCCGGTTTCTTGTGGAATCCGCGCTTCGCACCCTGAATTCAAAGGTTGTCACGTCAGAGCCGAAAACCCGCGACCAGTGGATCAGCCGCCTGTGTCAGGCGCTTATGTCAGAGTCCGAGGCAGACTACATGTCGGTGATCCGGGCGCTGAAATCGGCAGGCGTCACGTCCGAAGAGGTGTTTCAATCCTACGTGCCCGCTGCCGCGCGGTATCTGGGGGAGCTCTGGGTCAGCGATCGCGCAAGCTTTGTGGATGTCACGATTGGCGCCTCCCGCTTGCAAGGCATGGTGCGCAACAGTGAGTCCGGGTCATCGGCCCGCTGGTCCGACCGTTCGATTCCGCTCGGCCAGTCTGTGTTGATGATCATACCGGAGCACGAACAACACGCGCTCGGCGCCTTTGTCGCTGCGGACAATCTGCGGCGACACGGGCTTTGGGTGCATATGGCCATCGGTCTCAAGGAGCCCGAACTGGTCGAACTGATCCGATCCAGCCGTTTTGCCATGATCGGGATTTCCGCTGCGACGCGCCCGTCGCTCGACAAGACGACGGGGCTGATTGACTACATCAGAACGCAGATTGATTACGTGCCGCCTATTGTCATTGGCGGCCGTGCAGTGGATGAAGACAGCAATGCCGTTCGTCGAACCGGAGCGGACTTTGCGGTGAAAACGGCGCGTGAGGCGATCGAGAAATGCGCTTTGACCAGCGTTTCCGAGGCAGTGCCTTTTCGCGGGATAAGTTGAGCAGAGGTTCGGAGGATGAGCGAGGCTAACACGTGACCAGGGAAAGACGCAGTTCAGAGCGCTTACGCGCAGGAGCTTTACCCAATCCGTCAAGCGTTCAGAATCTGCTGGAACAGGCTTCAGATTTAACGGTGCTTGTTTTGGCAAACGGCGAGGTTGGCGGGGTTGCCGTAAATCCCGACTGCCCGTCGCTGGGATGCCTTGATCATTGGGTCGGGCGACCGTTCGAGGCGTTCCTGACGGTGGAAAGTCAGGAAAAGTTTTCGGACCGGCTCGCGGCAATGCGCGCCGATCCGGACATGTTGCCGCGATCACTGGAAATCAATCATGTCGACAACGCGGCATGGGAATTTCCGGTCCGCTATTCGCTGCACCGCATCTATGACAACGAGGACGTTCTGCTTCTGGGGCGCGACATGCAGCCTGTCGCGGAAGTGCAGCAGCGTCTCGTCAGCGAACAGATGGCGCGAGAGCGCGATGCACAGCGTCTGCGCAGCGAGCAGACGTTCTACAATGTCGTGCTTGAGGCGGCAGACGCCGCGCTGGTCGTTGTCGAGCCCGACAAGGGCCGGGTGCGCGATATCAACACCACCGCCGCGACACTGCTTGGGGCAAAGCCGGACACCCTGACCGGCTCGTCTCTGGCGCAGGCGTTCGAGGGGCGGCGACGCGAAGAGTTGATCGACGCGCTGCGTGCCGCGGCAAGCAACCGCGAAGCCCGCGGTGTCGAGCTGGTCGCGCGCCGCAACGGAGGAGAGCTTGCGCTGTTCCCCAGTTTCTTCCGCGCCGCGGGCGAGCTTTACATGTTGTGTCGTTTGCTGCCGGTCGACGAGGCCACCGCCACCGGCCCCGAGGCCGCGCAGGCTGTCACGACGCTGTATTCGGTGACATCCGATGCCATCGTTCTGACCGACGCAAAGGGCACGGTGCGCGACGCGAACGAAGCGTTTCTCGTGCTGGCCGATGCCGCACAGATGCGCGACGTGCGCGACGTGAACCTGTCGGATTTCTTCGTGCGCGGCGCGGTGGATCTCAAGCTGATGACCGACTCGGCGGTGAAGCAGGGCAAGCTGCGCAACTATGCGACGCATTTCACCAGTCTTGTGGGCACGCGTGCCAGCGTTGATATTTCGGTGGCGCGGTTGCGCGATGGCGGCGACGATTTCGGGTTCGGGTTCATTATCCGCAGCGTGGCGTCCGTGGATGGTGTCGACAGAGAGTCCGCCTCCGCCGTTGTCAGCGAGGACGCGATGAAGAACGTCATGGATCTTGTCGGTACCGCGTCCCTCAAGGAGCTCGTGTCCGCCACGTCCGACGTGATCGAGAAACTGTGCATCGAAACGGCGGTTCAGCTGACGGGGAACAACCGGGTTGCAGCCGCCGAGATGCTAGGTCTGTCGCGTCAGAGCCTGTATGTGAAGTTGCGCAAGCATGGCCTGATCAGCAGCAATTCCGATGAGGACCGCGCGCGCTGAGGCCGGCCCGGGCATGCCGGTCGGATCGCGCGGATGCGCCACGGGCGCAAGGGGTCCGTTTGGTGTTTGACGCGATGCTGCGGGGCGGCTGACAAAAAAACTTTCCTTTGATGGAATTGTAAGCTTTAATTGACACTATGGGTGTCTCAATAAACCTACGTCCGGTGCGGGACCCGGGGCGGCGATGGCCGCAACCGCGTGCAATTCTGACACTGATCAAGCCGATCACGTGGTTCCCGCCGGTCTGGGCCTATCTTTGCGGTGTCGTCTCGTCCGGTGTTCCGGTCGGGCAGGCGCCCTGGCTGGTGCTGACGGGCATGGTCCTTGCCGGGCCGGTCGTCTGCGGCATGAGCCAGGCGGCAAATGACTGGTGCGATCGTCATGTCGACGCGATCAACGAACCGCAGCGGCCGATCCCGTCCGGTGCCATTCCTGGGCAATGGGGCCTTTGGATTGCTCTGGTCATGACCGGTCTTTCCCTTGCTCTTGGCGCCACGCTCGGACCCTGGGGGTTTGGGGCGACAGTGTTTGGCGTGCTGGCCGCGTGGGCCTATTCCGCAGAGCCGGTGCGCCTGAAACGGTCGGGCTGGTGGGGTCCGGGGCTGGTTGCGCTGTGCTATGAAGGCCTGCCCTGGTTCACCGGTGCAGCCGTTCTGTCGGCTGGCGCGCCGGCACCGCAGGTTGTCGCGCTTGCGCTGCTTTACGCGGTCGGAGCGCACGGCATCATGACACTCAACGATTTCAAGGCGATCGCGGGCGACAGGCATACGGGCGTGCGCTCGTTGCCGGTTATGCTCGGGCCGGATCGCGCGGCGCGCGTGGCCTGTGTCGTGATGCTCGTCCCGCAGGTGGCCGTCGTGACAGTGCTGGCGATCTGGGGTCAGTCCTGGCACGCCCTGGCGATTGCGGCACTCATTGCCGCGCAGCTTTGGGCCATGCGCGTGCTGCTGCGCGACCCCGGGGCCCGCGCGCCCTGGTACAATGGCACGGGTGTGACGCTGTATGTCGGCGGCATGATGATTGCAGCCTTCGCTGTGCGGGGGCTGCTGGCAACGGGATAGGTGGCATGAGGGTGATGTCATGACATTCGGATGGGCAGGACTGGCGCGTTTGTGTCTGACAAATGCTGCGATTGGCGGGCTGTCTGCCCTGCCGGTCAATCTGTTTAACCGGCTGATGACGGTCGAACTGGCCTTGCCCGCGCTGCTTCCGGGCCTTCTGGTCGCGCTTCACTATGCCGTGCAGGTGTCGCGCCCCTATTATGGCTATCGTTCCGACGCGCGCGGAGGGCGCACGCCCTTCATTCTCGGAGGCATTGCCGCAGTCGGTCTTGGTCTTGTGATGACCGCCTTTGCGATTGCCTACATGACCGGACCGGCTGCGCTCGCGGTTTGGATCGCGGCCTATGCGCTGATCGGGTTCGGCATCGGAGCGGCGGGCACGTCGTTTCTGGCCCTGCTGGCCACCGCCGCCCCGGACCAGCGCAAGGGTGCCGCCGCCACACTGGCCTGGCTGATGCTGATCGCGGGTGCGATTGCCGCGTCGGTGGGCACCGGATTTGCGCTCAAGCCGTATTCGCCGGACCGGCTGTTGCCGGTCGTGGCGGTCGTGGCGGTGATCGCGCTGATGCTGGCCTTTGTCTCGACATGGCGCGTCGAGCGGCGACTGGGCGCTGTTCCGGCCCCGTCGGTGTCTGCGCTGTGGCCCGCGCTGCAGGCCACCTGGGCCGACCCGGCGGCACGCGCGTTCACGGGTTTTGTGATGCTGTCGATCATGGCCTTCTATCTCAGCGAGCTTATACTGGAACCCTTTGCCGGCCACGTGCACGGCCTGTCCCCGGACGCCTCCACCCGGTTGTCGGGGGGCAAGGACGGCGCGGCGCTGCTGGGCATGCTGGCCGCCGGCGGCGCCTCGACCCTGGGGTTTGGAAGTCTGAGAGGCTGGGCGGTCGCGGGCTGCGTGATTTCCGCCGTGGGTCTGCTGGGCCTTGGCGCAGGCATGCCGCTTGTGCCGTTCACGGTCTGCCTCGGCTTTGGCAACGGGCTGTTCGTCGTGGGCGCGATCGGATCCATGATGCGCATTGCCGCGCAGGACCGCGGCGCCACCGGCACGCGCATGGGCGTTTTTGGCGCGGCGCAGGCGCTGGCCGCGGGCGTGGCCGGCCTGATCGCCACCGGCACACTGGACCTGGCGCGGACCGCCTTGCCCGATGCGGCGGCCTACGCCACCGTTTTCACGCTTGAGGCCGTGCTGTTTCTGGCTGCCGCGCTTGTGGCGCTGCGAATCCTCGGCGATGCGCCCCGCGCGTCGCTGCAACCTGGAGAATGACCATGTTTGATGTTGTCGTGGTGGGCGGAGGACCCTGCGGATCTACCGCTGCCGAAGATCTCGCGCAGGCCGGGCACAAGGTCGCCCTGCTGGATCGCGCCGGGCGGATCAAGCCATGTGGCGGCGCGATTCCTCCCCGTCTGATCGCCGATTTCGACATCCCCGAAGATCAGCTGGTCGCAAAGATCAACACGGCGCGGATGATCTCGCCGTCGGGTCGACGGGTGGATATCCCGATCGAGAACGGCTTTGTCGGCATGGTGGACCGCGAACATTTCGACGAGTTTCTGCGCAAACGCGCGGTGCAGTCCGGCGCGTGCCGCGCCACCGGCACGTTCGTGCGCATCGACCGCGACAATGAGGGCACCCATGTCGTTTACCGCGACAAGGTCAGCGGCAATCAGCGTGCTCTGACCACAAGGTTCGTCATTGGCGCCGATGGCGCACGGTCCTCCGTGGCGCGCGACGAGGTCGAGGGCGGCAGCAGCATTCCCTTCGTTGTCGCCTATCACGAAATCATCGAAGCGCCGGGCCGGATAGGTGACTACGATCCGGACCGGTGCGACGTGATCTACGACGGCCGTATTTCACCCGATTTCTACGGCTGGGTGTTTCCGCATGGCGCACAGGCCAGCGTCGGAATGGGCTCGCTCGTCAAGGAAGTGGATCTGAAGAAGGCGACGGCAGATCTGCGTGCCGCCAGTGGTCTGGCGGACTGCACCACCATCCGCAAAGAAGGCGCGCCGATACCGCTCAAGCCGCTGGAGCGGTGGGACAACGGGCGCGACGTGGTGCTGGCGGGCGATGCCGCGGGCGTCGTGGCCCCCAGTTCCGGCGAAGGGATCTACTATGCGATGGCCGGGGGGCGCGCGGCGGCTCTGGCGGTTGAATCCGTTCTGGAAACAGGCCGGCTGCGCGATCTGCAACTGGCCCGGAAGACGTTCATGAAAGATCACAAGATGGTCTTTCGTGTTCTGGCCTCGATGCAGAACGCCTATTACAGATCCGATGAGCGGCGGGAACGCTTTGTCTCGTTGTGTCATGATATCGACGTGCAGCGCCTGACCTTTGAAGCATACATGAACAAGAAACTGGTGCGCGCGCGCCCGATGGCGCATCTCAAGATCGGGCTGAAAAACCTTGCGCATCTGACCCGGCTTGTGCCCCCTGCCTTTGTCTGAGAGGCGAAACCCGGCACCGGGTCTTGTGGCGCGCCGCGATTTTTCCCATCTTCGTGGCCAGTCAATCCGGGACGCGTGATGTGCTGAGCCTCAAGGACCTACATTTTCTGACCGCACTGGCGCGGCAGAAGCATTTCGCGCGCGCAGCGGAAGAATGCGGCGTGTCGCAACCCGCCTTCTCGATGCGGATCGCACGGCTCGAAGATCAGCTGCAGACAAAGATCGTGCGACGGGGTAACCGGTTTCAGGGGCTGACGCCGGATGGTGAATCGCTTGTGCAGCATGCCTTGCGCATCATGGAAGACGTCAAAAAGCTTGAAACCGAGTTTTCCACCGAACCCGGTGACGTGACCGGCGTGATCTCGATGGGGGTTGTGCCGACCGCGGCGGCGTTTGCTGCGAAGATGATCAAGCGCCTGCGCGACATCAACCCCGGCATTACGGTCAAGCTGATGTCCACCACCTCCCTGAATGTGCTGCAGGGCGTCGAACAGGGAGAGTTTGATGCCGGCATCACCTATACCGAGGCGGTCGAGCAGGCCAATCTCGACAGCGTGCCCGTGCATGACGAAGAGTATGTGCTGATGGCGCCGGCGGGCATGCTGGCCTCTGATCTGCAAGAGATCACCTGGGCAGAGGCGGCCAGGCTGCCGATGTGCCTGCTGGAGCCGGGCATGCAGAACCGGCGCATCATCGACAGCGTGTTTCGGGAACTGAACTGTGCGCCGCGCGTGGTGGCGGAACTGTCGGGTCTGACCGCCGGAGTGGTGATGGCGGTCGAAGGCGTGGCCGCCACGATCGTGCCGCGCGGCGTTGCCGAAAAGATTGCCGGCCTCGACTCGGTTGACATGGTGGCGCTGACGGACCCGGTCGTGCGCAAGTCACTCAGCCTGGTCACCGCCCGTCGCGGCCCGGGACTGCGCACCATCGCGGCTTTGAAACAGGCCGTGCAATAAGAAAAAATTATCGTGAAATCCAAAGATAAGATTTTTCGTCCTTTTTCGTCTGCGCTATGACTGGGCCCAGCGGACGGCTATGTGCCGCAGCCAACAGCGAGGGCGTTATGGCGTTAGACGATCGTCAGGGTGTGTGGAAGTCCGGCAAGGGCAAGGGACGCATACAACCCAAAGGCCGGCAGGTTGAAGATGACGCCTGGTCAGAGGTGCGTGATCTGCTGGGTGACCAGCCACGCCGCCGCGATCTGCTGATCGAGTTTTTGCATTTGATTCAAGATGCTTACGGCCACCTTTCGGCGCAGCATATGCGCGCGTTGGCCGAAGAGATGCGCCTGTCGATGGCCGAAATCTACGAGGTCGCGACATTCTATGCACATTTCGATGTCGTGCGCGAAGACGAGGCACCGCCCCCCGCACTGACGATCCGGGTGTGCGACTCGCTGGCGTGCGAACTGGCGGGCGCCCAGCAACTCAAGGCGGCACTGGACGAAGGGCTTGACGCCTCGCAGGTCCGGGTTCTGCGTGCGCCGTGCATGGGGCGCTGCGACACCGCCCCGGTGCTTGAAATCGGCCACAACCACATCGACCACGCCACACCGGAGAAGGTGATCATGGCCATCTCGGTGGATGACACCCATGCTCATGTTCCCGATTACGAGGATTTCGCGGCCTACCGCGCGGCCGGGGGTTACGACACGCTGGCAGAGATCCGCAAGACCGGGGATTTCGAAGAGATCCAGCAGACCCTGCTTGACTCGGGCCTGCGCGGTCTTGGCGGTGCGGGCTTTCCGTCCGGCCGCAAATGGGGGTTTGTCCGCGCCGAGCCCGGGCCGCGTTACCTGGCGGTGAACGGCGATGAGGGCGAGCCGGGGACCTTCAAGGACCGCTACTATCTCGAACGCACGCCGCATCTCTTTCTTGAGGGCATGCTGATCGGCGCCTGGGCCGTCGAGGCGACAAAATGCTTCATCTACATGCGCGACGAGTATCCGGCCGTGCTGGAGATCCTTGCCCGCGAGATCGCCGCGCTGGAAGAGGCGGGCATCGTCGAGACGGGCTATATCGACCTGCGGCGCGGCGCCGGGGCCTATATCTGCGGCGAAGAAAGCGCGATGATCGAGTCGATCGAGGGCAAGCGTGGCCTGCCCCGCCACAGGCCGCCTTTCGTGGCGCAGGTGGGCATCTTCAACCGGCCAACGCTCGTGAACAATGTCGAGACTCTTTACTGGGTCTGCCGTGTGATGCGCGAGGGCGGTGAGATTCTGTCCGGCGTGGAAAAGAACGGCCGCAAGGGGCTGCGCAGCTATTCGGTCTCGGGCCGGGTGAAGAACCCCGGCGTGCACCTGCTGCCCGCGGGCTCGACGATCACAGATATCATCGAGGCCTGCGGCGGCATGCTTGATGGACATGCATTCAAGGCCTATCAGCCCGGTGGGCCGTCCTCGGGCCTGTTGCCTGCGCATATCAATGACGTGCCGCTTGATTTTGATACGCTCCAACCCCTTGGCAGCTTCATCGGCTCTGCCGCTGTTGTCGTGCTTTCCGATCAGGACAGCGCAAGGAAGGCCGCGCTCAACATGCTGCGGTTCTTCGAGGATGAAAGCTGCGGCCAGTGCACACCCTGCCGGGTGGGGTGCGAAAAGGCGGTCAAGCTGATGCAGGCCGACCGCTGGGACACGGACCTGCTTGAACAGCTCAGCCAGACCATGGTCGATGCCTCGATCTGCGGGCTGGGGCAGGCCGCGCCCAATCCCATTCGCCTGACCATGAAGCATTTTCCGGATGAGGTGTGACATGGCGCTCGCAACCCATTCGGTGCTGGTCGACGACGAGCGCGTGATCGTGAACCGCTTTGACTTTGCGCCAGGCGACGAAACCGGCCACCACGTCCATCAGATGCCCTACGTGATCGTTCCGCTTGCCGATGGCCGGTTGCGGATCGTGGATGACGAGGCCGGAGAAGTCTTTGCAGAGCTGACACATGGCGTGCCCTATTCGCGACCGCGTGGCGTCTCTCACAATGTGTTCAACGCCAGCGGCGCGCCGCTTGCCTTTCTTGAAATCGAACTGAAGGGAGGGGCAGACAATGCCTGACGGTACCCAAGTCGAGACGGTGACCTTCACGCTTGATGGCCAGGACGTGAAGGCCCAGAAGGGCATGACGATCTGGGAAGTGGCCAATGGCCGCGGCCTGGTGATCCCGCATCTGTGCCACAAACCACAGCCCGGCTATCGGCCTGACGGCAATTGCCGCGCCTGTATGGTCGAGATCGAGGGCGAGCGTACGCTGGCCGCCTCGTGCATTCGCGAACCGTCCGAAGGCATGGTGGTGAACACCGCCACACCGCGCGCCGAGACGGCGCGGAAAATGGTGGTTGAAATGCTTGTCACCGATCAGCCTGTCCGGGACGCGGCGCATGACAAGGCCAGCCATCTCTGGGACATGGCGGATCTCAACGGGGTCGCGGAAAGCAGGTTTCCCAAGCTGGAGGCAGACCGCATTCCGCTGCTTGATGACAGCCATGTGGCCATGAGCGTCAATCTGGACGCCTGTATTCAGTGCGGGCTGTGTGTGCGCGCCTGCCGCGAGGTGCAGGTCAATGACGTGATCGGCATGGCCGGGCGCGGTCACGATGCCTATCCGACCTTCGATTTCGCCGACCCCATGGGGGACAGCACCTGCGTGGCCTGTGGCGAATGCGTGCAGGCCTGCCCGACCGGGGCGCTGATGCCGTCCAGCGTGGTTGACGAAAATCAGGTGGGCGACCGCGACGATTACGACCGCGAGGTTCACAGTGTCTGCGCCTTTTGCGGTGTGGGCTGTCAGATCTCGATCAAGGTCAAGGATGACAAGATCAAGTATGTCGATGGCATCAACGGCCCGGCCAATGAGGGGCGTCTGTGTGTCAAGGGCCGGTTCGGCTATGACTACATCCACCACAGCCACCGCCTGACCAAACCGCTGATCCGGCGCGCGGATGCGCCGCCCAAGGGTCTGAATGTCGATCCTGACAACTGGCGCGACTTTTTCCGCGAAGCGTCCTGGGACGAAGCGCTCGATTTCGCGGCCGGCGGTCTTAAGGGCCGGGGGCGCGAGGTGGCGGGCTTTGGCTCGGCCAAGTGCACCAACGAAGAGGCGTATCTGTTTCAGAAATTCATCCGCCAGGGCTTTGGTCACAACAATGTCGACCACTGCACGCGGCTCTGTCATGCCTCGTCGGTGTCCGCACTGATCGAAAACGTGGGCTCTGGCGCGGTCACCGCCACATTCAACGAAATCGAGAACGCCGATGTGGCGATCATGATCGGGTGCAACCCGCTGGAAAACCATCCGGTCGCGGCTACGTTTTTCAAGCAGTTCACCAAGCGTGGCGGCAAGCTGATCGTGATGGATCCGCGCGGGCAGGGGCTCAAGCGGTTTGCCACGCATATGCTGCAGTTCAAGCCCGGTGCCGATGTCAGCATGCTCAATGCGATCATGCATGTGATCGTCGAGGAAGAGCTTTACGACCGGCAGTATATCGAGGCCTTCACCGAAAACTGGGAGGCCGAAAAGGCGCATCTGGCGCAGTTTCCTCCCGAAAAGATGGAGGCGCTGTGCGGCATTCCCGCGGAAACGCTGCGCGCGGTCGCGCGGGATTTTGCAACCGCGCAGGCGGGCATGATTTTCTGGGGCATGGGCGTCAGCCAGCACATCCACGGCACGGACAATTCGCGGTGCCTGATCTCGCTGGCGCTGATGTGCGGACATGTGGGCCGTCCGGGCACGGGCCTGCACCCCTTGCGGGGGCAGAACAACGTTCAGGGCGCCTCGGATGCGGGGCTTATCCCGATGTTCCTGCCCGACTATCAGTCGGTGACAGATGACGGGGTGCGCAATGCCTTTACAGAGGTCTGGCAGTCGGGCGATTTCAGCAACGAAAAGGGCCTGACCGTCACCGAAATCATGGATGCCGTTCATCAGGACAAGATCAAGGCCATGTACATCCTGGGCGAAAACCCGGCCATGTCGGACCCTGATGTGGAACATGCCCGCGATGCGCTGGCCAAGCTTGATCATCTGGTGGTTCAGGATATTTTCATAACAGAAACAGCGAATTATGCCGATGTGATCCTGCCTGCCTCGGCGCTTTACGAAAAGTCCGGCACGGTGTCGAACACCAACCGCACGGTCCAGATGCTGCGCCCTGCCGTGGCCCCGCCGGGCGAGGCGCGCGAGGATTGGTGGATCGAGGTGGAACTGGCCAGGCGTTGCGGCCTGAACTGGACTTATACGCATCCCTCGGAAGTCTATGCCGAAATGGCGTTGAACATGCGCAGTCTCGACAACATCACATGGGAGCGTCTGGAAGGCGTGGCGGTGACCTATCCGTCGCTCGATGCTGCGGATCCGGGCCAGTCGGTCGTCTTTGGCGAGGGCTTCCCCCGGCCGGAGGGACGGGCAAAGTTCACGCCGGCCAGCGTCATTCCACCCGACGATCTGCCGGATGCGGACTATCCGATGGTGCTGACCACGGGCCGTCAGCTGGAACACTGGCACACCGGGTCCATGACGCGGCGCGCCACGGTTCTGGACGCGGTAGAGCCAGAGGCGAATTGCTCGCTCCATCCATCGACGTTGCGCAAGATGGGCGTTCCGCCGGGCGGCATGGTGCGGCTGACCACCAAGCGTGGCTCGATCGAGATCATGGCGCGGGCCGACCGCGCGGTGTCCCCGGACATGGTGTTCCTGCCCTTCGCCTATGTCGAGGCGGCGGCCAATATCCTGACCAATCCGGCGATAGACCCCTACGGCAAGATACCCGAGTTCAAGTATTCCGCCGTTCGGGTGGAACCGGTGATCGAGGATCAGGTCGCGGCAGAGTAAACGCGCGTCCTTGCAGGCGTGTGTGCCCGAACGCCCCCCGAGGAGCGCCCGGGCGGGTCTGGCGCGCGTCAGCCGGTGTTGCGCAGACCCGAGGCAATGCCGTTGATGGACAGCAGAATGCCGCGGTTGACAAGTTCGCCGGTGTTGCCCGCGCGGGCGCGTTTCATCAGTTCGATCTGTATGTGGTTGAGCGAGTCCAGATAGGGCGTGCGCAGCGGGATCATCGCGCCCTCCGTCCCCCGCGGGAGCGGAATGGGTGGCCGTCCCGTCAGCTGTTCCAGCACGGATGCGGTGCGATGCCACTCGTCCGAGATACACCCGAAGATACGTGCGCGGATGTCGTCATCCGACACAAGTTCGGCATACTTCATCGCAATCCCCAGATCGCTTTTGTTCAACATAAGCTCGATTTTCTGCACCATGGCGTGAAAGAAAGGCCAGTTTTGGTAAAGTTCGCGCAAGCCCGCGATCTCTGCCCCTTCGGTAGAGTCGAGCCATGAGCCGACACCGGACCCAAAGCCGTACCAGCCGGGCAGCATGATCCGGCACTGCGCCCAGCTGAACACCCAGGGGATCGCGCGCAGCGCCGTTATGTCGCGCGTCGCCTTGCGCGAAGCCGGACGCGAGCCGATGTTGAGCGCGGCGATTTCATTGATGATCGTACTCGACCAGAAAAAGTCTTCGAACCCGGGCGTTCCGAACACCAGTTCCCGGTAGGCCTCGAACGCGTGTTGCGACAACTGGTTCATGATCTCGATGGCCTCGGCGCCGGGGGGCGTGCGGTCCGGCGCCAGCGTGGCTTCCAGTGTGGCCGCCACCAGCGTTTCAAGATGCGCATACCCGATATCGGCATTCGCATAGCGCGACGAAATCACCTCGCCCTGTTCGGTCAGCCGGATCTGGCCCGCCACGGCGCCGGGCGGCTGCGCCAGAATCGCCTCGCGCGCGGGGCCGCCGCCGCGTCCGACAGATCCGCCACGGCCGTGAAACAGACGCAACCGGACACCGTATTCGGCGAACAGCGACACGAATTTCTGCTCGGACTGGAACAACTCCCAGCTGGAGGTGACAAAGCCCCCATCCTTGTTGCTGTCGCTGTACCCCAGCATGACCTCCTGCGTGTCATCCTGCGCGGTGACGACACGGCGATAGAGATCCGTATCGAAAAGCGCCCGCATGATCGCCGGTCCGTTGCGTAGGTCTTCGATGGTTTCAAACAGCGGCACCAGGGCCACGGGACACCGGCCGTCTTCCCCGAGAATGCCCGCCTCTTTCATCAGGACGCACAATTCCAGCACGTCTGACGGCGCCTGAGCGTTCGAGATGATCGAGGTTGCAATCGCGCCGGGCCCGAAACGGTCGACAATCTCCTTGGCGGTGGCAAAAATGGCCAGTTCCTTTGCCGTCTGCTCCGAATACGTCCAGTAGGGGCGTGTCAGGGCGCGCGGGGTTTCCAGTTCGCGGACGAGAAGCGCGCACCGCGCCGCTTCGTCCATGGTGCTGTACTCTGTGCCGGGTGCGATGGCCTCGAAGAGTTCGGCGATCGTGGCTTCATGCACGGATGCGTTCTGCCGCAGATCGACCGACGCCAGATGAAAGCCGAAGGCGCGAATCTTGCGGCGCAGCTTGCGCAGGCGGCCGCGCGCAATGCGAATGCCGCGATTGGCACGCAGGGACTGGTCGATCACGTCCAGCTCCGACAACAGTTCCGCCGGGTCGCTGTACGGCTCTGCCACATGTCCCGCACGCGGGGCCAGCGCGCGCGGATTGATGTCCTTCAGCGTGGCCACGAGGCGCGCATAGATGGACATCAGGATGCGGCGATACGGTTCATCCTCGCGATGATCGGACTCGTCGAAAGAGCGTGCAGCCAGCGCGGCGGCGTCCCGGGACACATGGACCACGCGGGTCGAGACCGACAATTCGGACCCCAGGGCATGCACCTCGTCCAGATAATGACGCAGAGCGTGCCCGGACTGACGCGCAAAGGTCGTGCGCAACGTGTCCGCCGTAACATTGGGATTGCCGTCGCGGTCTCCGCCGATCCAGCTTCCGATGCGCATGAAACTGGCAATGTCGCGGGCGTCCGGGTCGCCGGTCAGCGCGGTCAGAAGCGTGCTTTGCAGCTTGGGCAGCGCGTCAAAGAACGTATGGTCGAAATAGGCCAGACCATTGGTGATCTCGTCCTCAACCGTCAGCTTTGACCGGCGCAGCAGATGCGTCTGCCACAGGGTTTCGATCTCGCGTTCGATCTCGGCCTCGATCTCGTTGGTATCTGATCCTGCCAGGCGAGCTTTGTTGCGGGCGTGCAGCCCGTCGATGATGGCGAACTCAGCCCGCATCGTGGCTTGCCGGCGGATCTCTGTCGGATGTGCGGTCAGGATCGGGCTGATCAGGGCGGTTTCGAAAAATCCCTTGAAATCGGCCTCCGAGACGCCTTTGGCGCGCAGGTCCTTCAGTGTCTGCGCCAGGGTGGCGACGGGTGCGCGACGATGGCGCATCAGCTGGTCTTCGTCCTGTGCGATGTTCAGCAGGTGCAGGAAATAGGTAAAGGCCCGCAACACTTGCAGGGTCAGATCTTCCGGCTGCTCCGACAGGATATCGCGCAGCGTCTCAAGGCTCTCGGACTGGCCGCTGACGTGGTACTCCACCGAAAGACCACGGATCGCCTCGACCGCGTCATAGGCGCGGTCGCCTTCCTGTTCCTGCAGGACACGGCCCAGAACCTGACCCAGATAGCGGATGCTCTCCTCTGCTTCGGCCGTGCCTTTGGCGAGGTCTTCTTGTTTGGTCATGTGGGTCGGCCTCTGGTGATGCTGCGCGTTCAGAGCCAAGACCTAGTGCCGCGCCCCCGCCCGGCCACTTGTGCGATAGCCGATCACTTGATGACGGGCAAAAGGGTGCGGAAGGCCGGGGTGTCTGCCCGGCCAAGCCATTCGAACAAAACCATTTCCGTGCCAACGATCTGCGCACCCGCCTGCGACAGGCGGCGCAGGGCCAGCGTGCGGTTCTCGGGACGCCGCGACATCACCGCGTCGGCCACGACAAAGACTTCGGCCTCGTAGTTCAGCAACCCTGCCGCGGTCTGCAGCACGCAGACATGCGCCTCCAGCCCGGCAAGCACGACTTGTCCGCGGTTCAGCCCGGACAGAGCGGCGCACACGTCCGCGTTGCGGGATGCATCGAAGTCCTGCTTCGGCACCGGCGTGCAGTGTTTCCGCAGGTCAAGCGACGCCACAGTGCCGCCCAGCCGGTCCGGGTTCTGCTCTGTCGCGACCACAGGCACCCCCAGCGTTTCGGCACCGGTCAGCAGACGAGAGACGTTGTCCAGTTCACGCTCTGACGTGTGCATTGCGGGCACAAGGCTGTCCTGAAGGTCGATCAGCATCAGCACGGCGCGATCGGGGTCGAGAAGCATTGCGGCACTCCGAGGATGAGATGCGCCGGGGGTAGAGCGCAACCCGAGACCATGCAACCGATAAGCGAAGTCATTGCTGAGACTCGGCAAAATTCCGCATCGGCCTGACTTCGGTGACGCGCCGGTAAATGGCGCCGCCGGCACGGTCGCGTCCGGCGCGCGGCAAAAGCGGTTGCGATCATCTGGTATTTTGGTATCTGGTATACCAGAATCACGCGACTCGGGACCATGAAACTCAAACCGATCTCACCGCCCTCGCTGAAGGACCACATCTATGACGCGATGCGGGCGGCGATTCTGGAGATGGACATCTACAGCGGGACGGTCGATCTGCGGCTGGACGAACGGTCCCTGGCGGAACAGCTGGGCGTGTCGCGCACGCCGCTGCGGGAGGGGCTGGTGCGGCTGGAGCGTGACGGTCTGATCGAGATCCGCCCCCGCAGCGGCATTTATGTGCTGCGCAAGTCGCTGGAAGAGATCCTGGACATCATCGTCGCCTGGGCCGCGCTGGAAAGCATGGCGGCGCGGCTGGCGGTCGAACGGGCCAGCGACCCCGAGATTGCCTCGCTGCGGGTGATGGCGGCGCGCTATTCCGAAACAGAGGCCGGTGCGGACATTCTGGAATATTCCGAGAACAACATCCGGTTTCACCAGCGCATCCTTGAAATTTCGCACTGCGCGCTTCTGGCGCGCATGGCGGAGGATCTGTTTGTCCACATGCATGCGGTGCGCCGCCGGGCCATGGGCGAGGGCGACCGGTTCGCCCGGTCGCGTGCCGACCACATGGGCATCATCGAGGCGTTCGAGGCGCGGGATGCCGAAGCGGCCGCAACCCGCGTGCGCGTACACACCATGCGTCTGCACGATCATGTGCGGCGCACCTGGCCGGAAGACCGCGCCGCGCCAGACAGAACTCAAAGGAAAGGACTGTCCTCATGAAAGCACTCGACGGCGTCAAGATTCTGGATTTCACCCATGTCCAGTCAGGCCCGACCTGCACGCAGCTTCTGGCCTGGTTCGGGGCTGACGTGCTGAAGGTCGAGCGCCCTGGCGTAGGCGATGCCACGCGCAAGCAGCTTGTGGACGTACCGGGCGCGGACAGCCTCTATTTCACGATGCTCAATCACAACAAGCGCTCGATCGAGCTGAACTCGAAGAACGAAACCGGCAAGCAGGTGCTGACACGCCTGATCGAGGAATGCGACGTGCTGGTCGAGAATTTCGCGCCGGGCGCGCTGGACCGGATGGGCTTTGGCTGGGAGCGCATTCAGGACATCAATCCGCGCATCATCATGGCCTCGGTCAAGGGATTCGGGCCGGGCAAGTACGAGGATTGCAAGGTTTACGAGAATGTCGCGCAATGTGCGGGCGGCTCGGCGTCGACCACCGGGTTTCTCGATGGTCCACCTCTGGTGACAGGCGCGCAGATCGGCGACAGCGGCACCGGGCTGCATCTGGCACTCGGGATCATGACGGCGCTCTATCAGCGTGAAAAGACCGGCAAGGGCCAGAAGGTGCTGGCCGCCATGCAGGACGGGGTGCTCAACCTCTGCCGCGTGAAGCTGCGTGACCAGCAGCGGCTGAAGGCCGGTCCGCTGAGGGAATACAGCCAGTTCGGCGAGGGCATCCCCTTTGGCGAGGCCACGCCGCGCGCGGGCAACGACTCGGGGGGCGGTCAGCCGGGCCGTATCCTGAGGTGCAAGGGCTGGGAGACCGACCCCAACGCCTATACCTATTTCATCACCCAGGCCGCCGTGTGGGAGTCGATCTGCGACGTCATCGGCAAGCCGGAGTGGAAGACGGCAGAGGGCTATGCCACCCCGCCCGAGCGGCTGGACAAGCTGAACGAGATCTTCGCGACGATCGAGGAGTGGACGATGACCAAAACCAAGTTCGAGGTGATGGACATCTGCAACCCTCTGAACATTCCGGTGGGTCCGATCCTGTCGACGCAAGAGTTGATCGAGGATGAGGGTCTGCGCGCCACCGGCACGATCGTCGATGTCGATCACCCCGAGCGCGGCACCTATGCCACGGTTGGCTGCCCGATCAAGCTGTCAGACAGCCCGGTCGAGGTCACGCGCAGCCCGCTGCTGGGGGAACACACGGTCGAGATCCTGCGCGATGTGCTGGGGTATGAAGGCGAGGCGCTGGAACAGGTGGTTGCGTCCGGCGCCGTGGGCGACGTGGCGATGAAGGCCGCGGAATAGGCAAGCGGGAGAGAGCTATGGGAGTGCACCAGATCACGATGCCCGTGCGCGGCGACGGCAAGGGGGATGCGGTGTTTGCGCATGCCGCGGCTCTTGCCCAACGCTTCAAGGCGCATGTGCAGGTGGTGCATTGCCGTCCCAAGGCCGCCGACATGATGCCGTATGGCGTGGTGGTGCCGAATTTCCTGCGTGACCAGCTTCGGGATGTCACGACGCGCGCGGCTGAAGCGCAGGAAGACGACCTGCGCGCGAAGTACCGGGACCTTGCCGCGCAGCTTGGTCTGGCCGAACACGCGCCCGAAACGGGACGCGCCACGACCGAATTCGTGGAATACACCGGCAAGCAGATGGACGCGGTCAAGCACCATGGCCGGCTGGCGGATCTGATCTGCGTGCCGAAACCGGACAAGGGGGCGGGGCTGGGGTTCAACACCCTGAAATCGGCGCTGTTTACCTCGGGTCGTCCGGTGATGATGTGCCCGGACCAGATGCAGGTGACGCCGGATCTCGGGCGTCATGTGGCATTGGGCTGGAACGGCTCGCTGGAAGCCACGCGCGCGCTGGCGCTCGGGATGCCATTGCTGGAATCGGCCGCCGAGATCACGATTCTCACCACCGGTCACGAGCCGCACGCGACCACTGCCGAAGAGTTGCAGTCCTATCTTGCGATTCGCGGTCTGTCGTCGGCCGTCCGCCGTTTCGAACGGCAGGGGTCGGTCGGCCGCGGCCTGCTGACCGAGGCGAGCGGCGCGGGTGCGGATCTGCTTCTGATGGGGGCCTATCACGTAAGTTACGAAAAAGAGGCGATTTTTGGGGGCAATACCCAGGTCGTCGTCGACGAAGCCACATGCCCCGTCGTGTTTGTGCACTAAAGTATTCCGCGCAAAGATAAAATTTTGGTTTTGCCTTTCCGGCTTTTGCTCTACCTCCTGCCGGGCGGGTATTTTTATTTCGCGCCGTGTCCGAAGGTTGAAAGAAAAGTACCCTTCAAAACCGGCCCTTAGCGCCCGTGACGTACAGGGAGGATGCCCTTCCGGGGCAGATGAATAAAAGGAGAATTGTCCCATGTGGTTGAAAAGTCTTGTGGCCAGCGCCTCGGTTCTGGCAGTGACAGCGCCTGCGGCGATGGCGGAATGGCAGCCGCGCAAGCCCGTTGAATTCATCATCATGGCAGGCACCGGCGGCGGTGCCGATCAGATCGCTCGTCTTCTGCAGGGGTTGATCGAGGAAAAGGACCTCAGCCCGCGTCCGTTCATTCCGATCAACAAGCCCGGCGGATCAGGCGCCGAGGCGCTGCGTTACCTTCAGGACAAGGAAGGTGACAACCACACCATCATGATGACGCTGAACAGCTTTTACACGACCCCCGTGATCCAGGAAGATTTGGGTGTCGACGTGACCGCGTTCACGCCGATCGGGCTGATGGCGATGGACACGTTTCTGCTGTGGGTCAACACCGACCGCGATGACATCACCGATCTGGACACCTACGTTTCAGCGGTCAAGGATGCAGGTCTTGACTGGAAAGTGGGCGGAACCGGATCGGGTCAGGAAGACAGTGTTCTGACGGCGATGATGGAGGCCGAGTTCGACTACGAGGTGACCTATATTCCCTTCCCGGGCGGCGGCACAGTGGCCAAGAACCTGGTCGGCAACCAGATCGATTCGACCGTGAACAACCCGTCCGAACAGATGGAATTCTTCCGCGCGGGCAACTCCAAGCCGCTGGTGCAGTTCACCGGCGAGCGCATGTCCGCCTTCCCGGATACGCCGACGGCCAAAGAGCTGGGCGTGGACATCGAGTATTACATGCAGCGCTCGGTCAATGGCCCTCCGGGCATGGATCCCGAGGCGGTGGAATGGTACACCAACCTGTTTCAGACACTGTTTGACAGCGAGGAATGGCAGGGCTTCTGCGAATCCGATGGCCTGACCTGTGAGGCGATGATGAAGGGCGACGACCTGGCCACCTTCCACGCAACGCAGAAGGATGCGCATGTCAAGCTGATCGAACAGGTCGGTGCCGACAAGATCACCGGCGAATAAACCCGCAGACGGCCCGGCGCGTGGCTTGCCGGGCCAGATACTGCAAGATCCGGGACTTCCCCTCTGACGGGGACGCGGGGCGGCCAAGACCGCCCCGCTCAAATATCATGAGGCGCAGATGACCACACGCACGGCAGAGCTATTGATGGCGCTCGCGACGCTCGCACTGTCCATCGGGTTGATGCTGAACATCTATCTTGACGGGCTGGCCATCGGCTGGATTGACGGGCGCGGCCCGGGGGCCGGTGTCTGGCCGTTCTGGCTGTCGGGGGGCATGGCGCTGGCATCGCTGGCAACCCTTGTGCGCTGGTTCACCGGCGCCACGCCGGAATCGCGCTCGACCGAGCCGTTTATCGCGCCCGAGACGCTGTTTCTCGTGACCGTTTCGGCGGTGGCGCTGGTCACGCTGCTGGTCCTGATGACGCTCATCGGTACCTATCTGGCGCTGATGCTGTTCATGTTCTTCTATGTTCGCGTGATCGGCAAGCACGGCTGGGGCATGACGACCGGGATGGTTCTGGGCACGCCGGTCTTCGTGTATCTGCTGTTCGAGGTTGCGCTGACCAAGTACCTGCCCAAGGGGCTGCCGATCTTCGAGGAAGGCTTCCTCTGGATCGACAATTTCCGCTACGAATGGTTCTACTGAGGGCGCGGGCATGGAAACGATTGTCGTCTCTCTGGGTGCGGGCCTGCTGCAGGCGTTCGAGCCGCTCAACCTGTTCATGATTTTCGCCGGCTGCCTTGCGGGGTTGTTCGTGGGGTGCATGCCGGGCCTGGGATCGGTGAACGGCGTGGCGATCCTGTTGCCGGTCACGTTCCTCGTGCCGCCGACCGCGGCGATCATCTTTCTTGCCGCGCTTTATTACGGCGCGATGTACGGCGGGGCGATTTCGTCGATCACCCTGGGCATTCCGGGCGCGTCAACGGCGGTGGCCACGGTCTTTGACGGCCGTCCGATGGCCCAGCAGGGCAAGGCGGACAAGGCGTTGATGGCGGCGGCGGTGGCGTCCTTCATCGGCGGCACGATCTCGGTGGTCCTGTTCACGCTGTTTGCCCCGCCACTGGCGGATTTCGCGCTGAAATTCGGCCCCCAGGAAGAGTTTGCGCTGATGGTGCTGGCCTTCGCCACCTTCATCGGCCTGGGCGGCGACGATATCCCCAAGACGATCTTCTCGATTCTCCTGGGGCTGGTTCTGGCGGCGGTCGGGTTCGACATCATTTCGGGTCAGCCGCGGTTGATCTTCTTCGATATGGTCGAGTTTCAGCGCGGCATCGGCTTTCTGGTGCTGGCCATCGGCGTGTACGGCATCGGCGAGATGCTGTGGACACTGGAAAGCACGAACGGTCAGGTCGCCATGCACAAGGTCAAGGTGACCTGGGCGCGCATCCGGGCAAATTTCTCCGATATCAGGGAGTACATCAACTCGACCTGGCTGGGCTCGGTGCTGGGATTCGTCGTCGGCACGTTGCCCGCGGCAGGCGCGACACCCGCCTCGCTGATGTCCTACGGGCTGTCCAAGACCTTCTCGAAGCATCCCGAAACCTATGGCAAAGGCAACATCGCGGGCGTGGCCGCCCCGGAGGCCGCCAACAACGCCGCCTCGACCGGCTCGATGCTGCCGATGATCACGCTTGGCATTCCCGGCTCCCCCACCACGGCGATTCTGCTGGGCGGGATGATCATCTGGGGGCTGCGGCCCGGACCGCTGCTGTTTACCGAAAGCCCGGATTTCGTCTGGGGTCTGATCGGGTCGATGTATGTGGCCAACCTGGTGACGGTGGTGCTGAACATCGCAATGATCCCGCTTTTCATCCGGGTGCTGGCAATGCCCTTCACCCTGCTGACGCCGATCATCTTCGTGCTTTGCGTCCTGGGGGTCTTTGCCACCACGGACCGGATGTTCGACACCTGGATCATGCTGATCATCGGGATTGCGGGTTATCTGCTGCGCAAGCTCAATTATCCGGTGGCGCCCGCCGTGCTGGCGATCGTGCTTGGCCCGCTGGCCGAACGCTCCATGCGTCAGTCTCTGATTTCGAGCCGGGGCGATGTGATGACCTTCTTCGAACGCCCGATCTCGCTGACCTGCATGCTGATCGCGTTTGCGCTGATGGCCTATCCGCTGGTGCTGAAGGCGCTGCGAAAACGCAAGGCGACGCCGGCCGGAGACTGAACACCGACAATTGCGCGGGGCATGCCGCAGGACATGAGTATTTGAGGAAAGATGAAGCCCGGACGCATCTCTTCATCTTTCCGGAAATACGCACAGCGACACGCCAGCCACTGGCACGCCGCCGGAGGTCTGGTCACGCGGTTCTCACGGTCGGCGCCGCGCCTGCGGGCGTGTCAGGGCGCCTCGGGCGTGATCAGGAGTTTCCCGCGATGATCGCCCGCCTCCATCATCGCGTGCGCCTGGCTGGCCGCGTCGAATGAAAACACCTGATGGGTATGCGTGCGCACCGCGCCGGAGGCCAGCCAGGGCCAGACGCGACGGCGCAGATCGGCGGCGGTGCGCGTCTTGAAGGCCGACGGGCGCGAGCGCAGGGTCGAGCCGGTATAGACCAGCCGTTTGAGCATCACGTTCATCAGGTCGATCTCGATCTTCGATCCCGCGCGGAAGGCCAGCTGCACGATCCGGGCATCGGGTGCCGCCGCCTTGATGTTGCGCGCCACGTAGTCGCCGCCGATGATGTCGAGGATCAGACTGGCCGCGCCTGCGTCCCGCGTGATGCTCACAAAGTCCTCATGCGCGTAGTCGATCGCGCGCTCGGCGCCGAGGGTCCGGACATAGGCGGCGTCATCGGCGGAGCAGGTGGCGAGCACCCGCATCCCCATCTGCCGGCCCAGCTGGATCGCGGTCGAGCCGATGCCGCCCGCGCCGCCATGCACCAGCAGGATCTGGTCCGGATCGGGGGTATGATCGAGAAAAAGATTGCTCCAGCAGGTAAAGAAGGTTTCGCACAACCCGGCCGCATCGGTCAGGCCGAGACCGTCGGGCAGGGGCAGGCAGTGCGTGGCCTCCACCGCCACGTATTCTGCATATCCCCCGCCATTGGTCAGGGCGCAGACCGGGTCACCCGGAGCCCAGTCCGCCACGTCAGCGCCCAGGGCGGCCACCGTGCCGGACACTTCCAGACCCAGAAGATCCGAGGCGCCCCTGGGGGGCGGGTAATGCCCGCGCCGCTGCAGGATGTCCGGTCCGTTCACGCCCGCCGCAGCGACCCTGATCAGCACCTCGCCCGCGCCGGGATGCGGCACCGGGCGCGTGCCCGCCTGCAGCACATCCGGCCCGCCGGGTTCGCGGATTTCCACGGTTTTCATCGTCTCTGGCAGCATTGTCGGTCTCCGGCCTGTTGCGGGCTCAATTGGGCACAGCCGGGCGCGATATTCAACCTTGGCCCCTGTTGTTTTCCCGGGCGGTGCGCTATCTGAAGGGACCAGAAAAGAACGACCGCAAAGGGACGGAGATGGCGTATAAAATCCTTATTCTCGGGGCCTCTTATGGCTCGCTGCTGGGCACCAAACTGGCCATGGCGGGGCATGATGTCGATCTGGTGTGCCGCCGCGCGACGGCTGATCTGATCAATGCCGAGGGCACAGAGGTCCGCCTCAGGCTGAAGGGCGAGGAAGCACACCGGTCGATCTTTTCCCGCGATCTGCCGGGCACAGTCCGTGCGTTGACCCCCGAAGAGGTCGATCCGGCGGCGTATGACATGATTGCCCTGGCGATGCAGGAGCCGCAATACGCCGCGCTGCGCGATCTGATGGGCCGGATTGCGGCTGCCAGAGTGCCGTGCCTGTCGATCATGAACATGCCGCCCTTGCCGTATCTGCGGCGCATCCCGGATCTGGCCGGGGCTGATCTGGGCGCGGCCTTCAATGATCCGAGCGTCTGGGACGGGTTCGATCCCGATCTGGTGACCCTGTGCAGTCCCGACCCGCAGGCCTTCCGCCCGCCGGAGGAGAAGGCCAATGTGCTGTTCGTGGGGCTGCCCACCAATTTCAAGGCGGCGCGGTTTCCCGACCCGGCCCATAACGAGATCCTCGACAAGCTGGAGGCCGACATCGCGGCGGTGACGCTGGAGGGCAAGGATGTGCCGGTCAAGCTGCGGGCGTTCGATTCGCTGTTTGTGCCGCTGGCCAAGTGGTCGATGCTGCTGACCGGAAACTACCGCTGCATCACGGCCGGAGAGCCGCGCCCGATCCGCGAGGCGGTGCATGGCGATCCCGTTCTGGCGCGCGATGTGTACGGTTTTGTCTTTGCGCTGGCCGAGGATCTGGGGGCGGACGCCGCCGATCTGGTCCCGTTCGAGAAATACGCCGCCGCCGCCGAGAACCTGCTCAAGCCGTCTTCGGCGGCGCGCGCGGTGGCGGCGGGTGCCACCAGTATCGAACGGGTGGACCGTCTGGTGCAGCAGATTTCAAAGGCGCGGGACATGCATCACCCGGAGGTGGATGCCACGGTGGCGCAAGTGGATGCCCGGCTGGAGGAAAACCGGGCCAAGGCGGGCTGATCGGCAGACCGTGCCACCGGCCGCATTCTGACGCAGGGCATCGTTCATATGTTGTGCGCCGTTCGCCTTCGGCTGATGTCTCAGGTAAAAGGCAAAAGGCTTTAGCCCGTGGTGAACGGGGTCATTCCGAACTTGGCGACAAGCATTTCATCGGCGGCCTGCAGGGCGCCGTTGGTCCAGCCCTGGGAGATCGACCAGGCCTCGTTGCAGATGTGGATGCCGGGAACGGGTTCCTGCATGTAGGCGATGATGTCCTTCGGCTGCGCGCCGATGCCCCACAGGTGATAGGCTGCCCCCCAGGGATCGCGCCCCCAGTTCTGATAGGTCGCCGCGACGGGGGCGGGCAGGTCGTCGCCCAGGGTGTGGGATTTGCGAACCTGGTTCCAGACCTCGCTGACCAGGCGGTCTGACGCAGGCAGCAGGCGGCGCATCGACGGCGCGATCGGTGCGCCGTCCGGGCCTGTGGCATGTTCGATCCAACCGGGTGCGCCAAAGGCCGGGCCATCCGAGAGCGCCTCCCAGAACTCGATCATTTCGCCGTCATGATAGCTTGCCATCACAAGCGCGTGGCCCGATGTCCCATCGACGCCCCAGCGATAGATCTGCCGCGCGGGCAGGTCGGTGATAACCCGGCCGACCGGAAGGTTCCGGGGCGTCCACCAGTCCTGTTCGAATGCAAAATGCACCTTGGCCAGAGGCACCTTGTGCACGCTGTTCACGGCATGACGGAACCGTGGATTGTCCGAGAAGACCGCGCTTCGGAGCAACGCGGGAAAGGCGTTTGGCGGGATTGCCAGAACGATCCGCTTTGCCGCTACACGGGTCTCGCCCGTGTCGGTACGGAACATCAGGTCAAATCCCGCATCCGGCCGTTTCCTGAGACCGGTCAGTTGATGGTTGAGGTGAATGGCCCCGCCTTGTGACGCAAAGGCTTTCGCGACTGCGCGGGGGATCTGTTCGAGCCCTCCGCGCAGCTTGAAATACTTGGTCTTGTAGGCAAAATCGCGCTCGAACCAGCGGATCGCGGTGCGGGCGTCCCAGTTGGAGAGGGGTGAGTTGTAGCCGAGGATGTCGCGCATGTAGTTGTACGCTTCGCGGCTGCGCTTTTGCAGCAACAGCTCCCACAATCCGACACTGTCCAGCGCGGTGCCGTCAGCGGATGCGTTGAGCGCGTTGATCGTGTGGGTGAGCAGGTCTTCGCCGCCGGCGACAACCGCACGTTCCTGCGCGTTCAGCGCATAGGGCAGCGCCTGGGCGTCGTGCAGCGTCGAAAAGTGCTTTTCGCGCAGATAGTACCCGGTGATCGGATAGGCAAAGTCCTGCAGCCTGTCCTTGCCGATCATGTCCGTCACGATCTTCAGCGCGTGCTCGTCCGTATGCCGCAGCCGCATGCCGCCGATTTCGGCGGTCTGGTTGGTCAGGTTCGGGAAATGCAGCGACAGCAGGCGGCCGCCGGTCCGGTCTGTTGCTTCGAAAACAGCGATCCTGGCGCTGCGGTCCCCGGACAGCCGCATGGCGGCAAACAGCCCGGCCACGCCACCGCCGACGATGGCGACATCCAGCACCGCATCGGTGGCCTGCGCCCGAACGATCTGCGGCGCGACCGCAAATGCCCCCGTGCCGATTGTCTGTTTCAGAAAGGTTCGGCGTGTCTGCATCGCGGCGATCTCCACTGCGGGCTTCGGGCTTCGCGTCCTGCCTTCGCGCGGAACACGGGCCGGGTCCATACGGCCATAGTGGCGGATTTCGCGATGCAGGCAAGATCGCGCGGCATGAGCCGCGCCTCCCGGTCCTGCATTCAGAGCGGCGGAACCGGTTGATGACTGGCCGAAATCTGCGTGCGGGCGCGCCGGCGGTGTTCGGGCGCCGGTTAACCCGCTGGCGTCGCCTCGAAGTTCAGGGTCAGTTTCACGGTCTCGCCGACGGCGGGC
>JBCCHI010000028.1:0-36485 GCA_039028815.1 Pseudomonadota bacterium
CAGGGCAAGACACGCGTCGGGCTTACACTTGCGGCCCAGGCGTCGTGTCTCGAACGCAAAGGCTACTTCTTCACGCTGGAGTATCACGCGGGCGACGTCGTGGATCTGTTGACTGATGTGGGTGTTGACCCGCGCTCTGCCAAAAGCGCTGTCGTGGTCGATACATCTGACGATATCTCTGCCGACTACATTATCCGTCGCCTGAGCGCCGAGACGGCGCCTGCTCTTATCGTTGTGGACTATCTCCAACTGCTCGATCAGAAGCGCAGCCACCCGAGCCTCGATGATCAGATGAGGTCATTGCGTCACTACGTGAACGAGACAGGCGCGATCTGTGCCCTAATTTCCCAGATTGACCGCGCGTTCGATCTGGGAGGCAAGCCCATGCCGGGCGTCTCGGACATTCGGTTGCCCAATCCACTTGATCTGTCTGTCTTCAACAAGTTTTTCTTTTTGCACAACGGCAAAATCCGGCTTCATAAGGACGCGTAGCCACGCGCCCAAAGCCGTCTTCGGACCGTCAAAGCCTGTCCTCAAGGTGCGCGCCCCCAGCGTGCTTCCGGTGTTTAAAGCGTTTCGCGACAAACCTGACTCACTGAGTGTCGCGTAACGCAGTGCATCGTCCCATGCTGCGCGCCTTTCGCCTTCAGCCGATGTTTCAGGGCAAAGGCGAAAGGCTTTAGGAAAACCATGGCGTTTTGAGGATGCCGGCGTCAGACTGGGCAGCGCATCTGAACGAAAGGGCGGTGTGCGATGACAAGCAAAGCTAAAAACCTGCTGGTCCTGATGTCGGACGAACATCGCCGGGACGCCATGGGTTGCATGGGGCATCCTCTGGTCAAGACACCCCATCTGGATGCGCTGGCGGCGCGGGGAACGGTGTTTGAAAACGCCTATACGCCATCGCCCATGTGCGTGCCGACGCGGGCCGCTGTGGCCTGTGGCGACTATGTACATCGGACCGGCTACTGGGACAGCGCCACGCCTTATGACGGCAAACGCCCCAGTTGGATGAGACAGATCCGTGATCAGGGGGTTGATGTCACGTCGATCGGCAAGTTGCACTACAGGTCAACGGAAGATGACAACGGGTTCACCCGGGAAATTCTGCCGATGCATGTGGTAGGAGGCGTGGGGTGGGCGATCGGGCTCTTGCGCGATGACCCGCCTGCTTACGACTCGGCGCGGGAACTGGCGGACGATGTCGGCATCGGGTCCACCACGTATACCGATTACGATCTGGCAATCACGGATGCGGCCGAAGCGTGGATCGCGGGCAAGTCCGGCGCGGACTCGCCCTGGATCGGATTTGTCTCTCTTGTCAGCCCGCATTACCCGCTGACCTGTCCGCAGGCGTTCTACGATCTTTATGACCCGGCCGACATTGATCTGCCCGTCGGATACGAAGACGGGCGCGTGCCGGACCACAGCGAACTGAAGAACGTGCTGGGGTTCTTCGACTATGATCGCTATTTCGATGGCGCACGGATGCGTCAGGCCAAGGCCGCCTATTACGGTTTGGTGAGCTTCATGGATGATTGCGTGGGCCGTGTGCTCGGCGCGCTGGAGGCGAGCGGGCAGGCAAACGACACGGTCGTCGTCTATGTCTCGGATCACGGCGACATGCTGGGCGATCACGGATTCTGGACGAAACAGGTGATGTATGAGTCCTCTGCCGGCGTCCCCATGATCCTGGCCGGGCCGGATGTGCCTGCCGGTACGCGGGTAACAACCGGCACCAGTCTGCTGGATCTGGCCGCGACGGCTTACGAGGTCACCGGCACGACCCCGCCGGACGAGAAGCGACCCGGCACATCATTGCGTGTCGTTGCCAGCAGGCCGGATGATCCGGACCGGACGATTCTGAGCGAGTATCATGACGGCGGCTCCACGACCGGAACGTTCATGGTGCGCTGGGACCGGTGGAAATATGTGTATTACGTCGACCATGCCCCTCAATTGTTCGATCTGGAGGCAGATCCGAAAGAATGTCATGATCTTGTTTCATCCGGCGGGACAGACCCAGACGTTGCGTCTGCATTGCTGGAAGGAGAGCGGCGGCTGAGGTCGATCTGCGATCCGGAGACGGTGAACCGGCAGTGCTTTGAGGATCAGGCGCGGCGGATCGAGGCGCTTGGCGGACGACAGGCCTGCAAGAGCGCCTATGTGTTCAACCATACGCCGGCGCCATCCGCGGACAAGGGCACCGGGTAAGGCGCCTTGGCAGACAGGAAGGGTCACAGATGGTCGTCGGACCTGACACATCGCGTCCTGTGACGCCTGAAGAGTACGACGAGGTGGACATGCTGTTGCGCGCGGCCTTTCCATCAGATGCCGAGGCGCGACTGGTGCGACAGTTGCGCAGGGACGGTGACATCTGGGCGGAATGGGTCAAGCCCTGGTCCGGCCGGATCGCGGGCTACGCCGCGCTCAGCCGCATGGCCGAGCCGAAGGGGTGGGCCTGTCTTGGCCCGGTTGCCGTCTGGCCGGAGTGGCAGAACGGACGGCTATTAACGTCTGACGACGAAGCAGGGCGCAAACACTGGCGCATCGGCACCCGCCTGGTGCGCGAGATCGCCGACACCGTCACATTGCCCGCCACGGTCCGGGACACGCCCGAAACGATTGTGGTTCTTGGCGAGGTGCCCTTCTACGAGCGGTGCGGGTTTTCAAACGCGCGTGCTGCGCGTCTTCGGTCGCCCTATCCTTTGTCCCACACATTGATCGCCCGGCCCGGTACAGACGTGCCTGATGCCCAGCTGAACTATCCGGGGGCGTTTTCCCGCGTCTGAGGCGTTGCGCCCTGAACGTGAGACGTGTTGCACGGCGAAGCGCGCACCATCTGACTGCGCCCCGGTGCTTTGCGCACTGGTCTGGATCCGTCGTCTCAGGATCTGAACAGCGTGGGACGCGGGCGTTTGGCTTCGCTCAGGCGCAGGTTAGGTTTGGGTCGGGTCCGGCCCTGTTTTGCCAATTGTATGACATGCGCAAGCTCCCGATGTACGCGTTCGACCTCTTCGGTGTCGCCGGTGAGGGCAATCGCCGGAGAATAGGCGCCTGCAATGCGCACCAGAAGCGTCGCAAGCCCACCGGGTTGCGCAGGACGACGCAGAAATACGCTTTCGATCCGCCCAAGCTCGATCTCGTGGTTGACGCGAACCTGATCGTTGATGTTGATCTTGGTCAGCGAAAGCTTGCCCCGGTCGATGTCGAGCGTCATCTGCCGCCGGAACCCGCGACTGCCGAACGCGAAGATGCCAAGACCGGTGGCCGCCATGATTGCGGCGATCGTACCATACTCGGCCGGGCGCGGGTCTGCGGCGCTGACGGGGGTGAGAAACCACAAAAGCACCGAGCCCGCGATCATCAGGATGCCCGCCGCACGCAGGACGATCTCTGTCAGTGCCTCGCGCCTGAAGCGCCCGCGTGTCTCGCCGGCGACAAGACCGTGCGATGTCGCGCGCAAAGACACCGAATGTGATGCGTCCAGCAGGGGTGTTTCCGTGACCGACATGAGCGGGCCTCCTCATCCTTGGTCGACGGACAGGATAACCGGGAAAGCGGGCGAAAACGGGGCAATTCAGTAGAGTTTTCGCGTCTAACGTGTGCCGCCGAACGGGTGTGAAGCCTTTCGTCTTTAACCCGAGACATCAGCTTAAGGCGAAAGGCGCGCAGCATGGGAACGATGCACTGCGTTACGCAAGGCCCTGTGAGTCAGGTTTGTCGCGAAACGCTTTAGTTGACCGATTTGGGGCGTACGATGTGAAACGAGCCGCTCATGTAGGTCAGAGGCTTTTCGTCTGCGCGGTGAATGCTGACCACATCACCAATACAGATTGCATGACTTCCGTGAACATGGCGGTGCCGAAGCGAACATGTGAATGCCGTGGTCCTTGGCAGCAGCGGGCCGAATTCGGTATCCGACAGCTCCAGCCCTTCAAAGCGGTTTGGTCTGTCCTTGTCGAAAGCACCGGCAAAGCGCATGGCCAGGGAATCGGCATCTTCGGGCAGAATATTGACCGCAAACACACCATTCGAGGCCACGGTCTGCGCGATACTGCTGTCGGCCTTGAGACAGATAAGCACCGAAGGCGGGTCCGCAGACAGCGATGTAAAGGCGCTGACGGTTGCGCCGGAACGGCCGGCAGGCCCGTCGGTTGTGACGACGGTTACAGTGGCCGCAACCTGCCGCATTGCCTCGATGAATGCCGAGCGCGCCTTGTCCATGCATTTCGTCCTTACGCGTGAATCCCGCCGGATCGGCCGACGTCCTTGTGTCTCGCGATACCCGATCAAGTGCAACGCGTCAAAGTCAGTATCGGCGCGGACGCAGGATTTCGTGCACAGGCCCCGCTCCGGACGCGTTGCGCGGACCCAGGTGGCCGGAACTTTGTGTCGCGCCGCTAAACACAGGGACATGGTACGCAGTCCGTCTTGCGCGGTGCCGCGCGTTCGGGCGATTGACAGGTGAAACGATCTGACCGTGCAGGCGCGCGCGACGCGGTTGCCCAGCCCCGGCAATCCGCCTATCAGACCTCTGCAAGAACGGAGCGTCCATGACAAACCCGGCGGTTGCCATCCTGCCTTACGAAAGCCGCCTGGGGGTATTTCCGGGGCGCGTGCCACTCGACACATGCCTCTGGCCCCTCGGCCGGCCTGCCCGTCTGGAGGGGCCGCAGAAGACCTTGCATGATCTCGGACCCGACGATCATTTTTTGCTGTTCACGCGCAGGTCCGTCTATCTGCTGCCTCGCTTCGGAACAAAAGCGCGCGTATCGCTCATGGTTCTGGAGCCGCAGGCCATCCAGCACCAGCAGATGCGTCTTGCCGCCATGTTTCACCGGCGCTTTTACCGGATTCTGGCGTCCAACCCCGACTTGCTGGCGTCGGTCCCGAACGGGCACCTGTTTCCGCTGGGCGGAAGCTGGATCGGTTTTGAGGCCCCGCCACCTCAACAAAAAACCGCCATGTGTTCCCTGATTGCGTCGGGCAAGCGCGATCTGGAAGGCCATGCCCTGCGTCATTCCATGGTGGACTGGGTGCGCGATTCCGGGCTGGACGTGGCTGTGATGGGCAAGGGGTATCAGCCCTTTGACAGCAAAATCGAGGGGCTTGGGCCGTATCGGTTTTCTGTTGTGATCGAGAATGTGAGCGAACGTAACTTTTTTACCGAAAAGCTGGTGGACGCCGTGTTGTGCGGCACCGTGCCGATCTATTGGGGATGTCCCAATCTTGATGCGTTCATGGATACATCCGGCATGGTGATCTGCAGATCCGAACAGGACCTTCGTGCGGCCGTGCATGAGATGTCGGTCGCGCGTTACAACGCGCTGTCGCCCGCGCTCATCGCCGCGCAGGACCAGGCGGCACGCTATTCCGACATATATCTTCGTGCGGCCCGGGCGGTTCTTGATTAGCCACCGGCCAGATCCCAAAGCGGTCGTGGATCGCTTGTGCGGCTGCGCGATTGGCAATGTCGCGGGTCTGGCCCGCGCCATTCGCATCCTGCAGCCCGTGGGTGTCTTCGTAGGCGGGGCGCATGGCCGCACGCGCGCTGGATACGGCGCGCACCTCGATGCCGTTGAAGGCCAGCACGCCTGACAGCCATACGTCGTCGGCGTCGCGCGCCGGTTCGGGCGGCATGGCGTGTGCGCCGGCAAGCCAGCTTGGCGTGATGCACACACCCGAGAAGCCCTGCGCGATATCGCAACCCGCACCCGTCCGCCCGATCCGCGCCAGATCCCATGCTTGTCCGGTGGTTGCGCAACGCTCAGATCCATCCAGCAGCGCCGCCGCCCAGCCCGGAGAATAAAGCCAGTCATCGTCACAATAGATCAGCTTGAGCGTGCGATGCATCAGGTGCCGCGCCGCCACAAGCGCCTTGGTCGCCGGGCCGTGATCCTGCGCGCTCCACAGGACATCCACACCCGGAAACGCAAGCGTCTGGTCAACCGCATCAGGAAAGCGGCGGTAACGGCGCGGCAGGCTCAGCAGAATGCACTCGGGCGCGGGGTCCTGCCCTGCCAGCGAGGCCAGCACCGGGGCAAGCCGGTGCAGGCGTGGAGGGATCGAGGTCAGCGAGACAGCATAGCGCATACCGATCCAACCGTGCCGCCTAACCTGCGATCAGTCCCATCTGCTCCAGTGTCAGGATCACCTGATGCGCACAGTTGTCGACCTCGACATTTTCCGTTTCCACCCGCAGTTCAGGGGCATCGGGCACATCATAAGGATCTGAAATTCCAGTAAATTCCTTGATCTTCCCCTGACGCGCCAGCTTGTACAGGCCTTTGCGGTCGCGGCGTTCGCATTCCTCGATTGAGGTGGCGACATGGACCTCGACAAAGGCGCCGTACTGTTCGACATCTTCGCGGACAGCGCGCCGCGTGGTGGCGTAGGGCGCAATCGGCGCGCAGATCGCGATCCCGCCATTTTTTGTGATTTCAGAGGCGACATAGCCGATCCGGCGAATGTTCAGATCACGGTGTTCCTTGGAAAAGCCCAGTTCCGAACTGAGGTTCTTCCTGACAATATCGCCATCCAGAAGTGTCACAGGACGGCCACCCATTTCCATAAGCTTGACCAGAAGAGCGTTGGCGATGGTCGATTTGCCCGAACCGGAAAAGCCGGTGAAGAAGACGGTAAAGCCTTGCTGGCTTCTTGGCGGAAACCGCAGTCGCAGCTCATTGACGACTTCGGGGAATGAGAACCATTCAGGGATTTCGAGTCCCTCGCGCAGGCGACGACGCAGTTCCGTGCCAGAGATGTTCAGGATCGTGACGTTGTCCTTGTCCTCGATCTCGTCCATCGGTTCATATTGCGCCCGTTCCTGAACATAGACCATGTGTTTGAAATCGACCATTTCGATGCCGATCTCATCCTGATGCTTGCGGAACAGTTCCTGCGCGTCATAGGGGCCGTAAAAATCCTCTCCTGCGCTGTTCTTGCCCGGCCCGGCGTGATCGCGGCCGACAATGAAATGCGTGCAGCCGTGATTGCGGCGCACGAGCCCGTGCCAGACCGCCTCGCGCGGACCGGACATGCGCATCGCCAGATTGAGCAGGCTCATGCTTGTCGTGGCGCCCGGATATTTGTCGAGCACGGCTTCGTAGCAGCGCACACGCGTGAAGTGATCGACATCGCCGGGTTTGGTCATGCCGACCACCGGATGCAAAAGCAGGTTGGCGGCCGCCTCTTTGGCGGCACGAAAGGTCAGTTCCTGATGTGCGCGGTGCAGCGGGTTGCGTGTCTGGAATGCCACGATCTTGCGCCAGCCCAGCTTGCGGAAATAGGCCCGCAACTCGTTCGGTGTGTCCCGCCTGCCGCGAAAGTCATAGTGAACCGGCTGCTGAATGCCGGTGACTGGACCACCCAGATACACCGGACCTGCGCTGTTGTGCAGGTAGTTGACGGCAGGATGCGCGCTGTCATCGGCACCAAACACCTTTTGCGCTTCGCGCGATTTGTCCGGCGTCCAGCAATCGGTGACGGTCATTGTTGCCAGGATCACGCCTTCCTGGTCGCGCAGCGCAATGTCCTGGCCCGGTTGAACCGCGTCGGCAAAACCTTCGTCAACATCCAGCGTGATCGGCATCGGCCAGAGCGTCCCGTCGGCCAACCGCATGTTTTCGACAACGCCGTCGTAGTCGGCTTCGCTCAGAAACCCCTTGAGTGGCGCGAAGCCGCCGTTCATCAGCAACTCCAGATCGCAGATCTGTCGCGGGCTGAGATCCCAGCTTGTCAGTTCGGCAGCTTCCGCTTTCAGCTTTTGCGCAGACTCGTATGAAACGTAGAGTTCGGGGATCGGGGCGAGATTGTTTTGCACGATCTTTGTCCTGTGCTTGAGCGGCGAAAGACCGCTGTTGGTGCCGGTAAGTTCGGCATGAAGGGCGTCGTATTCTGCCAGTTTTCGCGCCAGAAACTGATCTGTCAGGCGCAGCTTTTCTGCCGCGCCACGCGTGGTGATCGCGTAGGCGAAACGCTGACGTTTGTCCGGGCCGTCGCGTTCTGTAATGTCGATCAGCCCGCGTTCGACCGATTGCCGCAACAGCGCATTCAACCCGCCCAGAGATATGCCGATCGCGCGGGCCGTCGCGCGCTGCGAGGCGTCCGGGGCAAGATCAAGCTGCCGCAAAAGCCGGAAAAGTTGATCTTCGCTTTGCGCGTTGATGTCTGTCTCGGAGGGGATCACTGAGGTTGCTCAAAATGTGTTCAATGATGAACATATGCCAAAATCCAACGATCTGCAAAAGCGAAAAATGCGAGGCGGCAGCGTCACGTCCGCGTTGTGGCGCGTGCGTCACGTTTCCCGGTTCTGCCGCGCAGGGACGCCGGGCAGCCACAGCGCGCCTAGCTGGCCGTGCGCAGAGGTGTGGCGGCGCGGAATTCGCGCGCAACCTCGTCCACCAGCGCCCTGACCGGCGCGCTCTTGCGCCGGGGATGGATGCGGGCGACATAGACGATGTCCGGAGGCGGAGGAAAGATGTTCTCGATCACCGCAAGGTCCGGCGTCAGATGCATCCCGTTCAGCAGCGCAACCCCGAGACCAGACCGAACGGCGGACTGTATCCCGGCAGCGCTCGGGCACTCGAGAACGGTTTCGAGGCGATGCCCGCTCGACTGACCGTGCAGCACGCCCCATTGCCGATAGAAACACTGCGGATCGAATGACAAAAACGGAACCGGCCGGGACGCGTCCAGCGCGAAATCCTTTGATTTGACCCAATGCAACGTGTCGCGGAACACGCGCACATCCGTCTCCAGCAGATCGGTCTCGAAGACCTGCAAGACGGCGATATCCAGTTCCCCCGCGTTCAGCCAGTCCTGAACCACCAGGCTTTGCGCGGTCCGGGTCCTGACCGAAACAGAAGGGTAAAGACGCGTGAACCGTCCGACGAGCCGCGTGACCGCGCTGATCGCCGTATCCTCTGTCATGCCGAGCCGGATCGTTCCGGCAAGCGGGCTGGGTCCCAGATCGGTCAATGCCTCATCGTGCAGGTCGACAATGCGTCGGGCATAGTCCACCAGTCTTGTCCCGGTTTCGGTCAGCAGCGGCGCGCCGGGACGCCGCATAAGCAATTCGCAGTTCAGCGCGTGTTCCAGGCGGCGCATTTTGTGGCTGACCGCCGATTGCGACAGACCCAGATGCTCCGCCGCGCGGGTCACGCCGCCCAAACGCGCCACGGCCAGCAGCGCGCGGAGCGCGTCAATTTCAAGACGTGCCGGCATGGTGGTCAGTCAGCATGACAATAAGTGATGTATATATCATCATCATTCATTTGCGTCATGTGCTTGATATGACCTATCAAGAACGAAAGCAAGGCGCCAGCGGCCGGGCAAAGGCGCGTGGAGAACCGAACGGCCTACAGGGCTTGTCTGGGCAGGTGAGAAAGGGAACATCATGAAACTCAGTGATTTCAAGGTGCTGACATTTGATGTGTACGGCACGCTGATTGATTGGGAAACCGGGATGGTCGAGGGCCTGAAGCCTCTGACGGACAAGGTGATGCACCCGCTTTCGCGCGACGACATTCTCGAGGCTCACGCCTATCATGAATCGACCGCACAAAGATGGACGCCGGCGAAGCGTTACAGCGATCTTCTGGGCGTCGTCTATCGCCGCCTGGCCGAGCAATGGGGCGTAGAGGTGACCTGGGAGGAATGTCAGGCCTATGGCCTGTCCGTTCGGCAATGGCCTGCATTTGAAGACAGTCGGTCGGCGTTGGCCTACCTCAAACAGCATTACAAACTGGTTGTGCTGACCAACACGGACAATTGCAGTTTCGCAGGCTCCAACGCCCGTCTTGGTGTTTTCTTTGATGGCGTCTGCACCGCCGAGGACGTCGGCAGTTACAAACCGTCCGGCAGAAACTTCGACTACATGCTGGAAACGCTCGCACATCGCGGCATTCACAAGGGCGAGATCCTGCACACGGCAGAGAGCATGTTTCACGATCATGCTCCGGCCAATGCGCATGGCCTCGCAAACTGCTGGATCTACCGGCGACACAACAAGGAGGGTTTCGGCGCCACGATGACCCCCAAGGAGATGCCGCGCTATGATTTCCGGTTCGACAGCATGGCCGACCTGGTCGCCGCGCATAAGACGGAACTGGCTCAGGCCTAGGACTCCCCGGGCAGCGCATGGCCTGCGTCGTCACGGTTGTGGGCACGTCGCCGAACCACCGATCCCTGCCGTGATTTAAATTGTGTTCGGCGCGCTTTGTCCTACGCTCCCGCCCATCAAGACGAGGGCGGCATGGGGCGAACGGTCTGGACGGTATTGGGGGTGCTGGCGCTGGGGATTGGTGCGGTGGGCGTTGTGCTGCCCGTTCTTCCGACCACGCCATTTGTCCTTCTTGCCGCTTTTGCATTTGCAAAAGGCTCACCCAAACTGGCGCGCTGGCTCGAAGATCATCCGGTGTTCGGGCCGATCATCGCGGATTGGCGCAGAACCGGGGCAATCGCTCCGCAGTACAAGGCGATCGCCTTGACGATGATGGCGGCGGTGTTCGGTGCAAGTGTCCTGGCCGGCCTCGCGCTTTCCGTTCTCGTCGTTCAGGGGGTCTGCGTTCTGGGCGCGGCGGCATTCATTCTGTCCCGACCCAACGCCTGAAACGTGTCTCTGCAATCCCGGAGCGTGGCAGCGCGTGCAACGCGCGCAGGGGTACGACAGATCTCAGCCCTCTGCTTCCGCAAGAAACTTTTCTGCATCAAGCGCGGCCATACAGCCCATTCCGGCGCTTGTGACCGCCTGACGATAGATATGGTCGGTCAGATCTCCGGCGGCGAAAAGGCCGGGCACCGACGTGCGCGTGCTGCCCGGCTCGACCTGCACATAATCACCGTGGTGCATGTCGACCTTGCCCTTGATCAGTTCATTGGCGGGCGCGTGGCCGATTGCGATGAAAACACCCTTGCATGCGATCTCATGGCTTTCGTTCGTCTTGTTGTTGCGAACACGAACGCCGGTCACACCCTTTGGCGTTTCGTCCCCCAGCACTTCCTCAAGCTCGTGAAACCAAAGCGTTTCCACTTTGGGGTGCTTGAAAAGACGATCCTGAAGGATTTTCTCGGCGCGCAATTCGTCGCGACGATGGATCAGGGTGACCTTGGATGCAAAGTTCGTCAGAAACAGCGCCTCTTCCACCGCTGTGTTGCCGCCGCCGATCACGACAATCTCTTCGCCCCGATAGAAAAAGCCATCGCAGGTCGCGCAGGCCGATACACCGAATCCCTTGAACGCCTCTTCCGAAGGCAGTCCCAACCATTTTGCGCGCGCGCCCGTTGCCATGATGACCGTATCGGCAGTGTAGGTCGTTCCGCTGTCACCTCTGGCCACAAAAGGGCGCGCCGTGGTGTCGAGATCTGTGATGATGTCTCCGATCACCTCGCAGCCCATCGCCTTGGCGTGGGATTCCATCCGCACCATCAGATCGGGGCCCTGCACTTCGGTGTCGCCAGGCCAGTTTTCTACTTCGGTGGTGGTGGTCAACTGCCCCCCCGGCTCTATGCCCTGTACAAGAACCGGATTTAACATGGCACGGCTGGCATAGACGGCCGCAGTGTAGCCGGCCGGGCCGGACCCGATGATCAGTGTTTTGGTATGACGAGTCTCGCCCATGAATTTGCCCCCTCAGGGCGCATGACTGCACGCCCGATAGATCGCGCATATAGCGCTTGCGCCGGGGGTGAAAAAGGGGCGTAGTCGCTTTTTGCCGTTTCAGCGTCCGCTCAGAACCGCGCGTTTGAACGAGCCAGTGGCCGAACATGCGTGTGCCAGCGCCAGCGGCGGGTCCGGTTGCGAATGGAGGTAAAAGAAAATTACTTCTTCGCGAAATATTGTTGCGCAAAGAGGCCGCCTTCGATAAGAGAATGCCAGTTTCGCGGAGCGTTTCATGCCAACCACACGTCTGGATGATATAGATCGCAAGATTCTTGCCGAACTGCAGGCCGATGGTCGCATGACCAATGTCGAACTTGCGCGTCGGGTGGGGATTTCTGCACCGCCCTGTCTGCGCCGGGTGCGGACGCTGGAGGATGCAGGCTATATCCGTGGCTACCACGCGCGGGTCGATCCGCGTGAACTTGGGTTTGAAGTTCAGGTTTTCGCGATGGTCGGGTTGCAATCCCAGCACGAAGCCGACCTGACGGCGTTTGAAGAATTGTGCCGCAACTGGCCATTGGTTCGGGAATGCCACATGCTGAATGGTGAGGTCGACTTCATACTGAAATGCGTGGCTCCGGACCTGTCGACGTTCCAGAGTTTCCTGACCGGTCAGCTGACCGCGGCCGACAACGTGGCCTCGGTGAAAACGTCGCTGGTGATCCGCGGTGCCAAAGAAGAACCCGGCGTGCCTTTTGAAGTGCTCGAAGAACGCCTGCAGCGCAGCGCCTGATCTCTGGTTCGGCCGACTCAGACTCCGGCCAGCGGCAGACGCCGACACCTCAGCGCCCCGAAATCTCCTGGTGCGTTGATATGCGGGAAAAGCGACAGATACACCCCCCTCAGCGCGGGATCCATCATGCGTTCGAAACCCGGACCGGGATGAAAGCTGTCGGCCTCTATCCCGTCGGCGCGCAGGATTGCGTGGCAATCCAGCGCAATGTGGAAAACCGTGACCGGACGCGGTGGGGCGATTTCAATCACATGCGTGCCGTCCACAAGATCCATGCAGGGCGTGAGCACGGGATCGCAGGACAGAGTGTCGCGCAGCGCCAGCGGTCGTGTCATCAGTCGCGCGCCCGGTCCCACAAGCAGGTTCGCGGCGGGCCGTCCCACTCCGAAGGCATCGGGCATCACTCTGTAGAGCCGGGCTGACGAAACACCGCCACTGCGCGGCATCAGTGTCATCGACCCTGTCCACAGGATTTTTTTGTCGCCATCCTGAGTCGAAACGTGCATGCCGGGTACGAGATCCTGAATCGCAGTGTGCCCATCCGGGGTCGCCATAAGTGCGCCATGCGCAAACGCCGAAAACGCAACCTCGAACGCCGGAATTGCGGGGGCAATCTGTTCGCCATGATCGACGGATCCGTCGCTGCGCAGAAAACTGTAAGAGTAGCGCCGCATCGCAGGGCTTGTCCGACCTGGGCGAGGGACCATTGCCCGGCCGGACAGAGCAGTGCGCGCTTCGAAGTCTCTTGCTGCAGAGAGGGACGCAGCAAGCTCTGGGGTACCCATCTTTCGATCCTTTCCGGATCATCACGACAGTATCGACCCCCACCGACGATTCCAGCGCGATGACGCTTCGTCAGTCATTCAAACGTGCATCGGATGCCTGAAAGTCGTCAAACTTGCCGGAGGATTGTCGTGCGCGAGACGACAATTGCGGGTGTCTGCCGGCTCTGTTCGAACGGTTGCGACAAGCCTGCCACATTCCGATGCGGTGCATCCGAATCAAGCGGATACCCCATCGTTCGTGATCAGAGCGTTCGGTAGGTTTGTGTCGTGTCAGGCGTGGTGTCGGGTGGCCTTGGCTCGGCCAGTCCGGGCGGCATGCCGCACCTTGCGATCGAAGGGAAAGATCGGGTGCGGACCTGTACTGCGCTCGATAACGGATGCGATCCAGCGTGTTTTCATGATGTCGTCTGCCTCTTCTGCCTTGGTCATTCGGCCGCGCCACGTTTGCGTGGTTCTGTCCGGCCCGGTGCATGCAGTATCGGCTGGTATTGGGGCCTGGATGGGGCAGGCAAACGGGTTTTTGCAGCACCCGTCACGGTGCGTTTCCGCGAATTGCGGCCACCGCGTCAGAGTTCTGTCAACGCGTGAAAGCCAGGAAAAACTGGGGTTTCGTGGTCAATGTGCCCATAACAGACAGATTGTTTCGAAATTTCATGGCGAAAGCGGGGCAACCGAGCCACATATGCGCCACATTTCAAAGACGGATCGCTGAAATCAGACGCCCGTAGTCTGCCTCGCCGGCGTGGGTGGCGCGGCGGTACGAGAAAAACCTGTCCGCATCCGCATAGGTGCAGTGGCGCAGCCAGTGCGCCTCGGCCACGCCGGACCGGCGCAACCGATCCAGGACAAAGCCTGGCAGATCGAACTGGAACCTGTCCGCCGCTCCGTTGACGAAAAAGCGCGTGTTCCCCGGATCATCGTCGGCAAACTGTTCAAGAAACTCCTGCCCGACCTCATAGGCTGCCTGACTGATCGTCGGTCCAAGCACGGCGACCACCCTGTCACGCAGCGCCCCCACCGTTTCCATCGCATCGAGCGTTGCTTCAAGCACGCCATCCAATGCGCCACGCCAGCCAGCGTGGGCCGCGCCGACCACGCCGGCCTCTGGGTCGGCAAACAGCACCGGGGTGCAATCGGCTGTCAGAACGGCCAGCGCCAGTCCGGGTGTCGCCGTGACAACCGCGTCGGCGCTGGGTCGTTCGTGAATTGGTCCGTCGACTATGATCGCGTCCGGCGAATGAATCTGGCGCAGGGTGATCAGGTGGTCGGGCGCGACGCCCAGGGCGTCGGCGACACGGGCGCGGTTGATCGCAACGATCTCGGCCTGGTCAGATGATCCCGGCCCGCAATTGAGGCCTGCAAAAACCCCGGACGACGCACCGCCCTTGCGGGTAAAAAACCCGTGACGCATCGGGGAAAGGCTGTCGTCTGTCAGGATTTCGAGCGTCATCGTGTCCTTCCCGAACGCGTCCCTGCGCCACGGTCTCTGACCGGAAGTCGCGGGTCAAGCGCACAAAACTCTGCCGGGGCGATCATGCTGCGGCAAAACCGCGACCGCGCGCGCGCAACAGGATCAAAAGACCGACCAGGATCATCGGCACGCACAACACCTGTCCCATCGTCAGCCCGATCCCATCGAAATGCACTGCAAGGCCCAACGGGTTCGTTGCGGTCACAAAGTATTCATCCGGCTGTCGGACAAATTCCACCAGGAAACGGCCCAGCCCGTAGCCGATGAAAAAGATCGCCGTGGCCTGGCCGGGCGTCTTGAAGCCGCCGCGGAACAAAGCGAGATAGAACAGCACAAAGCCCAGGATCAGCCCTTCGAGCAGCGCCTCGTAAAGTTGCGATGGATGGCGCGCACAGAGTCCGGCCGCAACGCCAACACAATCCTGAGCCGCCGCGCCCGGAAACACCACGCCCCAGGGCATGTCTGTCTGACGTCCCCAGAGTTCTGCATTGATGAAGTTGGCGATCCGTCCGAAGAAAAGACCGATCGGGTGCACGGTGCACAGAATGTCGGCAACCGATATCCACGGGATTCTGTTGGCCCGTGCGAACCAGATGCAGGCGATCACAACGCCGATCAACCCGCCGTGAAACGACATGCCGCCTTCCCAGATCTGCAGGATCTGAAGCGGGTGCTGCAGATAGTACAGCGGCTGGTAGAACAGCACAAAGCCCAGCCGACCCCCCAGGACAACGCCCAGAATGACCCATGTGGCCAGATCTTCCACCTGCTTGACCGTCATCGGGGGCGTGTTGTCGCGCCAGAGTGTCGGGGCTTTGACAAGGCGCACGACAACCCACCACCCCAGAAGGATCGACCCGATATAGGCCATTGCGTACCAACGCAGCGCAATATCCATGCCAAACAGCGTGAACGAGAAGATATCGGGTGAAATCTCGGGGAACGGGATGGCTGCACGCATAACTGTGTCTTGCCTTCGGTGATGCGGCGAAGTCAACCTTGCCCCGACGCTTTGGGCTGCGCATATAGAGCATGACACAGTAACAACCCGGTGATCCCGATGCAGAGCCGCAACAAAGTTCTCGATGATATCTCGCAGTTGATGACGAATGCGATGGGTGTGGCGCAAGGCGCGCGCGAAGAAGCGGAGACGGCAATGAATTCGATGATCGACCGCTGGCTGGCCGATCGCGATTTTGTAACCCGGGAAGAGTTTGATGCCGTGCGTCTCATGGCCCAGAAGGCGCGAGAGGAAAATGACGCGCTCTCGGCGCGGCTTGACGCGCTTGAAAAGACGGCGGGCAAGCGAAAGTAGCGCTGGCCTCTGCGCGGATTTGCCCATCGAACCGCGTGCCTGAGGAACATCCGGCATGGCATCAAGTCATGCTGCGCGCAGGCCAGGGCGCTGTCCTGCACCTGCGCGGGTTCGGTGATCACGCGGTCTCAGCAGACGAAACGACTGTGCCTCTCGAACGTCAAAGACGGGCTTTCAGCTGGTTTGCCAGGCAAACTTGCATGTCCGCATTTTGATACCGTGGAAGGATCATCCACAACTTATTGAGTGCATCCTCAAGAAATTCCTTTACAGGCCATGCATCGCACTCCACCATATATTGTAGGGGGTGGCACAGATCTTCCCCATAATAGAGCAGTCACCTAGCGCTTGGGGTGCACTTGGCCCCGCGCTACAACAGATGAGGCGGCGCCATGGCACTTTCCGAGCAGTTTTTGTCCGAAGACCTTCATCCGATTGATATTGTCGAACACCTGGCCGAGCATCACGATTGGGATTTTGATCGCATTGCGGATGATCAGATCGCCATGGCCGTCGAAGGCCAGTGGCGCACCTATTCGATCACGCTTGCGTGGTCGCCGGCAGATGAAACCCTGAGAATGGTGTGCACCTTTGAGATGGAACCACCGGAGGAAAAACTTCCTGCGCTCTATGAGATTCTGAACGATGTCAACGACCAGTGCTGGTCGGGCGCGTTCACGTTCTGGCGCGAGCAGAAGCTTATGGTGTATCGCTACGGCCTTGTCAGCTGCGGCGGGCAGGGTGTCAGCGCCGCGCAGGTCGACACGCTGATCGGGGCGGCGGTCCTGAACGCTGAACGTTACTATCCGGCGTTTCAGCTGGTGGTCTGGGGCGACCGCCCGGCCAGGGACGCCATGCAGGTGGCTATTGCAGAGGCCTACGGACGCGCCTGAACGACGACCGGCCAGAGCAACCGGAAATGCGGGTCGGCGGGCCCGCATTTTTCTTTGTGCGCGGATGATCGCGGTACGTTCCGTGCGGTGTTGCACCTGCCCGTACCGGGTATTATCCGTACGTCGAACGGTAAGAGGCATGCATGGATTTCGAGACTGTCGCCCAACGCGGGCTGGTCCTTTTGGGGTGCGGAAAAATGGGCTCTGCAATGCTGGCGGGGTGGCTCAAGCGGGGGCTCAGCCCGGCTTCGGTCTGGGCGATCGACCCTGCGCCGTCAGACTGGCTGAAAGGCACCGGCGTACATCTGAATGCCGATTTGCCGTCCGCGCCAGCGGTCGTGCTGGTCGCGGTCAAGCCTCAGATGATGGAAGATGCCTTGCCCGCGATCGCGGCAAAGGGCGGAGCAGACACGGTGTTCGTGTCCGTTGCCGCGGGCACGCCGATTTCGGCGTTTGAAGCCGTTCTGGGCGCGGAAAGCCCGGTTATCCGGGCGATGCCGAACACGCCGGCGGCGATTGGACGGGGGATCACCGCGATTGTCGGAAACTCGGCAGTGTCGGAGAAGGATCTCGACCTGGCCGGCCTGCTGTTGGCGGCGGTCGGCGATGTGGTGCGGCTTGCGCATGAAGATCAGATGGATGCCGTGACCGGCCTGTCCGGATCAGGTCCGGCCTACGTGTTTTACCTGATCGAAACGCTGGCGAAGGCCGGTGAGGCGCAGGGGCTTTCCCCGGCGCTGTCGATGCAGCTTGCCCGGGCCACGGTCGCGGGTGCGGGCGCTCTGGCGGTCGCGTCCGAGGATACGCCCGCCACGCTGCGCCGCAATGTCACAAGCCCCAACGGGACAACGCAGGCCGGGCTGAGCGTCTTGATGGACGAGGGTTCGGGGCTTGGCCCGCTCGTGGCGGCCACGGTTGCGGCTGCCACCGAAAGGTCGAAGGAATTGCGCAATGGCTGACGAGATCACCTTTGACGATTTTCTCACCGTCGATATCCGTGTGGGGCGCATCACCCGCGTCGAGCCATTTCCGGAAGCCCGCAAACCCGCGTTCAGGCTGTGGATAGATTTCGGCCCGGAGATTGGCGAAAAGAAGAGCTCTGCGCAGATTACGGTGCACTACACACCGGACACGCTGGTCGGTCGCCAGATCATGGCCGTGGTGAACTTTCCGCCGCGCCAGATCGGTCCGGTCCGCTCGGAGGTTCTGGTTCTGGGCGTGAGCGATGACGCTGGGGATATCGTTCTGCTGGGCCCGGATCGCGACGTGCCTGTCGGAGGGCGCATGCATTGAAGCGGGTCTATTTTACGCGTCCGATGCCGGACAGCGTGGCAGATATGGCGCGCGCGCATTTCGAAATCGAGATGCGCGCCGAGAACACACCGCTGAAGATTGGCCAGATGCGCGCCGCGCTGAACCTCTATGACGGTGTGCTGATGATGTTCGGGGACACGTTCAGCGCCGAGGTCTTCCGGGAGGCCGAACAGCCACGCTGCAAGATCCTGGCGAATTACGGTGTCGGCATCAATCATATCGATCTGGACGCCGCCCGGGCGGCGGGCGTGATGGTCACCAATGTGCCGGGCGCGGTGACCGATGCCACCGCGGATGTCGCGATGACGCTGATCCTGATGAGCGCGCGCCGCGCGGGTGAGGGTGAACGGATGGTGCGTGCCGGGCGTTGGCCCGGCTGGAACCCCACGCAGTTTCTGGGCACGCATGTGACCGGCAAGACTGTGGGCATTATCGGTATGGGACGGATCGGCACGGCGGTCGCCCGGCGTTGTCACCATGGGTTCGGCATGGAAGTGCTCTATACTGCCCGCAGCGACAAGGCACCGGGATTTCCTGCGGCTCGTGTGTCGCTGGGCGACCTGCTCGGACAGGCCGACTTTGCCGTGATCTCGCTTCCGGCCTCTGCCGAGACACGGCACCTGATCGGCGCGGAGCAGCTTGCGCTGATGCCGGAGACATCACATCTGATCAATGTGGCGCGCGGGGACATCGTGGACGAAGCCGCGCTGATCGCGGTGCTGAAGGCGAACGGGATCGCGGGTGCCGGTCTGGACGTGTATGAACATGAGCCGCGTGTGCCAGAGGCGCTGCGGGTGCTTGAAAACGCGGTTCTGCTGCCGCATATGGGCACCTCGACGCTGGAGATACGCGAAAAGATGGGACGCGTGGCGATCGAAAACCTGCGGGCGGCCCTGGCCGGGGATGTGCCGCCGAACCTTGTGAACTGACGCAGCGTCACGCGCACGGCCGCGTTGCATTTTGAGTACTTAGGGAAAGATGAAGGGTCAGTCGCGCGGGTCACACGCAGGCTCTGCGGTTGACGACGTGTCTGCCATGCGCTCATGTATCGCAGATCTGCAAAGGATGTGTCGATGCACCACCCCGCCATCACCGGCAGCGGCGTTTTCACCCCGTCGCACATCATCACGAATGACGAACTTGTCACGGCGTTCAATGCCTACGCGGAGCGGTTCAACGCGACGCATGCCGACGCGATCGCCGCGGGAGAGACACCGGCGAAGGCGCCGTCTTCGGCAGAGTTCATTGTCAGCGCGTCCGGCATAGAGCAGCGCTATGTGATGGACAAGTTGGGTGTGTTGGACCCCGGGATCATGCATCCCGTTCTGCCCGAACGGACGGATGACGAACCGGGACTGATGGCGGAGATGGCGCTTGACGCCTGCGGTCAGGCGCTGGATCAGGCCGGCCGTCGGGCCTGCGAGGTCGATCTGGTGGTATGCGCCGCCTCCAATCATGAACGTCCTTATCCTGCGATTGCGATCGAAATCCAGAAACTGCTGGGTGCGGGCGGGTTCGCCTTTGATATGAATGTCGCCTGTTCCTCGGCCACCTTCGGCATCCAGGCCGCAGCGGATATGGTGCGGTCAGGATCGGTGCGCTGTGCGCTTGTCGTGAGCCCCGAGATCTGCTCGGCGCATCTGGAATGGCGGGATCGGGATTGTCACTTTATCTTTGGCGATGTTTGCACGGCCGTGCTGATCGAGCGCGAGACCGAGGGGCGGCAGCCGCAGTTCCTGATTCATTCGACGCGCTGCGCGACGCAGTTCTCGAACAACATTCGCAACAACAACGGCTATCTGCGCCGGACCCGGCCCGACCACATGGAGGACCGCCGCGACATGTTGTTCATGCAGGAAGGCCGCAAGGTTTTTAAGGAAGTGCTGCCCCTGGTATCGGCGCATATCGGCGCGCATATGGCCGAGGCGGGCATAGATGCGCACGATCTCAAGCGGCTCTGGCTGCATCAGGCGAACAAGTCGATGAACGACTTCATCGGGCGCAAGGTGATGGGCCGGGTGCCGGAGCCTCATGAACAGCCCAACATCCTGCAGGATTACGCCAATACGTCGTCCGCCGGTTCGATTATCGCGTTCTCAAAATACTCCGACGATCTGCAGCCGGGCGATCAGGGGCTGATCTGTTCCTTTGGCGCGGGCTACTCGGTGGGATCGGTGCTGGTGCAGCGCGCCTGAACCGGCGCCACTGACCCGAAGCGTGGCGGTGGCCCGGCATGCGCAATCGCGTCAGGCCCCGGAGCGTGCCGCCTTTGCTAGCTCGACCAGACGGGGGCGCAGCTCTGCCGCAGAGGTCAGCGGCGGCTCGAACCAGAGCCGTGCCACCAGATCCCCGGCGATCATGTCCATGCCTTCCGGGTCCAGCGTGGCCAGCCGCCAGTCGGCCACGGGCGCGGCGGCCAGAGCTTCGGCATAGAGCTTGATCGCGTCGAGATGGTCTTCGTTCATATGCGACACCGCGCCGTCTTCGACGGCGGCGAGTTCGGGATCGTGTGGGCACAGAATGTCATCGGCCGACAGCTCATAGGCCTTGGCGAACCCGCCGTTCAGGGACGCCCGGTCCGGTGTCAGCCGCCAGAAGGCAAAGTCCCCGAAATCAGCGTAAAGCGCGGCCTTGGGATTGCGGGCCAGAAACCGGGCGCGGGCAGTGACCCTTTCGGGGCCATCCAGTTTCCCGGCCAGCGTCTGAAGCATGATCCGGGGATGGGCCAGCGGGTCGCCCTTGCCGGGCTGACCCAGCAAGAGCGCGCAGCGGGGGTCGCGCTCCAGCGCGCCAAAATGCGGTGACAGATGCGAAATCAGGATCACCGGCGCGCCGGTCTGATCCGTGGCGATGGCCACGCGACTGACCATCGGCGCACCGCTGTCGGGATCGAGCACGGCGAGCGCGCCGGATCGTTCGGTGCGCATCAGCGTCTTGGCCTGACGCACAGCCTCTTGTGTGACCGGTTGCCGTATGTCCTTTTTGGGGGGCGTGCCTGCTTTCGTCATGCGCCGACTATAGGGACGACGACCGCACCCGCAAGAATGTCTGGACAAAAACGGATCCCGGCCCGGCGTGTTGTCCGGGCCGGGTTCGTTTCAGCTGCGCTATCGCACGGGATCGCGCACCTGGCCTTCAGGGCCGTTACGGACGGTCAGCCGTTCGGTCTGGCCAACGATGCTGTCCGGCGCCAGGACAGCCTTCGGACGCAGAATTGCGGGGGTGTCCGCGATGCCCTTGGCGGTGCTCGGAAGCGAGTGTTTTTCGCTCCGACATGCCGTTCGGGCAATCAGTCCCCTTCACCCATGTTGTGGCCAAGGTGGCGTGCCACGGTAAAGATGTCCTTGTCGCCGCGTCCGCACATGTTCATGCAGATGATGTGGTCGGCGGGCAGGGTAGGTGCGATCTTCATGACATGGGCCAAGGCGTGGCTGGGTTCTAGCGCGGGTATGATCCCCTCGCGTTCGCAGCAGAGCTGGAAGGCCTCCAGCGCTTCGGTGTCGGTGACCGAGACGTAGTTGGCGCGGCCGATATCGTGCAGCCAGCTGTGTTCGGGCCCGATGCCGGGATAATCGAGACCGGCGGAAATGCTGTAGCCTTCAAGGATCTGCCCGTCATCGTCCTGCAGGAGGTAGGTGCGGTTGCCATGCAGCACGCCGGGACGGCCACCGGTCAGCGAGGCGCAATGCTCCATCTTGGCGTTCACGCCCTTTCCTCCGGCCTCGACGCCGATGATCTCCACCTCTTTCTCGTCCAGGAAGGGATAGAACAGACCCATCGCGTTCGATCCGCCGCCAATGGCTGCAATGATCGTGTCGGGCAGGCGGCCCTCGGCCTCGTGCATCTGTGCTTTGGCCTCTTTGCCAATGATCGACTGAAAATCGCGGACCATCGCGGGGTAGGGGTGTGGTCCGGCGACGGTGCCGATGCAGTAGAACGTGTCGCGGACATTGGTCACCCAGTCGCGCAGCGCGTCGTTCATCGCGTCCTTGAGCGTGCCGCGACCCGAGGTGACGGGTATGACCTCTGCTCCCAGCAGCTTCATGCGGAAGACGTTGGGTTTTTGTCGCTCGACATCGTGCGCGCCCATGTAAACCACGCATTTCAGACCGAATTTCGCACAGACCGTGGCGGTGGCAACGCCGTGCTGACCTGCGCCGGTTTCGGCGATGATGCGGGTCTTGCCCATGCGCCGGGCCAGCAGGATCTGTCCCAGAACGTTGTTGATCTTGTGCGCGCCGGTGTGGTTGAGCTCATCGCGTTTCATGTAGATCTTCGCGCCACCCAGATGGGCGGTCAGCCCCTCGGCGAGATAAAGCGGGCTGGGGCGGCCAACGTAGTGCTTCCACAGGAAATCCATCTCGTCCCAGAAACTCTGATCGGTTTTGGCGCGCTCGTATTGCGCTTCCAGTTCGAGGATCAGAGGCATCAGCGTCTCGGACACGAAACGGCCGCCGAATTGTCCGAAGCGGCCCTTTTCGTCCGGGCCGGTCATAAAGGAATTGAAGAGCTCGTTCATTGCGGATCATCCTGTATCTGACCCACATGTGCATAAGACAGGGTGGCCGCGGTTTCCAGTGTCTTTCCCCTGTCATTTGATGCGGGGACGCGCGCAAATCCGCGCAGGGCTGGGAACCGGAGGGTACAGCACCGAAGCCACGTCAAAACGCCGTGTCGGTGTCGTGTCGGTATCGCGTCGGCGTATTTAGGGGCGAACCGGGAGTGTCCCCCGGTTCACAGATGGCAGGGCCGATCAGTACGTGCCTGGTGCTATACGCGACGGCGGTGGACGGCGCAGCCCAGACCCACGAGACCGGATGCCAGAAGCAAGTCACCCGCGGGCAGCGGAACGGCTGTCACACTGTCATAGAAAATCGCGGCGCGTGCCCGGATCGGCAGGCTGCCCTGCTGATCGAGAGAGAAGACACTGACGGTTTCGCCTGCGCCCAGGTAATCACCGTTGCCGTCCAGATCGGTCAGGCGAAAGACGGCGTCTTCCTCGGGCGAAGACGATCCGCCGTTCGAGGCAACCAGAATGTCGCCATCGCGGCTGGTCAGGCTGAATGTGGATCCGGCGCCGGCCAGCGCTGCGTCCCAGATCCGAATGTTTTCGTCCGGCGCGTCGATCAGGCCGCTGCCGTCGATATCGGTGAGACGGCGCAGTTCATCATTCAGGATATCGAGCGCAAGCACGTCTCCGCCTGCACCGACGGCAATGCCGAAGGCAAACGGGGCCGAGGGACCGCTGACAAAGCTGGTGACCTCGCCGGCATCAATGGTGCCGTCGGCGTTGCCATCTTCGATACGGAAAATCTCGGGCGTTGGACCGCCTGTGGTGGCGAGATAGGCGATGTCGCCGTCAAACTGGATTTCGAACGGCGCGACGCTGGGCGCCACGGTGTTGATATCGAACCAGACGGTCGCTTCGCCGGCATCATTGGCATCGCCGTCGCCATTGAGATCCTCTGTCCGGTATATAAAGTCGCCGGACGGCGTGCCGACCGTGTCTGCCTCGACGATATAGATGGCGCCGTCACCTCCGGTGGCGATGCCATTCGGTGTGTTGAGCGTCAGGCCGCTGGCGTTGTCGGCAGAAAACCAGACGGATGCCTCGCCGGCGTCCTGTGCCGTGTTGTTGCCGTTGAGATCCCGGGCCCGGTACACCGTGTCGGTCGTGCCATCCCCAAGAAAGACGGCGCCGTCGCTGGTCTGGTTCAGGACAAAGACATTGCGTGTCGGCAGAGCCAGACCGCTGGCGTTGTTTTCGTCAAAGAAGGTCTGCACCTCGCCGGCGTCGTTCGTGTCGCCATCGCCGTTCATGTCACGGGCAAAGATCACCGCATCGGCGGACTGGTCCGCCACGAGGAATTGCAGGGTTGCGCCGCTTGCAGGCGACGCGAGAAGGGTTGCGCCCAGCAGCGCAAACAGAGTGTGCTTTGTCATGATGAAGCCTTTCGTGCCATCATTACGCATTGGAAAACGTATGGCTCGCGCGGGCTTGCGTCGGTGAGTTCGCGCAAATCGGCGGATCTGTCAAGCCGGTGAACGGCCCATGGCCGTCACAATCGGCGCGCCGATCAACCGACGCGACAGCACATGATCCGGTGTCACACCGTCATCTTGAATCCCGTGTGGGAGGGGGCAAAGCCGTGGGCCACATAGAACCGGCGTGCGTCGTCGCGTGTGCTGTTCATCGTCAGTTGCAGCAGCGTGCATCCGGCAGCGCGGGCCCGGGTGCGCATGTCTTCGACCATGAGGCCACCGATTCCAGTGCCCCGCAGGTCGCTTGCGACGCGCACGCTTTCGATCTGAGCACGCCGGGTGGCCCTGAGTGACAGACCGGAGATAAAGGTGATCTGGTAGGTGGCCACGACCCGTCCGCGGTCTTGCTGACCGACGATCAGGTGGTTGTACGCCTCGCTTTGCATCGTTGCGAAGGCGCGCTGGTACACGGCGGTGTCGGGGTCTTCGCGTCCGCGCCCCAGAACATCATCCGCCAGCAGGGCCACGATGTCGCCGATGTCGTCCGACGTGGCCGCGCGAAAGCGGATCATGCGCGCGCGGCGTCAATGAAGGCGCGCATCCTGCCGGGATCCTTGAGACCCGGCGCGCTTTCGACACCGGAGGCGACATCGACTTGCCGCGCGCCGGTCTGACGTATGGCCCCGGCCACGTTTTCCGGTGTCAGTCCGCCAGCCAGAAGCCACGGCATCGTCCAGGCACGAGTCGTGATCAGGGACCAGTCAAAGGCCACGGCATTGCCGCCGGGCCGGTTGGCTCCCTTGGGCGGTTTGGCGTCGACCAGAAGCTGATCGGCAACCCCGGCATAGGTATCTAGCAGCAAGACGTCGTCAGCCGTGGAAATTCCGATCACTTTCATGACCGGAAGATCGTAGCGCGCCTTGACCTCTCGCACGCGTTCCGGGGTTTCAGAACCGTGGAGTTGCAGCATGTCGACCGGCACCGTGCCGGTCAGCGCGTCCAGCGTTGCGGTGTCCGCATCAACCGTAAGCGCGACGCGTGTGACATCAGGCGGGACCAGCGCCGCAAGCTGCGCGCCGGTGGCTTGATCAATATATCGCGGAGAACCGGGAAAGAAGTTGAACCCCAGGTAGTTCGCGCCTGACGCAATGGCGACCGACACGTCATCGGGACGGGTAAGCCCGCAGATTTTGACTTTGATCGGATCATCGCGCATGGCGCGCGCTTAACTGGCCTCGTCAAGAAGGGCAAGCACCTCGTCCTTGCCTTCGTTCTTCTGGTCCTTGAGGCGTTTGACTTCTGCGCGCAGGCCTGCGAGCTCTCGTTTCTGGCGCGCGGCTTCGGCGCGTTCGCCGGCTTCGCGTATCCATTCCCAGATCAGGCCAAGTACCAGACCCGCCAGAATGCCGCCGAATATGACAACGAAAAGCGGGACGTCATAGGCCGGGTTGAGCACGGCAACACCGGACAATTCCGGCGGCATGAGGCGCACCGAAACCATGTCACGGTTGGCAAGGGCGATGAAGACCAGGGCAAGTCCGAAGATCGCGATCGAAAGATAGCGAACGTAACGCATCAGGCTTTTCCGTTGAGCCGTTCGCGCAGCAGCTTGCCGGCCTTGAAGAACGGAACGTGCTTTTCCTCCACATCGACGGATTCGCCGGTGCGCGGATTGCGTCCGGTGCGCGCATCGCGTTTCTTGACCGAGAAGGCACCGAAGCCGCGCAGTTCCACACGGTTGCCACTGGCCATTGCGTTGGTGATCTCGTGGAAGATGGTGTTGACGATGCGTTCGACGTCACGCTGGTAGAGGTGCGGATTCTCATCTGCGATTTTCTGGATAAGTTCGGATCTTATCATCGGCCTCCCCCGACTACTTGGCTTTCAATCGAACTGCCCGCTGCCCAACTATAGGGAAAAGAAGCGCTTTCTGGAACTGAAAGCCAGTGCTGAATGTCATTTATTCCGGTTCTTTGGCAAAGAACGGCGCAAAAAGACGAAGCCTGAGGTTCGATTTCCCCGTTCGGCGCGCTTCCGGGGGCTGTCCGGCGCTATGCGGCAGTGCGGCGATTCGCGGCACCGGATCGTCTGATGCGGTGCAAAAGAAAACGGGACCCCGCAGGGTCCCGATTCCGATACAGCATGTCAGACGGTGTCAGCCCGCCAGTTCCCGGCTGCACTTTGCGATTTCGTAGATCGCGTCGCCGGACCCCGCGATGTTCAGCACCACGGCATATGGCGCGTCCGGGAAGGCCACCATCGTGTCGCTGGCCTCGATGGCTTTGCGGAAGTTCTGGTTGTTCGCCAGCACGTAGCCGCCATGCCAGCCGTCACCCAGGCCGCCCACGGGGCCGGAAGATTCTCCGACAAAGGTTTCGCCGCCGACCTCAATGACGATTTCGTCGGATTCACCCGCCTCAACGTCCTGTTTTACGAATACGCCGACATAGCCCATCGTCTCATCCGCGGTGACGCCCATCTGCACGACACCGCTGTCGTCGGACTTGGTGCCCAGGCAGTGGCCGCGCGTCTTGTTGCGCAGAATCTGCCACTTGCCCCATGTGCGGGCCTTTTCGATGTCGTCCGTGGTCAGCGGCAGCACGTCCTGCGCGCTCTGCGCGGATGCGGGCGTCGTGAACGCGGTCATGGCAGTGAAAACGGCCAGGCTCGCGCAAACGGTTGTGAAAAGTTTCATGTTGACTCCCTCCGGTTGGTGCCGCGCCAATTCAGTGTCTTCCAGCATCACGGCATTGCGAGGTTAGAAACTTCGTGAAGAGATTCAAGCGCTTTGTGCCGTCGTGCGTCATGATGACGGTGCGAAGACGTGTTTGCCAGCAAAGAAAATATCGCTGTCCGCACCCGCATGCGCCGGGGCCGGACGAAAAAAGCCCCGCATCCGGCGGGGCCTTCAGATCTGCGCGCAGGCGCGGACTTACTTTTCGTCGTCGCCTTTCAGCGCGGCGCCCAGAATGTCGCCGAGCGACGCCCCGGAATCGGAGCTGCCGTACTGTTCGACGGCTTCCTTTTCCTCGGCGATTTCGCGGGCCTTGATAGACAGGCCAAGGCGCCGGGTCTTGGCGTCCACATTCGTCACACGGACATCGACCTTGTCGCCCACCGAGAACCGCTCCGGGCGCTGCTCGGACCGGTCGCGGCTGAGGTCGGAGCGACGGATGAAGGACTTCATGCCTTCATATTCCACTTCGATGCCGCCATCCTCGATCGAGGTGACGTTGACCGTGATGACCGAACCGCGCTTCACGCCGCCCGTGGCCTCGGCGAACTTGTCGCCGCCCAGTGCCTTGATCGACAGCGAAATGCGTTCCTTCTCGACATCAACTTCCGAGACGACGGCCTGCACCAGATCGCCCTTCTTGTAGCTCTGGATCGCGTCTTCACCCCGCTCGTCCCAGCTGAGGTCGCTGAGATGGACCATGCCGTCGATATCGCCGTCCAGTCCGATGAACAGACCGAATTCGGTGATGTTCTTGACCTCGCCCTCGACCTGCGTGCCCTCGGGATGGGTTTCGGCAAACACCTCCCAGGGGTTGCGCATGGTCTGCTTGAGACCAAGAGAGACGCGCCGCTTGGTGCTGTCGATTTCCAGCACCATGACCTCGACTTCCTGGGATGTGGAGACGATCTTGCCCGGATGCACGTTCTTTTTCGTCCAAGACATCTCCGAGACGTGCACAAGCCCCTCGACCCCCGGCTCCAGTTCCACGAAGGCCCCGTAGTCGGTGATATTGGTGACGCGCCCCGTATGGGTGGAACCCAGCGGATATTTCGCGGCGACCAGATCCCACGGGTCTTCCTGCAGCTGCTTCATGCCCAGGCTGATGCGGTGGGTTTCCTTGTTGATCTTGATGACCTGAACCTTGACGGTTTCGCCGATCGACAGGATCTCGGAGGGGTGATTGACGCGGCGCCACGCCATGTCGGTGACATGCAGCAGACCGTCCACACCGCCCAGATCGACAAACGCGCCGTATTCGGTGATGTTCTTGACCACGCCGTCCACGGAATCGCCTTCGGCGAGCTTGCCGATGACCTCGGCGCGCTGCTCGGCGCGGGACTCTTCAAGGATGGCGCGGCGCGACACCACGATATTGCCACGGCGGCGGTCCATCTTGAGGATCTGGAAGGGTTGCTTGAGACCCATGAGCGGGCCGGCGTCCCGCACCGGGCGCACATCGACCTGAGATCCGGGCAAAAAGGCCACGGCGCCGCCAAGATCGACGGTGAAGCCGCCCTTGACGCGGCCGAAGATCGCGCCCTCGACACGGGCGTCGTCGGCATAGGCCTTTTCGAGACGGTCCCAGGCCTCTTCGCGGCGGGCCATCTCGCGGCTGATCACCGCCTCGCCCCTGGCGTTTTCGGCGGCGCGCAGGAACACCTCGACCTCGTCGCCGACGGCGATTTCGGGGGCTTCACCGGGATTTGCGAATTCCTTGAGATCGACGCGGCCTTCCATCTTGTAGCCGACATCGATGATGGCCTGTCCCGCCTCGATGGCGATGACCTTGCCCTTGACGACAGAGCCCTCGTTGGGCGTGTCCATTTCGAGGCTTTCGTTCAGGAGGGCCTCGAACTCCTCCATTGATGCGTTTGCCATATGGCGTTTCAGTCCTTTGCGTTTCATTTTTCGGGCCGCGCGGTTGGCTCCGCGGGTCTTGGGTCTCGTTGGTCTCGCGCACCGTAGCGAAACAAGAAAAGGGCCGGTTGCCCGACCCTGCTCGTTCATCATGGCGGTCCGCGCCTTATCGACAGGCGCGCGTATAGCTTGGGTGCGCGCGGCGATCAAGGGGCTTTGCGCCCGGGCGGCGCGGGTGAGGGGCCAGCCCCTCGCGCACCCCGGAGTATTTCGGGAAAGATGAAGAAGCAAGGGCGTGTCGCCGCGTCAGACCTTATGCCGGGCGCTGTGCATTGCCGGGCGGCGGCGTCGCGATGCGGCGCTCTCGCGCGGGGCGCCGGGAACCGGTTCACCCCGGAGTGACCCGAGGCCTGTGGGGCTGCGGGGCGGTCTGGCGTTCGCCTCGGCACGATCGGATGCCGCGCGCATGCCGGAGGTGGGGAAGAAGGAGGTCCCGCGCACGACGCGCGAGGCGGCCCCGCTGCGATCAGCGTCTGGCGCTGACGACCGAAATCGCAGTGTCGATCGCCTGTTCGATTGTCATCGCGGTCGTATCGAGCAGGAGTGCATCCTCCGCCGGTCGCAGCGGTGCCGTGGCGCGGGCGCTGTCGCGGGCGTCGCGGGCGCGCAGATCGGCGAGGACCGTGGCGAAGTCGGTTGCGTGCCCGCTGCTGCGGAGTTCGGCCAGCCTGCGGCGGGCGCGCGCATCATCGCTGGCGGTGACAAACAGCTTTACCTCTGCCTCGGGGCAGATCACCGTTCCGATGTCGCGACCGTCCAGAACGGCCCCCCCGGAGCGGCGTGCGAAGGCGCGCTGAAAGTCGACGAGGGCGGCGCGCACTTCGGGCAGTGTGGCCACGCGGCTTGCGGCGTGCGCTACCTCGGCGGTCCTCAGGTTGTCCTGTCCAAGATCGTCCGCCTGCAAGGCGTGAGCGGCGCTGACGGGATCCGTGCCGTCAAGCGTGCGCCGGCCCGTCGCGCGGTAAAGCAGACCAGTGTCGAGATGGGCAAACCCGAAGTGGCTGGCGACCGCGCGGGCCACGGTGCCTTTGCCGGCTGCTGCAGGTCCGTCAATTGCAACGGTAAAAGCCATGTGGTCCCCGGAGTGCGGTCGTGTGGTGTGTGTCTGGACTACGCGAGATGCCGGGGCGGCTCAAGCGCTGGGCGGAGGGTTGCCGATGTGGTGCAAAAATACACGTATAGCGGGTATTTTGTATCCAATTGTGGCTCCAAGACACATTCCTGCCGTATTTTTGTTCTCAAAATCCGTATAGTAAACAACTATAAGTTGAATTTGCGAGGGTGTAGAATGGTGACGCCGCATATCGGTCAACGGAGATCAGTTCAGAGAGATCACGATGCCTATACGCTTCGACATTCCGCAAAACCCGGGCCAGCCCAGTCTAGAACCGCCCGGCCCCGAAGAGTGGCCGCGCTGGGTTCTCAGGGTGCGCCGCCGCAAGTGGAACTGGCTGCCTGTGGCCGAGGTGTTGATTCTGATCCTGTGCCTTGTGGTGACGGCTGCGCTTGCGCGCAGTGAAAGTTGTCCTGCATCCGGCCCGAGATCGGCACAGTACACGCCGCCGCCACTGGTAGCGCAGTCCTGAACGCGCCCACGGCCGGCCGATCCCGACGGTTTCCGCCTCGCCGGTGACGGAACCTGTGCAGAACCGGGCACTGGACGGCTGTCTTTGCCCTTGAAGCGTTGCGCACGGGTGACTATCCAGTGACGCGCGGCGGGTATGGTGAAAAGGTATCACACGAGCTTCCCAAGCTCTTGTTACGGGTTCGATTCCCGTTACCCGCTCCAAGCGTGGCCTATGATTTGGATGTGAACCCCGCCCATGCCGACCACAGCGACCCTGTTTGACCCGGTGCGTCTGCCCTGCGGAGTGATGCTGAAGAACCGTATCGTGAAATCCGCGATGTCGGATTCGCTGGGCGATGGCACGGGCCATCCGACGGCCGCGCAGATCCGGCTGTATCAGCGCTGGGCGCATGGCGGGGTGGCGGCATCGATCGTGGGTGAAGTTCAGAGCAGCGGCGATTGCGCGGAGAAGCCCGGTAATCTGGTGTTGAACGCGGCGTCAGAGGCGGGACGATTCGAGGCGTTGGCGCGGGTCGGCCTGGAAAACGAGGGCCAGCTCTGGGTGCAGCTGGGACATGCCGGCGCGCTGGCCCATCCGCCGATCAGCCGCCCGAAGGGACCGAGCAGGCTGGATTTGCCGGGATTGACATGCGCGGCGCTGAGCCACGCCGAGATCGAGGCCCTGCCGGCAGCGTTCGCCGATACCGCCCGCCATGCGCAGATAGCGGGCTTCGGAGGTGTTCAGGTGCACAGCGCGCATGGCTTTCTGCTCAGCCAGTTCCTGTCGCCCTTGTTCAACCATCGCAATGACGCGTTCGGCGGGACGATCGCCAACCGGATGCGTCTGTTGCTGAATGTGGTCGCGGCGGTGCGTGTTGCGGTCGGACCGGAGTTTCCCGTGGCGGTGAAGCTCAATTCGTCGGACATGCTGGAAGGCGGCCTGGTGGAAGAGGACGCACTGGAGGTCATCGCGATGCTGGATCGCAGCCCCGTCGATCTGGTCGAAATCAGTGGCGGCACGTATTTTCCCGGCGCCGCGAATGCGTCCGACGCCGCGGTGTCCGGGCCGTACTTTCTGGATTTCGCGCGGCGCGCCCGGGCGATCACGCAAAAACCGCTGATGCTGACGGGTGGCTTCAAGACCCGGGCACAGGCCGAAGACGTGCTGACCAGTGGGACCGTCGATATTGTCGGCCTGGCCCGGGCGCTGGTGCTGGAACCTGAACTGCCGCTGCACTGGCTGGCAGACAGGTTGCCCGAGCCCGTCTTTCCCAGATTCAGTGCGACCCCGCCAGAGGGTGGGATCAGCGCATGGTACACGATGCGGCTGACGGAGCTTGGCGAGGACCGCGCGATCGCAGCATCTGATGAGCCCGCGGCCGCACTGACCGAGTACCTGCGTCGTGACGAAGACCGCGCCGACATCTGGCGCACGCACTTTGCCAAAGCGGATTGACGCGCCGTTTATCCCGGATAAACGCTAGCGGCGTCGCCCAGATAATTGTCCCAGGCGAACCAGTATGCAATGTGGCCGGCCACGCGCGGCAACGTTTCACCTCCGGGACCCTTGAGCGACGCTTCTGTCACGCGCCAGGTCCGCCCGTTGGAATCCACAAGTGTTCCGCCTTCGGACCGGAATGTATTTGTACCGCGCTCGTAGACGCGCACGCTGCGTTTGGACGCGTCGCCCAGAAGCACAAGCGGGGTGTCCGCGATTGCATCATTGATGACCTTGCGATTTTCAAAGGCATCAAGCGGCCAGGCGCGCGCGGCGCCAAACTGCCTGATGGTATAGACGTAGTCCTTCTGGCGGTGCGCGGATTGATCGACCAGCGCGGGAAACATCAGATCAGGGGATGCAAAATAGTCCCGGTAGACAACGTCCGACCCGTAGTTGCGCCGATGGCCGGTGTTCAGTGACAGAACGCGCGTGTCCGGGTGAGAGGCTTTCCAGCTTTGCCATGTGGTGATGACCACCGGACGTTGAGACAGTTCGATACCGCGTCCCACCAGCGAGCCGACCACGGGTTTGCCGGTGAACTGGTTCCAGAGCGAATGTGTTTCGCGGTCAAACATCAGCTTGTTCGAGCGGTACAGGAAGCCGGACGATCCAAAGACGAACGGTGCATCGTGCCCGGGCACGCGGGTGTCGAACAGAATGCCCGATCCGCACAAGGTACAGTAGGCCAGTGCGACGGGCACGCCACCGATCACCTCGTTGAACATCTCGTGCCAGCCCATGATGCGCAGGGGGTAGGCGCGGGCGTCATCGTTGATTTCAACACCGAACACCAAGTCGGTGTCTTTCAGGTACTCCGCATCGGGCGCACTGATGAGTTCCGGGTTGTCGAGCGACGGGATGCCGTCCTTGAGAACCCCGCCCCAGGCGATTTCCTCCAGCCGGATTTTCATGCGATCAGGCGCCAGAAACTCGGGGCGCAGGAACACGTCGAAATTTGGGTCAATGCCCGTAAGGACTTCGCGTTTGAATGGCACGAGCGAGGGATGCGGCACGAGCTGGGGATTGCGTTCCTGCCAGAGCATCCAGCCGAACCAGTCGGTGCCATGCGTCTGACCGGTAAGCGTTTCCATCACATCTGCGATCGCGTCGTCCCTCCGGCGCGAAAAGCGCATGGCGGTCAGAAGAGCAGGCACAACATCGGGATTGCCCCGGTCTCTCAGATACGTCATGGCGCTGGTGAAATCTTCGTTGCTGCCAAACAGCGTCATGCGAACGGCGTCCAAAACCGGATCATCCTGCGCCCACGACGCAGCCGGCACCAGAGCGCCCAGTCCGAGTATCTGGGCAAAGCCGCGGCGTGTGATGATCATGACGTCCTCCCTTGATGGATGGACGCAGTGTGACTGTGCCGCCGTTCACATGCACGCCACAGAGTCGTGAGCCTAAGCGATGCATGCGGCGCGCAGCACAAGGGTGCAGCCACGGGGCCTCGGATTCAGGCGCGCCGGCGGCGCCGTTTGCGCCCGCCCTGCTCGCCACCCGATCCGCCGATACCGGCATTGAAGGCCACATCGGGCAAGCTGACTTCCGCTGACAGTTCGGGAAACGGATCCGTTTTGTGCGGTATGGCGTTCGCGGCCACGAAATGTTCCTGAAAACGCGGCTCGATCGCAGTTTCGACCTTGGTGATAAGGCGGACGTTGCGCTCGATCTGCCCGCGCGCAGCAATATTGCACAGCGCGATCCGTGCACCTGTCCCGGCCGCATTGCCCGCGCTGGTCACTTTTTCAAGCGGCACGTCCGGGATCATCCCCAGCACCATCGCGTGTTTGGGCGAGATATGAGCTCCGAACGCCCCGGCCAGCACCACGCGATCCACCTTGTCCACGCCGCGTTCATCCATCAGCAGCCGTGCGCCGGCATAAAGTGCGGACTTGGCCAGCTGAATCGCCCTCACGTCGCCCTGCGTCACGGAAATCAGCGGTCCGCCTTCCGGCCTGCCATCATGAATGACATAGGCATAGGTGCGCCCGTCCGGCGTTGAGCGGGCCGTGCCCGTCTGCTCTGCCGAGCCGATCAGACCGGAGGCGTCCATCAGTCCGGCAATGCGCAGTTCCGCCACCGCCTCGATAATGCCGGATCCGCAAATTCCGGTTACCCCGGTTGCGGCGGTCTTTTCCTTGAACCCGTCCTCGTCGGACCACAGATCGCAACCGATGACGCGAAAGCGCGGCTCCTTGGTCTGCGGGTCGATGCGCAACGCCTCGATCGCGCCGGGGGCAGCGCGCTGCCCCGATGAAATCTGTGCGCCCTCAAAGGCCGGACCGGTCGGAGAGGAACAGGCCAGCACCCGGTTGTGATCGCCCAGAAGAATTTCCGCGTTGGTGCCCACATCCACGATAAGCGCCAGATCATCCGATTTTTCAGGGGCCTCGGACAAGGCAACGGCAGCCGCGTCCGCGCCGACGTGACCCGCGATACAAGGCAGGACGTAGACCTGAGCCCGCGCGTTTATCGCGTCGAGATCCAGATCGCGGGCGCGCAACGACAGGCTGTCAGAGCTGGCCAGCGCAAACGGCGCCTGACCCAGTTCAACCGGGTCAATGCCCAGAAGCAGATGATGCATGACCGGGTTGCAGACGAACACCGTTTCAAAGATCTGATCCGGAGAAATGCCGCCTTCCTCCGCGATTTCGGTGGCCAGTGCGTTCAGCGCTTCGCGCACGGCACGGGTCATTTCGGCATCGCCACCGGGGTTCATCATGGCATAGCTGACCCGGCTCATCAGGTCCTCGCCGAAACGGATCTGCGGGTTCATCAGACCGGAACTGGCCTTGACCTCGCCTGTCGCCAGGTCGGTCAGATGCGCCGCAATGGTGGTCGAGCCAAGGTCGATCGCAAGGCCGAAGAGGCCGCCGTCGTAGACACCGGGCCAGACCTCAAGCACCTCGGGCACGGGATCCCTGTGCGACTTGTGCACGGCCACGGTGACTTCGAACCTGCCCTTGCGCAACACCGTCTGCAACTTGTTCAGAAGGCTGAGATCCGCGTGGATGTCAGCCACACCGAACTGGTCGCGCAGCGCACGCGACAGGCGTTCGAGATCGCCGGTGGGTTCGTGCATGTCGGGTTCTTCCACCTGCACAATGTAGAGCCGCGTCGCCGGATCCATCACGATCGGACGCGCCGAGGCGGCCTTGCGCACCACCTGCCGGTGCACCTGGCTTTCGGCGGGTACGTCAATGACGACATCGCCCATGACCTGGGCCTGACATCCCAGCCGACGTCCGGGTTTCAGCCCGCGCTTCTGGTCATAGCGTGCCTCGACCGCATTGAACTCCGAAAGCGCGTCCTGCGCGACACTCACGCCATGTTTCGGAAACTCGCCATAGCTGGGCGTGACCTGGCATTTTGAGCAGATCCCGCGACCGCCGCAGACACTGTCAAGATCAACCCCAAGCTGACGCGCCGCGGTCAGAACAGGTGTGCCGACCGGAAAATGCCCGCGCTTGCCGGATGGCGTGAAGACAACCAGCGCGTCGTCCTCTTGTGCATCGGGAGTGTTCTGTGTGGCGTGGCTCATGGGTGGGCACCATCGTGAAACTGGCTTGTTCTGTCTTAGCGACGTGGGGTGCCGTCGGGAAGGCTGCAACCGGCAAAATCTGGCCCACTGGCGGCATGCCCGCGCTTTGTAGGCCCCCCACAGACCGCCCGATGCCCCGGCGCGGCGCTACGGCCCCGCGCGCTCAGCCATCTCCGATCTCGGCGCCGAGCCCGGTCAGAAGCCTGCGAAAGATCGGGAACGAGGTCGCGATCGGCCCGCCGTCATCTATGGTCACCGGGGTCTGCGCCGACAGTCCAAGCAACAGGAATGACATCGCAATGCGGTGGTCCAGATGCGTGGCGCAGGTGGCGCCCCCGGTCACGCAACCGGGCCCCCGACCCTCGACTGCCCACCAGTCCGGGCCATCCTCGACCGTGACACCGCAGGCGCGCAGACCTGTGGCCATGGCATCAATCCGGTCTGATTCCTTGACCCGCAATTCCGCCACGCCTGGCATGTCGGTGCGCCCGGTGGCATTGGCCGCCACAACAGACAGGACCGGATACTCGTCGATCATGCTGGCGGCGCGCTCTGGCGGAACCCTGATACCCTGCATGTCCGGCGAAAAGCGTGCGCGGAGATCCGCCACCGGTTCGCCCCCCTCGATGCGTTCGTTCTCGTAGCTCAGATCCGCTCCCATCTCGCGCAGCGTGGTGAACAGCCCGATACGCGTCGGATTGAGCCCGATCCCGGGCACCAGCACGTCCGAGCCTTCGGTGATCAGCGCGGCACAGACCGGGAAGGCCGCGCTGGACGGATCGCGCGGCACGGCAATGGTCTGCGGCACCAGATCCGGCTGGCCGCGCAGCGTGATCACCCGCCCCTCATCGGTGACTTCGGTGCCGATCTGCGCGCCGAATCCGGCAAGCATCCGTTCTGAATGATCGCGTGTCGCCTCCCGTTCGATCACCACGGTCTCGCCCGGCGCGTTGAGACCCGCCAGCAAGACCGCCGACTTGACCTGTGCGGACGGCACCGGCACGGCGTATCGAACCGGCACCGGATCCGCGGCGCCGATGATCGTCATGGGCAGCCGTCCG
>JBCCHI010000029.1:0-35870 GCA_039028815.1 Pseudomonadota bacterium
GAGTGACAGTACAGCGCCAGACAAAATGGAAAGTGTTACGAGTCGCAAATCCATCCTCCAGAGCGTGTGCGTGGCGAGATCACTCAGAATACAAGAACAAGACGTGAAGACAACCGGTCACCTGTGACCGCCTCGGAAAGTCCCGATGACTTCGGGGCGGACAGATGCGTCGGGATGCGGGATTTACCTGAACAGGCGACACCCCGCAGATCGTCACCCGGCCCGGCGCGCTGCGGCATTGTCGGACACGGGGCACAGCGCCTGCAGACGCCCGCCTTGAAAAGAGGGGCCGCTGCCCCGCGCATGCCGTGTTTCGCAGCGGTGGAAAACGTCGAAATCGGATGAAGCGCTGCCTCAGTCGCCGTTCACATGCTCCCATACTTTCGAGATTACGACAGAGCCTTCCCCGACGGCCGAGGCCACGCGTTTGACCGATCCCGCGCGCACGTCTCCCACGGCAAACACCCCCGCGCAGGACGTTTCGTAGGGCGTGTCAGCGCCCACCGCCTTGCCGGTCTTCACAAATCCCTTGTCGTCCAGCATGCAATGTCCCGACAGCCAGTCTGTATTGGGCGCGGCCCCCACCATGATGAACAGCGCGCGCGTGGGCGCGTCCCGCGCGCCTTCTGGCCCAAGCAGCGTCAGTCCGTCCAGATGCGTGCTGCCATGCAAGGCCCGCACCTGCGTGCCGTAATGCACCGTTACGCGCGGATCGGCCTCAAGACGGCTGGACAGATAATCCGACATCGACGCCGCCAGCGAGTCGCCACGCACCAGCAAATGCACATGCCTGGCCCGCCGCGACAGATACATCGCCGCCTGCCCTGCCGAATTGCCGCCACCGATCACATAGGCTTCCGTGTGCCGGCAATACCGCGCCTCGGTCTCGGTCGCGGCATAGTAGACGCCGGCGCCTTCCAGCTCTTCCAGATGGTCCAGCGGCAGCCGCCGGTACTGCACGCCGGTGGCCACCACCACCGCCCGCGCTGTCAGTGTCACACCACGTTCCAGCGTGATCGCGAACAGACCATCGTCGCGCTTGTCCAGGGCAGTCGCGCGCGCGGGCATGACAAACCGTGTGCCGAACTTCATCGCCTGCACCTCGCCCCGCCAGACCAGATCGCCCCCCGAGATGCCCGTGGGAAAACCCATGTAGTTCTCGACCCGGCTTGACGTGCCCGCCTGCCCGCCGATCGCGGTATCCTCCAGCACCAGCGCCGACAGTCCTTCGGCCCCGGCATAGACCGCCGCCGCCACACCGGCGGGTCCGCTGCCGACGATCACCAGATCCACGGTCTCTGTATCCGTCAGATCAAGGCTCATGCCCATCGCCTCGGCCAGTTTCAGCGGCGTCGGATCCTCCAGAACGCGGTCCTTGCCGATGATCACCGCCGGACCGTCCAGAGCCAAACCACATTTCGCCGCCTCTTCACGAGCTTCCTCGGTGTTGAGATCAATGACCTTGCTGGGGATCTTGTTGCGAGAGGCAAACGCGGCCAGACGGCGGATCGTGCGGTCCTGATCCGCCCCGATCAGCAACAGGGCGCTACTCTGGTTTTCCAGCATGCGCCGCCGACGCGCCGCGAAAACGGTGATCATGATATCCGACATCTCCGGCATCCGCGACATCAGCCGCAACACCGTCTCGCGCGGCACCGAAATGGCGCGCACCGGCTGCGTTGCCATAGTCGGCAGATAGGCCAGACCACCGTGAAGAAAATCAATGTCGCCCAGAAACTGATTGGCCCCGATCCCGTGCGGCAGGAATGGCTTGCGTGTGCGCGGATCAAGCAGGTCCACATGCCCTTCCAGCACGTAGATCAGCCGGTCGATCGGCTGGCCGACCTCGAAAACGATCTCGCCGGACGCGTAGGTGACGATCTCTCCCGCCGCGCGCAGCGCCGCGACATGGTCGTCATGCAACGGCGTGCGCTGCATCTGGTTGAGATCGGCGGCAAGACTTTCCATGAGCACCTCGGCCTGCGTATCTGTCAAAAGTCTTAATCCGGGGCGCGGCAAAGGCAACACGGAGCGCGGAAGGTTTGCATTTTGCGCCGTGTCCGCGCAGGTAGGGCGCATGACACAGGCCCAGCCTCCCCGGTTCGACATCACCCGTGACGACATCGCTCGCGTCGTGGCGCATTTCTATGCGAATGTGCGCGCCCACGCCATGCTGGGCCCCGTTTTCGCGATCCATGTGCAGGACTGGCCTGCGCATGAGGCGCAGGAAACGGCGTTCTGGTGCACCACGATCCTGCGCAGTCCGGGCCCCGCGCTCAACCTCGCCGCGACGCATGTGACGGCAGGTAATGTCCGCCCCGGCATGTTCGCCGAATGGCTGCGTGTCTTTGACGATGTGCTGACACGGGAACTGACGCCGGTTCAGGCCGCAGCCTGGTCCGCGCTTGCCCACAATATCGGCCGCACCCTGCGCGCTGCCGTGGTCGACCGCGACAAGCTGCCCGGCGGAATCCCGAAACTGCGCTGACTGTCGCAGCGCACCGGGCGTCCCTGATGCCCGCACGCAGGCCCGGTCAGCGCTATGCCGGCCCTGCAGCCTGTACCCCGCACGCTCCCTCACGTTCGGGTCCGGTCGGAATGGGCCGGGGGCTTGCCCGATCAGAGTGTTACAGGTGATGCGCCGTGTTCCGGACCGAAAGAGGCGGCGCAGCGCTGCGGTTCAAACTGCAATCCGCAGTCGGCCACATCGACGGTTAACGGCAGGACAAGCATGCGCGCGCATTGTTAACCCGGCCCGCCCGCCTGGCACACACCGACGCGATACCGACAGAGCACCGATGAGTTACCGATTGGAACTCATAAGCGATTTCATGGGGTTACGCCTGACCTGACCGGGTTGCGCCATCACTGCCCTTGTCGGCACGCGAAAACAAACCGGACAAAGCCCGCTGGACCAGTGCGCTGACAGACGGGCGCGGCTCGGCCTCAAAGGGCAGCGGCCGGCAAACCTCCATCGCCGCCACGCCCACCCGCGCCGTCAGCGCGCCGTTGACCAGCCCTTCACCAAACCGGCGTGACAGCTTCGACAACAACCCGCCGCCCGCGACCGAGCCCAGCATGTCATCGCTCACCGCGACCGCGCCGGTGGCGACCAGATGGGTCATGACCGCCCGCATCAGGCGCCAGGTGCCGAACCCGCCCGCGCGCCCGCCATAGATCTCGGCCACGCGCCGAACCATTCGCAGATTCGACAGCAGGGCAGCCACCACGTCCGCCAATGCCAGCGGCACCAGCGCCGTGACCATCGCCACCTGCCGTGCCGCCGCGGCCACCTCTTCGCCGGCCTGCTGGTCAAGCGGGGCCAGAAGCTCGCGTTCCGCCAGATGCAGAAGCGTATCGGAATCAAGCTGTTCCGGAGCGGTCTCTCGCAACTTCGCCAGGCCCCAGGTGGCGTCCGGCCTGTGTTCGTAGAGCCTTTCCAGATCCCCCGCAACGCGCCGCGCGCCCGCCAGATCGGGGGCCGTGTAGAGCCGTGTCGCTGCCGCCTGTATCCGGTCAATCCGCTTCAGACGCGCGGTGGCCGCAATCTCTTTCAGCGCCAGGCTCAGTGCCCCGAGAGCCGCAATCGCGGCCAGTCCCGCGGCCGCGTAGCCCAGCACCGGCATGCGTGCGATCAGCGCCCAGGTGAAGTCCCACAGCGCAACCGACAGCCAAAGCCCGAGAAGTCCGGCCAGCGCGCCCCAGACGATCCGGGCGATGCGTGACGGCCGTCGTGATGCGATGCGGGCCACCTGTTGCATCGCGCGCGCGTCCAGGGTCTCTCCAGCCGGCAGATCCGGCACCACGGGCGCGGTGGCGGGGCTCTGATCGGCTGTGTCATCCACATCCAGGAGTACCGGTTTGCGACCCATTATAACTCTCCTGACGTCAATGACTTATGACATGTCAAAGCCGATCTCCCAGCAAGAACTCCGCCGCCCGGTCAAGCCGGATATGCGGCAACCCGCCCGCCGCGCTCTGCCCTGCCGCCGGCGCGAACCGCATGGCTTCGAATTCCGCATCCAGCCAGTGGATCTCTCCCGCACGCGCCGGATGCAGCAGAAGTGTCGGATCCTGCGGCAACTCGCCGGGATAGAATGCCGCTTGCCGCCCCCGGGTTCCGTCAGCGTTCAGCAAAGTGCCGCGCACGCAGGGCAGCAGATCACCGTCATGGGACCGCTCTTCCTCGGTCGTGGCGCGCAACGCAGCCAGCGCCAGCGCTGCGGTGTCTGCTCCTGCAAAGTCGGCGCGTGCGCGGGCTTCGGCAACCAGAGCTTCGGTGATGGCCGTCAGGCGCGGATGCTGGGTGTGATGCAGATGATCGGCCTTGGTGGCGGCAAACAGGATCTTCTCGACCCTCCGCCCGACCAGCAGACGCGACAGAAACGCATTGCCGCCGGGGCGGAACGCCCCCAGTATCTCTGCCATGGCGCGCCGCAGGTCCTCCAGCGCCTGCGGTCCGTCATGGATTGCACCCAACACGTCACACAATACAATCTGACGGTCGATGCGGGCGAAGTGATCGCGAAAGAACGGCTTGACCACGCGGGACTTGTACGCCTCAAAGCGGCGCTCCATCTCGCGCCACAGGGATCGGCGCGGGGGGGACGCGTCCGGCCTGGGCAGCGGGGCAAATGTCAGCACCGGAGAGCCTGCCAGATCCCCCGGCAGCAGAAACCGGCCTGGCGTGCAATCGGCAAGGCCCGCTGCACGGGCCGCAGTCAGGTACCCGGTGAAGGCCTGCGCAAGAGCCTGCGCGTCCGGCTCTTCGAACGCGGCGCTGGCATCCGTTTCCTGCGCCAGGGCACAAAATGTCTGTGCCTCCGGACGCCGCGCAAGCCGAGGCTGCAATGCCTCGGACCAGTCAGCATAACTGCGCCCCAGCAGCGCCAGATCCAACAGCCATTCGCCCGGATAATCCACGATGTCCAGATGCAGCACCCGCGGGCCCTGCACACCGCCCAGCAACCCGGCGGGCCGCAACCGAAGCGACAACCGCAACTGAGAGACCGCCCGCGTGCTGACCGGCCAGACCGGTGTGGGACCGGTAAGCGCGGCCAGGTGCGTTTCATAGTCAAAGCGCGGCACCGTGTCGTCGGGCTGTGGCTGCAGATAAGCGGCAAGCACCCGCCCGCGGGCGACAGCACTCACTCCGGGCATCCGGTCGCGCGCCAAGAGGTTGGCCACCAGCGACGTGATCAACACCGTCTTGCCCGCCCGGCTCAAACCGGTCACACCAAGACGCAACACCGGCTCCATAAAGGTCGCGGACACGGTGCCCACCACGCTTTCAACGCCGCGCGTCACACCCTCTGCAATCGTGGAAATCACCAATGCCCTGCCCCCTTTGGCGCAGAATACGCGCGCGCGCTGGCGCAATCCAGAGCGATCACAGCACGGGATTGCCCGGGCGGCGACAGCGCGGTATCAGCCCGCATGCCCCGCTACGCCCTCAGGATAGAATATCAAGGCGCTCCGTTTGCCGGCTGGCAGCGGCAGGACGGGCAATGCACTGTGCAGGGCGCGGTTGAAACCGCGCTGACGAAACTGGAGCACGGGCCGCATACGATTGCGGCGGCGGGACGCACCGATACCGGTGTGCACGCCCTGGGTCAGGTGGCGCATTGCGACATGGCCAGGATCTGGGATCCGTTCCGCCTGTCCGAGGCGCTGAATTTTCATCTCAAACCCCATCCGGTGGCAATCGTTCACTGTGCTCGTGTTCCCGGTGACTGGCATGCAAGGTTCTCGGCAATCGAACGACAGTATGTGTTTCGCCTCATGTCCCGGCGCGCGCCGTTGACCCATGAGAAAGATCTGATCTGGCAGGTCAGGCACGACCTTGACGTCCCCGCGATGCAAGAGGCAGCAAACGAACTGATCGGCCATCACGACTTTACGACCTTTCGGTCGTCCATCTGTCAGGCAAAGAGTCCCGTCAAGACGCTGGACGACATCACGCTCACAGAAGACGCGTGTCTCGGCGGGCGGGAAGTGCGGTTTCATCTGCGCGCCCGATCCTTTCTGCACAATCAGGTGCGCAGCATCGTCGGCACGCTGGAACGCGTTGGCGCTGGTGCGTGGACGGCACGCGACGTGCGCGCGGCCCTGGCTGCGCGGGATCGCGCGGCCTGCGGTCCGGTCTGCCCGTCCCGCGGGCTCTATCTGGCGCAGGTCCGCTACCCGAATGACCCGTTTGCCTGATCTTTCGCTTGGACGTCCGTTTCAGGACAGGTATCAGTGGCCCCAAGCGGTCCCGTAGCTCAACTGGATAGAGCAGCTGACTTCTAATCAGCAGGCTGAGGGTTCGAGTCCTTCCGGGATCGCCAAATAATAAATTAAAATCAGTATCTTATAGAATATCCCGCACTGCGAAGATGTTGGGTGAATTCATTGGCTTTCACCTGGCTTTCACCAACGGCAAAAAATCGCGTCCCATCCCCAACCCGCCGATACGGCCTGCACCGTCTGGGCGGAAGCTGTCGTTCGAGGTGCCTTGCCAGAAGGTCCTGTATGGGGATGAAGCGGCCTTTTGCTCGTACCGCCAAACGGGCGGTCGCGCGCCTTCCAAATTGCGGAACTGGTTGCGGCAATTCGGCGCGACTTCTCGAAAGCGGTCATTCGACGCAGCGATGAAACGCTCGTTCCGGACCCGGGCAGAGTTCCGTCAATTGGAACCTAAGCTGCGGATCTACGCTTTGTGATCCACAGAGTAACTTTGCGACACGCGTAGTAGAAGACCGGCGTAAAAAGCAGGCCAAAAATTGTAACACCCAACATGCCAAAGAATACAGCCGTGCCAAGTGCCTGCCGCATTTCCGAGCCCGCACCCGTTGCATTAATGAGCGGCACCACTCCAAGAATAAAAGCGAACGATGTCATGAGAATAGGCCTCATTCGCAAACGGGCAGCCTCGACGGCGGCTTCGAAAGTAGAGGTGCCCCGATCTTCAAGCTGCTTTGCAAACTCTACAATGAGGATGGCATTCTTTGACGCCAATCCGACCAAAACGACCAATCCGATCTGTGTGAGGATGTTGTTGTCCATCCCCCGCCACAAAACGCCTGAGATCGCTGTCAGAAGACACATGGGAACGATCAGGATCACGGCGAGCGGCAAGACCAGACTTTCGTATTGAGCCGCCAAAACAAGAAACACGAGGACGACGGCCAGTGCGAAGATGATGATCAAACTGTTTTCCGCGAGTTTTTCCTGCAACGCCAACTCAGTCCATTCAAAGCTGAAACCCGGGGGAAGATCCTGTGCCAGGACTTCCATTTTATCCAGGGCCTCCCCGGTCGAAACGCCCGGCACAGCCGCCCCCTGAACCGCGGCCGCTGGGAACAGATTATACCTGACAACACGATAGGGACCTGTAGTATCCTCGAATGTCGCAACCGAACCGATCGGCATCATGCCACCGGAGGCCGTTCGTGTTCGCAGGTTCTCAACGTCTCTTTGTGCGTCTCGGTGGATGCCGTCAGCCTGTGCGGTGACACGAAAGGTCCGACCGAGGAAGTTGAAGTCGTTAACAAACGCCGAGCCCAAATAAACCTCTAGCGTCTCGAAGATCTGATCTGGTGTGACGCCCAACTGTTCCGCCTTCACGCGATCAATATCTGCAAAGACACGTGGAGTGGCCGTGTTAAAGAGTGCAAACGCCTGCGTCAGCCCCTCGGTTTGGTTGGCTCTCGCAGAAAGTTCCTGTGCTACGGTTTCCAAGGCGCGCAATCCCCGACCGCGCGTGTCCTGCACATACATCTTCCACCCACCTGCTGACCCAATCCCACGCACCGGCGGGGGGGCTACAACGAAAATGAACGCTTCTTTGATCTGAAAGAGCGACCCTTGCACCTGCTGAAGCACATCCTCTTGACTGAGGCCGAGTTCGTCCATCTCTTCGAAATCCTGAAAGGTGAAGAAAATCGCCCCTGCGTTGGGAGCGTTTGTAAAGGTCGCTGCATCGAAGCCCGCAAATCCAGCGGTATGCGCGACCCCAGGGTGCTGCAGGATGATATCGGTTGCCCGTTGAACGACCTTGTCCGTTCGATCCAGTGAAGACCCCGCAGGAAGCTGGATCACTGTGATCAGATATCCCTGGTTTTGATCGGGAATGAAACCTGTAGGGGCGCGTTGGAATTGCGCGTAGCCAAGGTAAGCGAGGCCGACATATGCGATGAGCGCAAGCGAGGAGACTTTCAGCAGGCCACGCACCAGTCTGGAATAGGCGTTTGACAGCTTCCCAAAGACAAAATTGAACCCTTCACTGAACTTCCGGAACGGCCAAAGCAGAAGTTGCAGCAAGCGACCGAACAAGCCTCGTGATCGTTCAACACCCAAGTCTCCTTTGAGAAGGAGCGCTGCAAGAGAAGGTGAAAGAGTAAGTGATACCATCGTAGAAATGGCGGTTGAGACTGCGATGGTGAGCGCAAACTGTTGAAAGAACTGGCCGCTGATTCCACTGACAAAGGATGCTGGAATAAACACGGCCATCATCACCAGAGAGGTGGCGATCAGCGCGCCCGAAACCTCGGACATACTGGTGTAAGCCGCCTCACGTGGAGCCATACCTTGAGCGATGTAGCGGTCGATATTCTCCACAACGACGATCGCATCATCGACGACGATACCGATCGCCAATACCAGGCCAAAGAGCGTGAGATTGTTCAGCGAAAACCCGAATAATGACATGATGGCAAAGGTCGCAATCAGGGATATGGGAATCGCAAGAACCGGAACGATTGCGGCCCGCCAACTCTGCAAGAACACAATGATGACCAGCACGACCAGCAGAATGGCTTCGAACAATGACTTATAGACTGCGTCTACGGATTCCTCGATGTACTCTGTCGGATTGTAAATGACATCATATGCAACACCTTGAGGAAACTCCCGCGCCATGTCGTCCATCGCAGCGAGAACGGTTGCCGCAGTCTCCAGCGCATTCGAGCCTGGGCGCTGGAAGATCAGGATAGGCAAGGCCGTCTTGTCATCAAGATAGCCTATTGTTGAATAGTCCAGGGACCCCAGCTCTACCCGCGCCACGTCGCGCAAGCGTATTTGCGAGCCATTCAGTTCAGTACGAACGACGATGTTTTCGAATTGCGCAGGTTCTGTCAGGCGACCTTGCGTCTGCACTGCAACTTCATAGGCTGATGGTTCTGGCACAGGCAGTCGATTTATGACCCCTGAAGCAACCTGTACATTGTTGACTCGCAGGGCCCGTACAACCTCGCCTGCTGTCATGCCACGTGCGGCAATGAGCTCCGGATCGAGCCAAACCCGCATAGAATATGCTCGTTCAGCAAACAGGGTTGCCTGACCTACACCTTCAATCCGCGCAAGGCGGTCGATTATTCGCGTTCGGGCATAGTTGGAGACGTAAAGCTGATCTCTGGATCCGTCATCCGAGAACATGTGAATGACCATCATAAGGTCCGGAGAGCTTTTCTGCGTCGTTATCCCAAGTCGACGCACAGGCTCGGGCAGGCGGGGTTCGGCAGTGGTGACGCGATTTTGCACTAGAACCTGGGCTTGATCGAGGTCGGTCCCCAACTGGAACGTCACCGTGATCGTCAACTGCCCATCGCCTGTCGCCTGCGACGCGATATAGAGCATATCTTCGACGCCATTTATGGCTTGCTCAATCGGCGCAGCAACAGTGTCTGCAACGGTTTCGGCAGACGCGCCCGGGTAGCTTGCCGTAACTTGAATGGTCGGAGGCGCGATTTCAGGGTACTGCGCGACGGGCAGGGAAAAATAAGCAACGGCACCAAGGATTGTCATAATCACAGACAGAACCGCTGCAAATATCGGACGATCGATAAAGAAATGGGAAAACTTCATATTCGGTGCCTACTGGCTTGCAGGGTCATCTAGCAATAACTCGGTCATTTCCGGAATGACTTGACCACCTGGACGGGCCCGCAAGACACCATTTACGATCACTGTGTCCTCGGGACTGATCCCTGACCTGACAACGCGCAAACCGCGGTGCAACGGTCCGAGTTCCACGACCCGCGCTTCAACGGTTCCCTCGTCATCGACGACGAGCACGATCTTGCGTGCCTGATCAGACAGTATAGCTTTGTCTGGCAGTAGAAGAGCCTCATACTCGCCTGAACCGATGAGTCGAAGCCGTGCAAACATTCCCGGTGTCAGAAAATCGTCCGGGTTATCGAAGATAGCCCGCGCCCGGATCGTTCCAGAACCTGGGTCGAGTTCGTTATCAACAAAATTCATAACGCCCTTATGGGGCCAGCCCTCTTCGTCAATGAGACGTGCTTGCACAGGGTTCTGAGCACTTCGCGAACTTTCGCGGCTCGCGGCCAGACTTAGTCGAGAATACTTCAAGAAATCGACTTCTGACCCGGTGAAAACAAGATAGATCGGATCTGTTGTCACGAGCGTGGCAATTTCGGTGTTGTTTTCGACCAACAATGCACCGATGTTCACCTCTCTATCAGAGATCCGGCCACTGAATGGCGCCCTGATCTCGGTAAACTCCACGCTTAACTCCGCTGCGCGGATCGCGGCTTCGGCAATTTCGATCTCGGCATCTGCTCTGAGTTTTGTTGCAAGACGCTCGTCCAGAATTTGCACAGAGAGAGCGCCTGTCTCCACGAGTTCTTCACCGCGCTCCAGTTCAATCGCTGCACGTCTTTGTGCGGCGCGTGCTGCGGCCAGCTGTGCCAACGCACTATCCAACGTGGTTTGGAAAGGGCGCTGGTCGATTGTGACTAGCAAATCGCCTTTTTGAACCAACTGTCCGTCTCTAAAATTGATTTCCTGGATGTAGCCGGAAACACGCGGCCGTATCTCAACGCGCTGGACAGCCTCGAACCGGCCAGTGTACTCATCCCAATCAACAATTGTCCGCACCAAGGGTTTTGCAACATCCACAGGCAAGGCACCCTGCTGCGCAGAGCCCTGAATAGATGAGAAAAAAATCGAACCCAAGACAGCAATAACTCCAACAACTGCTCTACTGCGCAAAAAGTGGACGACGTTCGCTTTCATAAGGGTTTACCTCAAAGAAGAAGAATTGCGGACCGCGTAGAACTATGCGTTCAGTTTCGTTTTAGCTTGCCTGAATTGTCCGCCGATGAACACCCAAGGCGCGTTAGCTTAGTAACTTTAGGAAGTTGCTGAAATCCATGCCAGGTCGACCATTGCAGCGTTTCGTTGGCCTTCAAGGTCACGCTCATTGCGGTTCGAGACTAGATGCGGATCGCCTCAATAATGTGCAGATCGCTTCACATTCATTGAGGCGCTGGCCGATCGCGTTAAAAATTGACTGGCACGTCAAATAAATGACCGGAGCGTGCAGGAGGGATCAGGTGCAGGACAACAACGCAGACGACATTTACACATCGGCGATCCTGTCGGGACCCATTTGCGCGATGCTGGGCTTGCAATGGCAGGATGTGCTCGACGAAGCGGGCCTGCGGGTCGACGGTACCAGACAGGGTGGAATGTTCCTGTGCGGCAATGATTACACTCTGATTTGGGACACGATTGTGACTCTTTCCGACGCGCCTGATATTGCCCAGTACCTAGGCAAGCGCATGGCGCAAGGCCCGGCTGTTCCTGTGCTTTTTGCTATGTCGTCCGCCCCGAATTTCGAAACGGGCCTTGCACGCATGGCGCGTTACAAGCACTTGTTCGGGCCGATGCGCTTTGACATCGATGCGGACGCGGCCACTTACACGCTGCGTGTGATTCCGGCCGGTCTCGTGACGGAACTGCCGCCGACCTTTGCCAGCGCACAAGTCATTTTCCTGCACGCCAAGGCGAAGTCGCTCAGCAGTCGAGCGTTCAAACCCTTGGCTGTGAGCGTGCCGTTGCCCGCAGAAGAACGGGCAAGCCTGGGCGATCTCTTTGAAATGGAGCCGTCTTATGGGTTGCCAATGCTCTCTTACGCGGCGTCGGACGTGAGAATACCCTTCATATCTCAGAACGACGCGCTTTGGGCCGCGACAGAACACGACCTGCAGACACAAAGCCTGATCGTGTCCGGCGAAAGCCCGATGACCCATCGGGTACGCGCCTCCCTGTTAGAAGCATTGGCTACAACCGATCCAACGATCGCACACGTGACCGCCCGCCTGAATATCAGCAAGAGCACGCTTCAGCGCCGCTTGCGCGAAGAGGGGACCTCGTTTCAGGACATCCTCGACACCACGCGCCTTGAACTTGCGATGCGGTATCTGAAGTCCAGCTTCATGAGCAACCAACAGATCGCGCACCTGCTTGGCTATCGCGACACCAGTGCATTTCAGCGCGCGTTTCGAAAATGGACCGGTACGACTCCGCAAAAGCTGCGCCGCGGCGGACCGGAGCCACCCGAAAGGGTTCCTTCGTGACATAACAAAACACGCCTGATGCGTTCCATGACCCGACGAGCCACGCGTCGTCGGCACCTCCCTCGTTGTCCAGCGCATTGCGTCCGCGCAAGCCCACTGGCGCTCTTTCAAAGTCCCGAACCCAGCCAAAAGGATGAGTCCTCTGACCCCTCTTATGAAATGGTCCGTAACGCTCTTGATGGGAGCAACGATTTTCCGGACGCAAACGATCTTTTTTGTTTCGACGGTCGAAGCCTTTGGCGGCCCGTCCCCGAATGCATGGTTCGGGCCATGGGTTAGCGATGCGGTCATCGGCTTATTGGTGCCTGTCATGATTTTTGTTCTCTGGACCAAGCACACCCCTCGCGCTTGGGGGGCTCTCGTGACTTACAACAGCCTTGGCGCGTTTGATTACTCGCACGGCTTGCTAACGCAGTTCTTCCATCCAGTGCCTGTCGAGATAGCGCCCCCAATGACTGTATATCTCGGCATTGGCGTTTTCATGGTTCTGCAGCTAGTCGCGATTGGGTTGCTGTTCAGACGAAGCGTCGTCGCGCACTTCTGGGCAGATCCTGATGATCTGTCAGCATAACCGAAGCCGTCGTGGTTTGAGGTGGCGGTTTGACGACGAGTCGGGGATCACACAACGACCGGACGACTGGACTGCGTTGATCAAATCCGAGACCCACTCGATGCGCCGCCCTACTGGGGCAACAACGTGGCAAATCTCAATGCCGAGACTGTTCGGCAGTCGCGACGGCACCCGGGACCGTAGGTCCTGCCTTGCCGTCTGATGGCGCTTCGTTTCCCGGTCGCTGATGGAATGCCGGCCGCATCCGATAACTCGGGCGATATCGGTTTGGCTGAGACCTGCGGTGCAGCGCGCTGCCTTGAGTTCAGGACCGGCGATGCCGGTGCGCTTCACGCCGCGGCCTGGTTAAGCGTTGACGTCACTTCTGGTTTTTGCCGCTGCGATGAATTCCGTTAGAATCCTGCTGTCATGAGACGACAGCAGGTACTCGGGGTGCCATTGGACGCCCAGGCAAAACACTTTGTCCGAACCTTCGATGGCCTCGATCACATCATCTTGCACCGAGTGGGCCGCGACGACAAAATCTCCCGGACCAATCAGTGCATGCCGATGAAAACTGTTCACACGCAGTTTCGTCGTATTGAACCAACTTCCGAGCCGAGACGAGGTCTTCAGCTCGATATCATGCGCAAACTGATCTGGTATGCGGTACGGATTGTGTCTCTTGCCGATGTGTGCGCCTTCATCGTCTATTTCCACGATCATCCCGCCAAGCGCCTGACCGATCAACTGCATGCCGTGGCAAATCCCCAAAAGCGGACGGTCCAGCGTCAACGCGGCCTCAATAACCTTTTGTTCACACGCAAGCCGCCTGGGCGGAACTCTTTCGCCGGGATCCGAGCCCGTAATAAGCACGCCATCCGCAAGGTTGAGGGCCTGCATGATCGCCCCCTCGTCACAGGCGAAGATAAGTGGCAGGCCGCCGAGTTCTGCAATTGAATCGGCATAATTGCAGCGCAGCTCAAACCTGTGTTCGAGATGAGGTCCCGGTTTCACATTGAGAGAGGGAATGATCAGGATCACCGGTTTCTTGGGCACCACTTGACGATCCTTCCAGACGCAAGGTTCACGATCATTCCAAAGAGGCTGTGCAATAGCCGTTGGGCAAAGCGGCGGGCCCCGTGACGGGCCCGCCGGTCTGCTCTAGGCTGTCTCGGCCGGGCGCGCTGCCCCGGACTCTGGCGACGGCGTGCCGCTCCATGCCGTCCGATCCAGATCAAGGTCCGGAAAGTCGTCCGGATTCAGCACAGGACGTTCTATTCCGGCCGCCAACTGATTGCGGAAATCCTGCAGAATCCGCAGACACGTTGGCAGCATCATCATAATGACGACCAGATTGACGAGCGCGAGAATGCCCATCATCGGATCCGAGAAGAAGAACACCGATGTCGCACCGGGTGCGATGGCCCCCAGAAAGACAATACCGATGATGACAGCCCGCAAGGCCTGCAACGCCATGGGGTTCTTTGTGATCACGGTGATCGCGTTCTCACCCAGATAGTAGTTGTAGATGATCGAGCTGAACGCAAACAGCAGGATCATCAGAGACAGGAAGTACTGGGTCCAGTCCCCAAGATGAGAGGCCAGCGATTGCTGGGTCAGGACGATCCCGTCGATATCCTCGGCGCCAGGAACATAAACGTCACCCAACAGGATCACGAAGGCCGTGCACGAGCAGATGAAAATCGTGTCGATGAAGACTGAAAACGCCTGTGTGATGCCCTGGCTGATCGGGTGGCGTACATCTGCAGTGGCGGCAACGTTCGGGGCCGAGCCCAACCCGGCTTCATTCGAGAACAGACCCCGGCGCAGGCCTTGTGCGATGGCTGCGCCCATTCCGCCGCCCACGGCTTCTTCAAACCCGAAGGCGTTGGAAATGATGGTGAAAAACACGCCGGGAACGGCACCGATGTTCATCACAATGACGACCAGAGCCATGACGATGTAGCTGACAGCCATGATCGGCACCACAACATCGGCTGCCTTTGCAATCCGCTGAATTCCGCCAAAGACAATAAAGCCGGCAATCACGGCCAGAACGACCCCGGTGATATAGCGGCTGATGCCCATGCTGTTTTCAACCGCGCCAGCGACCGTGTTGCCCTGAAATGCGTTGAACCCGAGTCCGAAAGCGGCAATCAGACACACAGCGTACAGAACGGCGAGCCAGCGGAACCGCGCGCCAAGCCCGTGCAGGATGGTGCGGGCCGGCCCGCCCCGAAACAGGCCATCAGGCTGGCGTCGTTTGTAAAGTTGCGCCAGCGAGCATTCCACCAGGCTTGTCGCCATGCCGACAATCGCAATCGCCCACATCCAGAACACAGCGCCAGGCCCACCCAGGGTGATCGCCACCGCGACACCGGCAATATTGCCCCCGCCGACGCGACCGCCGACCGAGATCAGCAACGCCTCGCGGGCCGAAATCGCGTTGGGATCACCGGTCTGGTTCTGTTTTGACAGAACGCGGAACATCCGTCGAAAGAACTCAAACTGAACAAATCCGGTAAGCGCTGTGATGAACACTCCGAATACAACGAGCAGCGGTATAAGCGACCACCCCCAGGTCAGGTCACCAATGACCCCGAAAAGCTGTTCAAGATATCCCATATTGCCTCCCTCCAATACGTGCCAGCGGCACAGGACTATGGGCCGGCAAAGGCCCGCGCCGCTTTTTGTGCTCCACTTCAGAGACATACGATTGTAAAATTCGGCCAAGACATTTTAAATCTGAGACACGCCAAATGGCAACTGGCATGCAGGTTTTCCATGCGCAGGCCACGAGAGCGCGACAGCAAAGGTTAACGAGCCGATGGCCAAGCACAGAATGTCTGCGGAACCAACAGCGCGGTGGCGCGTCGGGTTCATTCTTTGCCCGGAGTTTCCAATGATGTCGCTCGCGGGTTTCATCGAGGCTTTGCGACACGTCGCGGATCTTGGCGATCAAAGCAGGAAAAGGTACTGCTCGTGGGGGACCATGACGGCCTATGGACAATCCGAGATCGCAAGTTGCGGGTTGTCAATAAAACCCGATCACGCCATCGGCCGGCCCACAGAGTTCGACCAGATTGTCGTTATAGGCCCGCTGCTGCGGCAGCTTCAGAACGTCTCGCCGGTTGTCTATGACGTGCTCGCTGCCGCGCGCGCAAACAATATTCCGATAACGGGCGTTTGTACGGGGTCTTTTGTATTGGCCAAGGCAGGTCTGCTGGACGGATCGACCGCATGTATCCACCCTTATCACGCACTGGACTTCAATGACCGGTTTCCGGGTATTCGTTTTGTGACAGATCAGCACTTCGTCGAGGAAAACGGTCTGGCAACCGTTCCCGGCGGCACCTCTGTCCTGAATTATGCGGCGGATCTGATCGAGCGTCAGCTGGGTTTTGCCAGATCGTCCAAAGTCATGCACCAGATGTCGCTGCCCGGAACATCCTGGGACATCTTCGGCGCGCGCCAGATAAGGCAACGCGCAGAAAATAGCGGCGACATCCGTTTGAAAAAGGCGATTTCGATCATGGACCGCAAGATGGGAAGCGGAGACACTGTTGCTTCTGTCGCGGCGGAAGTGGGCTTGAGTACCAGGCAGCTGGACCGGCTGTTTCGCGATCACTTTGGTGCAACGCCCAAAAGGTTCTGGCTGGACATGCGGCTGGACTACTGCAAATGGCTTACGCTCAATACCCGGCGGCCCATCACCAGCATAGCTCTGGCAGGGGGGTTTTTTGACAGCGCGCATTTGATCACACAATTCAAAGCCGCATTTGGCGCGACCCCGGGAGAGATGCGGGAATTTACGGCGGGCCAGCAGACCGTCTGAAGACAATATGACCACGCCGCCGCCGCATTTCTTCAGGGCACCCCCAAATGTGCCAGAGGTTGCTTATCCAGATGATCACGCCACCATCCACTTCAAGTCCTGGAACTGACCCCGGATCGAGGACTGCGTTTTGTCTCATCTGCTGTCTTTTAGAAGCCTGACTGCGCAGGTGAAATGTATGAAATCGTCTCCGACAGCCGGAGTGGACCTACGCCTCTAGGCAATACCATACTGCACCTGCGCTGCGGCAAATTGGACAACCGACAGACCGCTTGCAACCAATTGACCAGTGCCGGACGACTTGGATCTCCTGCAAAACAGCCCGACAATCCGCTGCCCACCATATGTGCGAACACAGGCAAGACCACATCACAGGGCCTTCTGGTCGCCTAAAGCCTTTCGCCTTTAACCTGAGACATCAGCCGAAGGCTAAAGGCGCGCAGCATATGATCATTGCACCGCGTTTCGCGACACTCTGTGAGGCAGGTCTGTCGCGAAACGTTTTAATCTGCTGTTTCCTCCAGACGGTCTGTTGCTGGCGCGGGACGAGGCGACAGGCGTTCAATTCGGGCATATTCCCGATCGTCAAGGTACAGCGTTCCTGCATCCAGAGATGGTTGAAGCTGCCTTGCATTTCGCGCGCTGATGATCGGCGCAGTGACGGCGGGATGCCGCGCGGCCCATGCCACCGCCAGCGTTGTGGCGGTCGTGCCGGTATCTGAGGACAATTTGGACAGATCAGCGGCTGTCCCGCTCATCCAGGCCTGTCCGTAACGGGCGGCATATCGTTCATCGGTCGACAGACGACCGGTCTCACCCCGGGCGTACTTTCCAGTCAAAAGACCGCCTCCAAGCGGGGAATAGGGCGCGACGGCAAAGCCTTCGGAGAGGGCCATGGGGAAAAGCTCGACCTCGGCCTGACGCTTCACCAGCGAATACATCGGCTGAAGCACATCGATCCGCGTCCCCAGTCTCTGCGCGACAGCCTGTGCTTTCATCACCTGCCATGCGGCAAAGTTGGACACACCAATGTAGCGGATTTTTCCCGCTTGCTGTAACTCGCTCAGGGTTTCGAAGGTTTCATCCAGCGGCGTCGCTGCGTCCCACCGATGCAAATAGAGGATGTCGACCACATCGAGATCAAGCCGGGCGCGGCTTTCGTCAAACTGCCTGAGAACAGACTGGCGACCGCTTCCGCCGGAGTATCCGGCCTTGGTGGCAATAATAAGCGTTTCGCGCTCTGTTTTGATGAAAGACCCCAGGAAACGCTCTGACTGGCCATCGGTGTAGACGTGAGCGGTATCAAAGAAGTTCACCTCTGCGGCCCGGCAAGCCTCATACATGGCTTGACTCGACGCTTTATCCGCCGCACCTCCGAACTGCATGCAGCCAAAACACAACGACGAAACGGCAGAGCCATTCATTCCTGTCAGTTCAGTCAATCAACGTGTTCCTTTCCGGGGTCGATTCGGGATGGTGAAGACGGCGGGCAACCTGTTTTCAACAAAGCGGAACAGGCGCGAGCCAGTGATTGCCCGAAACGCGTTGGTTAACAATGTCTTTCTTCACTGCATCCGTGGCTAAGACTGCGATCCGTTGCCAGGGCCCTGCCCTTCGATCTTCGGACACTCGGTTTTCAACGGGTGCGAACAGTTGCTCCCTTCGGCGGCACCAGTCGGTGGTTTTGATGTCTTGCCGTTCGTGACGGCCACCTTGTCACGATTGCGTATCGCGCAACCGGGAATGCAGCCGGCGCGCGCATCCTGCCTCAGAACGCCGAGACAACCTTTGCCAGCTCTCTCGAGGCAGCCGCGTCCTGAAGCGGTGGCAGCCCAAACAGTCGCCGGTATTCACGGCTGAACTGAGACGCACTCTCATAGCCCACACGGTACGCCACAGAAGCGGCGTTGCCTTCGCGGGCGACAAGGCACCGCTTGGCTTCATGCAGTCGGACCTGCTTTTGGTATTGGAGAGGACTGGCGCCCGTGACTTTCTTGAAGCGGCGATGGAACGTTGTCAGGCTCATCCCTGCCAATTCGGCCATTGCGTTAACTTCCAGCCGATCGGCATGATGTTCCCGAATGAAGTCCATCGTCTGTCGAATGCGGGCAAGATCAGAGCCGGCTGTACCGATCTGTCGCAGGAACGGACCCGTTGGCCCGGCAAGAAACCTGTAGAGAAGCTCGTGTTCGCACAGCGGCGCCAGCGCCTGAATGTCGTGGGGATGGTCAAGCATCTTCAGCAGTCTGCCCCATGTCTCAATCAAAAGATCAGAGGCGGACTGCAAGGCAAAGCTGTCATCGCCCGAATGGTCTGAGGCCGGGGCCGTCCGCATCACCTCTGACAGCCGTGCGACATCTATTGACAAGGCAAGGGCCAGAAAGGGCGCGCTCGCCGAGGCACGGGTGATCTGACCCAAGGCCGACAATTCTGCTGCAATCACAAGACAGGACCCGGACGCATAATCCAGAACCTTGTCCCCGATGATCGTTCGCTTTTCGCCCTGCAGGATCAGACAGACGCTTGGCTCGTAGATCAACGGAACAAGCTCTGTCGGCTGGTCCACCTTGTACAGCGCTAGCCGTGGAATTGCCGTCGTACCGGCATGTTTCAATGCAAGCGGCACAAGATCAGACAGTATTTTCATGCAAATAATAAGCGGGCTGATGAAGCGGGAGTCAACAGAATGGCACAAATAGGCAATGATTGTACATAATCGGGCAAGAGCGCCCGCCCGGCCCGGCCCATATCAACGCCAAAGATCACACAAGACTGGAGACTTGGCATGAAAACGCGACACCTCGGCAAGAACGGACCTGACGTATCCGCGATCGGCTATGGCGCCATGGGGATCACGTCCTTTTACGGCGCAAGTGACGAAGCGTTGGCCCTGGCCACGATCCACAAAGCCCATGATCTGGGCGTCACCCTCTTTGACACCGCAGAGCTGTATGGCTGGGGCGAGAACGAAAAGTTCGTTGGACGGGCCGTCAAGGGATTCCGCGATGATGTGGTGCTTGCAACCAAGTTCGGCTTTGCGCGCGATCCCGAAAACGGAATGAGTGTCGGATTGAACAGCACACCAGAGAACATTCGCAAGGTGACTGAAAACAGCCTGCGCGATCTGCAGACAGACCGCATTGATCTGCTCTATCAACACCGGCCTGACCCCAATGTGCCGATTGAGGATGTAGCGGGCGCCGTTGCCGATCTGGTGAAAGAGGGCAAGGTGCTGCATTTCGGCCTCAGCGAAGTGGGCGAAAAAACACTCAGACGCGCGCATGCCGTGCATCCTGTCGCGGCATTGCAGACTGAATACTCGCTCTTTTCACGAGACGTGGAAGTGTTGTTTCCGGCCTTGCGTGAACTTGGAATCGGTTTCGTTCCCTATTCGCCTCTGGGCCGCGGCTTCCTGACCGGCCATGCAAAACCGGCGAGCGATTATGAAGAAACCGACTTCAGACGGTCTGACCCGCGATGGCTGCCAGGCAATTACGAAAAGAACGTTGACGCGGTTCAGAAACTTGCAGCCCTTGCCGAAACAAAGGACGCGTCTGCCTCGCAATTTGCATTGGCCTGGCTTCTGGCTCAGGGCGACGACATCGTTCCAATTCCGGGCACGCGCAGTCAGGACCGTCTTGCTGAAAACGTGGACGCCGCAAGCCTGGACCTCAGCCGCAAGGATCTGCATGCAATCGCCGAGATCCTGCCACGGGGCGGCTTCGGTGCGAGATACGCCGAAGCGTTCATGCCAGAGTGGGAGTAACCCGGAAAACCGGCTTCAAGCCTGGGTCGTCCGGACTCAGGTTTGAGACATTCTGCGCGGTCATCGGCTTCGAGCATGCCGATGGCCGTTTTGTCTGCGGACCGGATATCGAACCTGTTTGCGCCGAGTGGCTGTCAAGCGTTCAACACGTCAGATACCGCATCTTGCTGCAATGACGGCGAACACAAGAGACTGTTCTCCGTCTGGCTTTTGTGCGGTCGGATTGTCAGAAATCCTGCACGATCCATCCGGAATCATGAATGCCGCTCTTTCAGGTTACACCTATGAAAACCGTCTCTCGACGGTGCATGACCACTGTTTTTCGTAAATCTCGACGCCTGACCAAGACACTTCGATCTGGCCATTGACGTGATAGCTCTGCGCCGTTGACGTGGCTTTGACGCTCGAAACCACGGACGCACTGCCATCCGGACGGTCCAGTGTCATGCGATGGGTGAACGCGCTCTGCGCGGAATTTGCGTCGTCTGATCGAATCGAGTGCTCGGCTTGTGTTTCATAGGAAAACGTCGTGCCGGTGTCTTCGAAATGAACGGAGGTTGATGGCTGATGCCATGCGATTCTGAGTTCTCCATTGTCCCGTACATCGCGTAATCTGCTCAGCCGCGGGGCTTTCAGTGTTTCAAAACTCTTGGTGACGGGCAGATCCACTGGCGTGGGAAATGGCCTGCAAAGGGTCTCCGGCGCATCCGGCAGAACGGGAAAGACCACGCTACCGCCCACAAGACGTGGGGCGTCAGCGCTGGATGGTGTCCAGACAGTCGGCCAATAGCTCGACGCCAGAGCCAGCCGGATGCGATGCCCGGCACGGAACCGGTAGGCCGCAGTGTGCAGGAGAACCCTGACAACCTTTGATTCCCCGACCTGTGGCGCATACGGCGCGTCCAGCGCGTCGTCGAGCGCAAGGTTCAGAACCGACACGCAAACGCGAGAGGACACGCCTTCGGGAGACACATCGTTCAGACGGACACATATCTGACTGCGGGCGACCTCTGCCGCCACCGCGACTTCAAGCTCGACACTGCCATAAAGCAGCAGGTCTTCGTCCAGAAGCGCGGACTCGAAACACAACGCGCGATTGTCGTCCTCGGCCTGGTCAAGCGGCAAACCGCCATACCGTCCGAAATAGCCGGTATCGCCCGAGGCAAGACCGTGGCAGAGGTCATGGGGCAGCGTCCAGACCGGCACTGCGGTTGGTTTCTCGTGCCTCAGCCTCTGGTCATCTCCGAGCCAGAATGTAACAGGAACTGTGTGTTGCGCTGCGGGGCCCGTCTGCACCCATGATCCGTTGCGGTGATCCAACGCGTCTTGTGGCGGATCAAACTCGCGCATCCAGACGCGCAGCCTGGGCCACGGCGCGGTCACGTCTGTTTCGGGTTTCAGCCAATGGTCCCACCAGTCCAGGGCCACATGCTGAAACCCGATGGCCGGTCCGGGGTGCCCGTGATCAGGGTAGTGGTGTCCCCACGGCCCGACAATGCCCCACACCTTGTCAGGATGCGAATCGACAAGCGGTATGACCGAATTGGAGTAACGATCGGACCAGCCGCCCACGGAAAGAACAGGACAGCCGATCCGCTGCACCTGGTGTTTGACGGACCCGTGCCGCCAGTAGGTGCCGCGTGCTTCTTCCTGCACCCAGGTCTCCACCGGAAAACTCAATGCGTCGAGGCGCGCACACCACCGCTCGTACCAGTCCGCGCCGCTTTCTGGCGTGGGGGGCAAGGCAAGAATGGCAGGCAGGGTCGCGCCCCATTCGAACGTATCGGTGATCAGGCAACCGCCGTTGTGGTGGATATCATCCTCATACCGGTCATGAGTGGCGCAGACGGCAATGATACTCTTGAGAGCTTCGGGTGGATCGACAGAGGCCTGCAGGCTGGCGGTTCCGCCCCAGGAGGTCCCGAACATCCCCACATTGCCGTTGCACCAGGATTGTGCTGCGATCCAGTCGATGACATGGCGGGCGTCCTCCAGCTCGGCGGGCGTGTACATATCCGTCATCACCCCGTCGCTGTCACCGGAGCCGCGCATATCGACCCGCAAACTGACATAGCCGTTTTCCGCCAGAAACGGGTGATTGCGGGCGTCACGCGCGCGCACCATGTCGGCCTTGCGATAGGGAATGTATTCGAAAATCGCAGGAACACCGCCCGCTGGCAGATTGGCAGGCATCCAGAGGCGTGCCGCCAGTCGCACCCCGTCCGGCATCGGAATCCAGACATGCTCGATCGTCCGGATCATGGCCGGCGCACTCATGTGATCGTTCATTCCAAGCTCTTGCCGCAGGAAAGTAGAACTGTCCATCGGGCGTACTCGAAAAAACGCCCGGGCCACTCTGGGGTCAGGCCATCCACCAGCGGCGGTGAAGGCGGCCGTCGTCCATCCGGCGGCTCACGCCCACCGGTCCGTGTGCCAGCGCGTCGGAATGACCGATCAGGATGTTGGCGAATGCGAAGACCGAGGTGCCGCTCTCTTCCCAGAAGAGCCGCTGCGCCTCGTGATACATGTCACGCCGCCTGGCCTCGTCGGCCTCTGCGCGCGCCTCGATCAGCAGGGCGTCGAATGCGGGGTTGCGGAATGCGCTGGAATTCCAGTCGCTGTCGGAGACATAGGTGGAACTGAACATCCAGTCGATGGTCGGACGCCCGTTCCAGTAGACCATGCACCAGGGCACCTGCAGCCAGACCTCGGACCAGTAGCCATCCGCCGGACGGCGATCCACGTCAACATTCATGCCCGTGCCGGCCATCGAGGCCTGCATCAACACGGCCGCATCCACCGCCCCGCCGAATGCGCCGTCCGATGTCGAGAGTGTCAGATCAATCGAGTCGAAACCGGCTTCCTTGAGATGAAACTTTGCCTTGTCAGGATCGTATTCGCGCTGTTCGAGCTGATCGTTGTAGAACTGTTGCCCGCTGCTGATCGGAAGATCATTGCCCACGGTTCCATAGCCAGAGAGCACTTTGTCGACGATTTCCTGACGATTGATGCCCCACTTCACCGCGTTGCGCAGATGCCCATTTGTGAACGGATCCATGTCCGCGCGCATGTCGCAGGTGTAGTGCTGCGTGGCCGAGACCTGCACCAGTTCGAATCCCGGCGCCTCGGCCAACCGCCCGGCGGTCTTGGTCTCGGGGGAGCCGATGGCGTGCAAAGTGTTGGACAAAAGCCCGGACATCCTTGCCCCCGGATCACTGACATTGAGAAGCTCGATTTCGTCGAAATGTCCCTGATCGTCGCGGTAGAAATTGGCGAACTTCTTGCCAAGAAACTGCACGCCCGGTTGCCAGTCTTCCTTGACGTAGGGCCCGGTACCATTGGCGGCGCTCCAGTCCTCGGTGCCTTCCTGCCCGATGATGAGCGCAAAGGCCGAAAGATGCGTGGGCAGGTCGAAATTGACCTCCTTTTGCTTGATGATCACCATATCGGGACCATCAGCACGTAAATCTTCAAAGTTCTGCACGATTTGCTGCGCCTCAGCGGCGCGATTGTTTTCGCTCAGGTGCTGATTAAGCGACCACACCACATCATCCGCGGTGAGCGTTTTTCCATCATGGAACTCGACGCCCTGGCGCAGCTTGATCGCCCACGTGCCATCGGCATTGCCTTCCCAGCTTTCGGCCAGACTGGGCTGTGGTGTACCCGTCGCGTCAATCTCGGTCAGGGTGTCGTAGCTTGACAGGATCGACATGGTCGGATGATCCGCCCCTGCCATTTCCAGCGGGCTGAATGTGTCAGTGGTGGCACCGCCATCCGCCCCGGCCTTGAGCGATCCGCCCTTGTTGGGCGACATCGCCTGCGCTTCGGACCACAGCCCGCCTGCCATCGCTGCAGACAGCCCGGCAGTGGCCGCACTGCGCATGAAGTCACGGCGCGACATGCCAGACGTTGCACGGGTCCTGAGCATCGCCAGCTTGCGATCTTCCATGGTGAGTTCCTCCCTGTTGCGCGCTTTGCGCGTGTGTTCGCGGACCCATCCGGCATGACACCGAGTCGCCGCGTTATTTTGGACATGATTCCGATTTGATAAGAATTTTTCAACAAAATTCTTATCTTGACGATTTGCAGCGCTTGTATTCCTCTTGGTGCAGGACCAAGGACGCTTAGCAAAACCGAGGCAAGACAACGCGATGGCCCAAAAACCCGTGGTACAAGCGATGACGAAAAGCCTGTTGTCTGTCGGATCGGAAATCCGGCAACTCAGAAAGGCGCGCCAGATGACCCTGAAAGAGCTCAGCCAGACAAGCGGTGTGTCTCTGAGCCACCTGAGCGCGATCGAGCGTTGTGCAGCGCAACCGTCGATGGATGTTCTGGGCAATGTGGCCGACGCGCTGTCGGTCACGCCGGACTGGTTCTTTGCCCGCCGATCGGGGGCGGGACCGATGGAACAGGCGTGTATTGTCCGGGCTCAGAACCGCCGCAGCCTGAATTCGCTTTATCAGCAGAAAGTTCAGGAGCTGGGCTTTACCGATGCATTGCTCTCCAGTTCGATCGGCGGTGATTTCTACATGGGCATGTCTGTCTACGAGCCGGGCGCGGATCACTACGAGGACACCCTTCTCCAACATGTGGGCGAGGTTCATGCGTTCTTGATTGAGGGCGTGCTGGAGGTGCGGATTGCCGATGAGGTGATCACCCTGCATGAAGGGGACAGCTATAGCTGCGACGCCAGCATTCCTCACCGCACCTACAACCGCTCGAACAAGATCGCACGCCTGATCTGGGCGATTTCTCCGGTCGTCATTCCAAAGGATGTTCTGCACAGTCAGGCCCGCGCCAATGCCGCTGCGAAAGCCAAGTCATGAGACACGACCCTCTGCTGCAGCCCTATCAGCTCAAGCATCTGACGCTGAAAAACCGGATCATGACCACCGCGCACGAGCCGGCCTATCCGGAGGATGGCATGCCCAAGGCCCGCTATGCCGCATATCACGCCGAACGTGCCAGGGCGGGTGTTGCACTGGCCATGACAGCAGGCTCTGCTGCGGTGTCACGCGATTCCCCGCCGGTCTTCAACAATATTCTCGCCTACAAGGACGAGGTCGTGCCCTGGATTCGTCAGCTCACCGATGCCTGCCATGATCATGGCTGCGCGGTGATGATCCAGCTGACGCATCTGGGCCGACGGACAGGTTGGAACAAAGGAAACTGGCTGCCATCCGTGTCGTCCTCGAAACATCGCGAGCCTGCGCATCGCGCCTTTCCCAAGCTGGCCGAGGACTGGGACATCGAGCGCATCATCGGCGATTTCGCCGACGCCACCGCACGCATGAAAGAGGGTGGCATGGACGGGATCGAGTTGCAGGTCTATGGCCACCTGCTGGATCAGTTCTGGTCGCCACTGACCAACGATCTCGACGGGCCCTATGGCGGCGCCACGATGGAAAGCCGCCTGCGGTTTCCTTTGGACGTGCTGCGTGCCATCCGCGACCGGGTGGGGGACGATTTCATAGTGGGCGTGCGCTACACCGCCGACGAGGTCGAGGCGGGCGGCATCACGGCCGAAGACGGGATCGAGATTTCCAAACGGCTTGCACAGTGCGGCATGGTCGATTTCCTGAACGTCATTCGGGGGCGTATCCACACCGATCCGGCGATGACCGATGTGATCCCCGTGCAAGGCATGAAAAGCGCGCCGCATCTGGACTTTGCTGGTGAGGTCAAGAAGGCCAGCGGAATGCCGACCTTTCACGCCGCCCGCATCCCGGATGTGGCCACGGCGCGGCATGCCGTCGCCGAGGGTTTGCTGGATATGGTCGGCATGACCCGCGCGCACATGGCAGATCCGCATATCGTTCAGAAAATAACGGAAGGCCGCGAGGACGACATCCGGCCATGTGTGGGTGCCACCTATTGCCTGGACCGCATCTATCAGGCCGGCGAGGCGCTGTGCATCCACAACCCGGCCACCGGGCGGGAACTCAGCATGCCGCACACCATCGCCCCGGCGCCGGAGTGTCGAAGGGTGGTGGTGGTTGGCGCCGGTCCCGGCGGGCTGGAAGCCGCGCGTGTCGCCGCCGAGCGCGGACATGAGGTGACGGTGTTCGAAGCCCAACCCGATCCCGGCGGGCAAGTTCGCCTGACCGCGCAGAACAGGCGCAGGGCCGAAATGGTCGGCATTATAGACTGGCGCATGGCTCAATGCGCCGCGCATGAGGTATCGTTCCACTTCAATACCTTCGCCGAAGCATCAGACGTCACCGCGCTGGCGCCCGATGTGGTCATCGTCGCCACGGGCGGTTTGCCCAATATGGAGCTCTTCGAGGATGGACAGGAACAGACACTTGCCGTCAGCGCCTGGGACATCATCGCAGGGGATGTAAAGCCTGCCGAAGACGTGCTGATCTACGATGAAAGCGGGGACCATCCGGCTCTGATGGCTGCGGAAGTGGCCGCCGACGCAGGCGCGACGGTCGAGGTCATGACCCCGGACCGTACGTTTGCGCCCGATATTATGGGCATGAACCTCGTGCCCTACATGCGCAGCCTTCAGAACAGGGACACCCAGTTCACGGTCGCGCGTCGTCTTCTGGGCATTGAACGCGAGGGCAACAAGCTGCGGGCTTCGATCGGCACCGACTACAGCCATCACACCAGCGAGCGCCTCTACGATCAGATTATCCTGAACTACGGAACGCTTCCCCTGGCCGACCTGTATTTCGAGCTCAAACCGCTGTCTTCGAATGAAGGCGCCGTGGACTATGATGCTCTTGCACAAAACCGTCCGCAAACCCTGACCCGCAACTCTGAAGGCGCCTTTAAACTCTTTCGGATCGGCGATGCGGTCAGCGCAAGAAACACCCACGCGGCCATATATGATGCGCTTAGACTGATGAAAGACCTTTGATTTCTCTAAATCCTTTCGCCTTTAACCTGAATCATCAGCTGAAGGCGAAAGGCTTTAGGGACAATAATCCGGAATGACCGATCTGAACGCGTCGCAAATTTCAGGCGAACTGAACCAGACATCAGTTGCTCCAATTTCATGAAGCAATGCCACCCATGTCTCGCCCTCCCTGATCAGCAAAGCCTCCAGGCGCACGCCGTCCAGCATGCCGAGGGGCACCCCTCGGGCGACCATCGGAGACAGCGCCAGATCAATTGCCTCCCCGCCGGGTCGCCAGGGATAGAGCTGCGCAAAAGCCAGGTCACCATTGACACGAAGATCAATTACCTTGAATTCGACCGGGCCTCCGAGGTTCCACTCGACATGGGGACGGATGGCATCAAGCAGCAACTGACGTTCAATGGATCCGCTTGGCGGCTCATAGATATCGGTTGCAAGAGACGGACCGGATAGTGCCCAAAGGAGCAGTGCAATGCTCAGACTCTTCATGTTGTGGCTCCAAAAGCGTCGCGATGGCACACCCACTCGCAAACCCCGCGTGACAATCTGTAGCTTCGGCTTTCGGTTTCATCCGAATCTGTCTGCCGATGCCGGTCAGATGGGCGTACGCAGCAAGCAGCAATACGTCGTTTTCGGACACCTTTCGCCCCTTGAAACCTGCATGCCATAATCATCGCAGTCCATTTTTCCGGGCGAACTGGTCAATCTTTTGCGCGGCGACCTCATCAATCAGAAGGGCCTCAAAGTTGTTGTCGTTCGTGTAAGAGCCACGCCGTCTCATCTGCTGAAAAAAATCGTCTCCGGTCAGGCGCGCCCACTCGATCTCACCCCGAAGATAGTCCACCTGCTCTGACCCTCCGCTTTCCGCAAGGATGCTGGTTGTGTGACGGTGAAACTCCCGCGCCACTTCGGCCGGAATGATCTCCCAGCCCTGACGTGAGAGGTAGGCCTCCTGAAGCCTGCGCAGCATGTCCATTCTGTCCCCCCGGGAAAGGGAGTAGTCCTTCACATCCCCTATGAGGCAATTCAGCTCTTCATCGGAAAAGCCGGCACGCCGCATTTCGCCCAGCATTTCGTCCAGATGTTCCTGAAGCTGCATGATCCGCACGTTTTCTGCAATTCTCGCGATTTCACGATCGGGCAGAACACGATTGGCTGCACCCGCGTTAAGGAATTGAGCCCGAGACACGCGGAAATCCCGTTCCGCCTGTCTGCGAAGCTTCTGCTCCACGCTGAGGCCCGCGAAGGGCTGCTCGCAGGTTTGCTGATAGCGCGACCCTCGCCTCGTCGGCGCGAGATCGACCTGCGTATCGCCGGATGGTGGATCAAAGAGGGTATCGCCCGACACCGGTTCTTCGGGGGTAATTGACCCCGCGAGCAGCCCGTTGTCTGCGCCGGCATCAGCCGGTCGCGAAACCGGGCGAGCGCCCGCATCAGAGGGGGGCGCAAGAAGCTGTGTCACCTCCGCCTCTGACATGCCTGCGTTGCGCGCGCGCCGTGCCAACGTGGCATGTCCCTCAAATCCGGCAAGCAGCGCTGCAGACCGTGCATTTTCAACGTCATCGGGCGTCATTCTGCTTGTTTCCGCGATAATGGCCTGCAATTGCGGCTCGCGGCCCGAAGGCGTGGGATAGTCTTTGGTTATTCGGCTAAACTCGTCGGCGGTCACGATGCGAGATTGGCCTTTGGGCAGCGAGCCCTCGCCGAAAATGACATGCTGAACGCCCGACGGATCGGTTCTGACCGCCTCGACACGGACCCAATGAAAGCCGCCATCGCCCGTCTGGATGCTCGCAATCACGTCGTCGCCCCGTTTGATGGCGCGTTCGAAATCTGGCACAGTGTGAAAATCGACATCGAGCAGGGATGGATCGATCCCGTGCCGTTCCAGATAGCCGGTCATCTGGCTCATGGTAGAGCCGCCCGGTTCAATAAGGCCGCGATCAATTGCGTAAGTGAGCATGGCGGCCTGCGACCGTTCTGCGTCAATGATTCCGCGATCAATCAGAAAAGCCTCTGCCGCCGTCAGTCCGCAGTTATAGCAATACTCCTGCTGCGCAACGCCGGTCCGCCCCCCCTGCGGAGAGGTCACACCCCATTCCGATCCCCGGGGAAAGTTGCCCGGACCTGCATTCCGAAAGGCCGTGCCATCAATGTATAGCCCGTTTTCACGCAGAAAGTCGGCGTACTTGTTGAAAGCGGCGCGCTCGGTCTTGTTCAGCCAGCCGGTGCTACCCTTGTTTTGCAGGCTGGCGAAATGAGCAAACAAATCGACCTGGTCTCTCTGATCCAGTTGGCGGATCAATGCCAGATCCAACGCATCGAAACGATCGAGCAGATCCGCGCCCCGCGTCACCGCTGCGCCGCTTTGAACCGTTGCTGCCGACAGTCCGGCGGTTCCAAGGGGAAGGAACAAGTCGGCGACGACATCCCAGCCATCTTGCCTGAGCAGTTCCGCTTCTCGATGGAAGCCCTCCCCCAGTACGACAGACGCCCCTTCGGCGTAGTCCAGCGTTGGTTGGCTCTCGAGATATCGATCCAGCGTGCGCGTGCCAAACACCGCGGCTTCAAGCCCGCCGACCAGCAAGTCCGCCACTGCCGAGTTCAGGAAGCCCATGGTCGCCAAGGCCAGCGCCATCTGCTTGAATGCGTCGTCAATGCGATCGTATTGCCGCAGCGCGCGCGCCTCTGCCCCCTTGATTTTCACGCCTTTTACGAAGTTTCGTGCCATCCTGTCGGGCACCCAGTTTGAGTGTTGCCCCCCTGCGGCCGGTTTCAGGAGGCGCGGGAGAATACTTTTGACGACCGGATCGGCGTCCTGCCCGGCGAGGAGCAGCAATTCGGGGAGATCACAGTTCCCTGTTTCGCGGGCTCTGGTCTCTGCAATCGCGGCTTTGTCCACGAGTTGCCGAAACGCGTCTTTGAACTTTGCGAAAGACACCAGATGCGCCACGCGAAGCGCCGCGGGATCGTTGCCCGCTTCGCGCATCGCAAGGTCAACAAAGTCACCAATCGTAACCTTTTCATCAAACGTACTGGCAAATCGTCTGCCCAGGTCTTTCGCGAACTCCTGAACGTCGGTGTTGGAGGTGAACCCACCAGGATCCGGATGGAACCGGTATGCGTTGACAGCCGCCATCACGGAATTTGAGGTTTCATTGACTTCAGTGATGTTCCAGAAGGGCAATGGGACCGCTTTGCGGGACTGGTACACCGCCCAGAGTTTTTCCTCGTCGCCTGCAATCGAAACGAGGTCCCTGAGCGGCTGCTTCATCTGACGGATAAATTCGTCACGGATCAGGATAGCGGCGGCGTGATCCCCGCGATTCAGAAGCACCTTTCGCTCTCGCAGGCTGTAGGCCACCGGGTTTACAGCCATGCCGACTGTGGCTCTTGCCGCGTCCCGCCATGTCCCACCAGTCGACATGAACTTGCGAAAGTCGCTGGTCAGTTCTTCCGTCAGAATATAGCGCGAGTAGACTTCTTCCTGCTCGTCGGACAATGCGGCGAAATCAATCGAGTCCTCACCGTAACACGCAGCCGCTTGTGACAGGGCTGTTCGCCAGACAGAGGACGCTTCGCTTGGTAGTTCTCCGACAGTGGTGATCGCGATCGGTGGCGACACCCTTAAGAGGTCCGAATCCTGAAGGCGGATAAAAAGAATATCACCCTGCCTTACGTCAACAGACAGGGACCCTTTCTGATCTTCAGGAGCAAGGTTTGGCCGTCCTGCAGGGATCAGCCGGATCGGTCTGCTCCGGTACTCTGCGTTCGCCGGTCCGGTAAACTGCCTGATCCGTAGCGACGCAACGGGCTCGATCCCCTCGGGTCCGGAATCCCCCGAGGCCTGCCCACCGGATTGACCCTCGGCGGAGGTGGTCAAGGGAACAAGTTTCCCCGACCCGTCGTTGACGAGCGGAACGCCGTTTCTGCGGAGCTCAACAACCAGCTCGCCATGCGGTATCGGGCTTTGTTCGTCCAGTGCCACATGTAAAACATCTGATGGCATCGCCTTGGGAACCCGGTCAAACTCCGCAAAGCCATCCTCATCATGCTCGCCGATCTTGCGAACAAACGCGAGCGCACCAGAGGCGTCCTCGAAGTCCAGATGCCACTCTCCGGGAGCGCCATTCAAAACCAGCGTCTTTTGGTCTGGAACAACGCCTTCCGTAAAGTCCGCGCGCAACACCAACGCGTCGAGTTGGCCTCTGGACACGACCCCAGAGGCGTGCCAGCCGCGCGCCAGCAACAAGTCCTTGCCCTCTCCGGGCAACGCTTCGAGTGAATAGGTGATGCGCGGATCATCAGATGCCAGAATGACGGGATCTGAGGCCCGTTGAGGCAGGTTCTCACCCAACACGAACAGGGTTCGGTAGGTAATGTCATTCTGCCCGGCGTCGGGGTTGTGCCCATCCTGTTTCCGAAAGGGGTATTGCGTTTTGATTTCCCGATCAGGCGCAGGGTCTTCGGCGATGTAATCGCTGTTAGACGGGGAAAGATCGGCGCTAAATTCTGTATAGGATCCAAGTGATCTTGGGTCTCGTCGTTGATCTTCAAGTACGATCACATCTCGGATCAGCGGCGCCCGTCCCCACCTTTGACGGCCCCCATCGCCAAGCGCACCCCGCGGGTCTTCCTTGTTCCAGGAGCCGGTCAGCGACGCGCCGCCCGACTTGTCCCACAGCCGCACCTGTAATCGCTCCGGATCTCCTTGCGGTATCGAGACGTCGACGCTGACGGTACGATCCTGCGCCGAAATCGAGAGTTCACCGATCCCGTCTGGCAAAAACAGCAGACGCCCCGCAGGCTCTGGTATGGCCTCTTGCAGCGCCCATCTGACCGGGTCCTCGACCCGTCGAAAGCGCACGTCAAGCGTGTTTCCCGATCCTGAGTCAGACCGTGTTGCCAGAGTTTCAAAAGCCTCATAGAGCTTCGTGTCTTCTCCGAAGTCGAGGGACAGTCTGATCGTCGCGCCGTCATCGGACACAAACGCGGTGCCCGAGGCATGCGCTCCGTCGTCCGCTTCGTGTACGACATCCCAGGTCCCGCGAAAGGCTTCAGCCGTGCTGTGCTGGGAAAAAAGCAGTTTATCGTCCCAGTTTTTTGCGGACTCGCCAGTTGGATAGTACCAGTCCGTCACGAACTCTGCGGCATTGCGACCTGTCCGGAAAGCCGCTGTTTCATCTCCTCCCAACCATTGCAGTGTCGCGCCCTCAGGCGCGTTTGCAGGAGGTTTTTCGAACTGAAGCCGGGCGCGAAACGGCAGATTGGGGCCAACTGGATCGGACGTCAGAACATCGACGAACAAACGGCTCTCCGGTTCCGGTTGCTTTGTGACGAAAAACTCGGGGTATTCTACCACCCGCCAGAGGCGTAGGGGTTCAGCCAGTTCGGTCACGTCAACCGGGATCGGCGTCCCCTCCTCCAGCATATGCATCTCTTCGTCGGTAAGCTCTTTGCGCCAATCGGCGAGACGCGCGGTCATCTGCCGCGCTTCCACCTCCAGGCGCCGACGTACGGCCTCACCCATGTCGCTGGTCAGAACCGGGTATTCCGCCTGGGTGAGCAAAGACACCCGCGCTTCATCTTCGCCCTCCTGGAGGACCAGAGTGAGCCTGTAGAGCAGGCTCAAGGATCGCGCGTCCGCGTTCTCTGTATCCAGCCCGGACGAACGCATCCGTTCGGTAACGTCGCATTCAAGGTTTCCGGTCAACCCATCGTCCGCGCACGGGCCCGATGGCGTCCCGATTATGGCGCTGTCTTCGTATATCAGAACGAACGTCCCGACATCGCTTGTGACATCAGGTTCTGCGGGCTCCGTCCGATCCTGCGCGACACCGCCAATAAACGAGAAAATGAGCAACGGGATAGCCCACAGGATCGCCGACACGTTACGGGATACCTTCAACACATGCCCCCAATACGATTTGTCCACCTCACCAAGTCTATTCGATCCGCTCCCATCCACAAAACTCAATAAAGTAATTTAAACTCTGCAGCTTACAGCCCATCACCGCGTGCGGGTTCGATCATGCCGGTCCGCAGCGACCATTGGGCAAACGCGAAAGAGCTTTGCGGTTTTTTGAAAACATGAGATCACATGTGATCTGCGGGGATTTTGGAAGGGCCCCTTATGTGCTTTGTCAAAGCTTTTTCTGTTGCGCTCATCACGAGCGTTGCGGCGTCATGCTTGTGGGCGCAACAGATCGACCCGTCCACGACGGGGACATTCGTCTTGAGCCACGCAGACGGGCAAGTGCTGGGCGGGTCAGCGGGCGGTCGCAGCGGCGGGCAGGGACTTGCCGGCATCACTCAGGCCGAGATTGCCGAGGGCATGGATTCAGCCGATGGCGCGACAGCCGGCACCAGAGCGGAGTCACGGGTCGACTATGTGATTTCAACCGTTGTGGACGAGCGCAGCGAAGGCACCTGGATCGTTTTGCAGGTCGACCGGTCTCACCCCGTACTTGCCCCGGATACAGGTCTTGCAACCGAACTGCGGTTGCTTGGGGAAGCTGATCAAATTCTGATTGCCCTGGAAGACTGGTCCACACAGCTGACGGATGAAGATCTGGAGGCGTTGAAAGCTGGTGAAGTGATCCCGGTTGACTTGGGCGGCGTCTTTGCGACGCTGAACTACTGGTCGCTGGTGCAAAGTTCTCCACTTGCTGCGGCAAGGGAGCTGCAGCAGCAGTTCCACCTCGACGTAGAGACCCTGACCAGTGACAAACCGAACCCGGGGCTGCCGTTTCGCGGCGTATTGATCTATGACCGCATGCCAGACGAAGCGCCCACTTCAGTTCTGGCGGAATGGGACACCGGAAACGCCGAGCTTCCCGTGTTCCCGATGGATGACGGAACGACGTTTGCCACGCAATGGCAGTATCCTACGCCTGCAGACACGCTATTGTGGGATGACACCAAGCGCTTTCCGGCACAGAAACCGGCGCTCGATCTGGTCGGTACATGGGCGGTCGAATACTCTGACCCGAACGGAGGCGCGCTCACTGGCACGCTGATCGTTGACCCGGACGGCGCAACCATGAGGCTGATCCTCAATCCCGGTCAAGACATGGTCGCCTACGAAGCAATCGAGGTGCTATCAACAACAAATGCGCAGAGCGGAAACACGGGGCTGGAGGTGCGCTTCGAACGGCCGACAGACGCGGCTTGGAAAACACCAGGGACGGTCGAGAACCCGCCGGATGGCCGCGTTCTTCAGTTGCCCGTCTATGCAACGACAGTCAGTTTGTCCGTCTTGGGCAAAGAAAAGACAATCGACGTATACCTTCCCGAAGATCAACCTGTCGAACGCATCAGGCTGCAACTGTGGGATCAGGCCGGAGACGGGCGGCTGTCCGGACCCTGGCACTATGAGGACAACGCGGGATTTCTCGGCGACGGCGGTCAGCAAACCTGGACGCGGGTGCAATGATCGTCTGCCAAAGGTTCGGTCTACGTGCTGCCACAGGATCGCAACTGGCTGAAAGGTTAGGGCAAATGACAAAACAAGGGAAGAATGCATGTCGCAACGAGGCCGCCCGCCGCTGTAACCGTCGGGTGGCATGTATTGGGGCTTTCTTGTTTTTTGCGGTCTCGACCGCCCCCTCTGTCGCACAGGAAGACACGATCGTCAGACTGCCCTCATTTGCCGGCACTTCGGTTTCATTTGTAATGCCGGAGGGCTGGACAGTTGACACGCGTCTTGACCGCGAGCGCCGATATGACGATTCACACGGTTATATCGAACCGCTCGATGTGATCATGTTGGCCGTCAGGCGCACGGATCACGTCGATCAGCGGGAATACGACTCGATCGAAATTCAGATCTATCCGGAGAAGATTTCGATCCAGGACCCTGACAGCGCTCGGGGGACCGTTGTTTCCGCGTCGTCGCTGGACTTCATTACTGATCCGGAAAGAGCGCCTTGGGGAAAGGATACGAAATTCGACTTCGAGGCGGATTTTGAAGCTGACACGCCAAACATTCAGAAGACAGCCCTCTCTGAAGATGGGACCATCCGCTGGAAGCGCTGCGCGGTCCATCAACCGACAGCACGCGTTCTTGTACGCTCCTGTTTCAATGCAGGAGCACCTGGCAGGGATTCGTTCGCCACGGTCGCCGCGCTGTTTGCCGGACTTCTGGAAAGCATAAAAGTTGTTCCCGCCGATGGAGAAGCCACAGAGACCGGGCGCTTTTACCATGTGCCAGAGACGGTCGTGACCGGAGGCGACAGTTATCTCCACGCAGAGCTCACACTCGGTCTGCCCCCGGACTGGCAGTTTGAAACGCTGAAGAGAGCGCATTCCGCGCAGGCTGAAATCGGTGGCGGTGTCATCGTCACAGGTTATTCCGACGCCTCTTTTGGCGCTCAGGTCACTCTGCAAGTCGACGGTCTGCCCTACAAAACCAGGATCGGACCCGAGGAGTTTCTGGCGTCTTACAAAGCTGTTGTAGATGCGGCGCTTGTTGACCCGGTGGA
>JBCCHI010000030.1:0-34626 GCA_039028815.1 Pseudomonadota bacterium
AAAGCGTTTCGCGACAAACCTGACTCGCAGAGTGGCGCGCAACGCGGTGCAATGGTCATATGCTGCGCGCCGTTCGCCTTCAGCGGATGTCTCAGGGTAAAGGCGAAAGGATTTGGTACCTTGGCAGGGGGGCGCTTTGCCGAGGATGTGGCCCGTGGCGGCTGAACTGTGCCCCCCGGCGCCCGGTTCGGGTGCGCCCGCGCGCCAAAGCATTTCGCGACAGGCCTGAACCGCAGAGCGTCGCAACGCAGTGCAATGTTCCTATGCTGTGCGCCTTTCGCCTTCGGGTGGTGTCTCGGGTTAAAGGCGAAAGGCTTTAACTGAATGAAAGACATCTTTTCAGGGCAAATCGTGCTTTGAATCCGACCTTGTTTCTTCAGCGGCCGCGCAGCGAAACTTTCGAACAATGCATCGGAAAGGCACACCCGCGCCCAGGACGCCGGCGCGTCCTTCCCCGTTATGCGCACCGAATGCACATCACAGTTTGCGTCATGACCGCATGCAAAGCGCAAAATCGTCGTGTTCAACGCCGCCCGAGCGGAGGATCGGCAGTGCTGTTGACCCAGTCCGGTTCAAACCCCAGAACCTCGGTTGAGGGCGGCAGGGTCGGATTGAACAGAATGTTGTGCGCCATCGTGGCGCGAGAGAGCAGATTGTCATGCGGCAATCTTGTGACCCGGCACTGCAGGTCGAAACGCTGCCCGTAACATTCAAAAACAAGCAACGCGCGCCCGGCCTCTGCAAGGCTGCGCGCACCCTCCGAACGTGGCGTGAACGTGGCTGTGAGTGTGTCAGAAAACTCCTTGGCTTTCTGGTAATAGGTCGCAGACAGAAACTGCAGCGCCGCCTCGCGTCGCTGTGCAGGATCATTCGTGCGCGCCGCGATGTGTTCCAGCTCGGGCGTCACTGAAAACATGGGCGCCTTGTTCAGAACCGTTATGATGGCGCCTATCGGACGTTCCGCGCCCTCGGGTGTCACATCAGGCATGATGGCGTCATCAGGACGGCCATTGCTGTTTCGCATGGACAACTGCCGGGTGTGGCATTGCCACTTGAGAAACGCCAGGCGCAACGGATGGCCGGTTGTCGGGCCAGGGGATGCGGCCAGCGTGCTCATGCGACGCTCCGGCCAGCGTCGGGTTCGGACACCAGCGAAAACGGACGATCTGAATGCAGGCTCGGAATACGTGCTTCGCAGGCCGCAACATCTTCCAGGTCGATGCGGGCCCGCACTACGCCGGGCAGGGTCCCGCCATCGGCAACCACATCACCCCAGGGACTGATCACAAGGGAATGCCCGTAACTTTCACCGCCCCCCGGAACCGCGCCAACTGCACAGCAGGACACGACGAACCGCGTGTTTTCTATTGCGCGCGCCCGGTTCAGCACATGCCAATGCGCTTCGCCCGTCTTGCGCGTGAACGCGGCTGGACAAATCAGTATGTCGGCACCGGCTTTGGCGAGACTGCGAAACAGCAGGGGAAAGCGCAGATCATAACAGATCGTATGACCGATCCTGCCCACCGCCGTGTCATGAACAACGGCGCGCTCGCCGGGTGTAACGCGCTCGCTTTCGCGGTACACTTCCGTGTCCGACAATTGAATATCGAACATGTGAATCTTGTCGTAGCGTCCGGTGATGTCGCCGGCCGGGTCAATCATGTAGCCCCGGTTCAGGATACGACCATCCGGTCCGTCGATCGCGATCGAGCCAACATTGATCCAGACACCGGTGTCGCGCGCGAATGTCCTGATCTCCTGCAGAAACGGGTGGCGTGCCTCCGGCGACGAAGGCGGCACCACCGCGGCCCCTTTGGTCATGAGCCCGCCACAGTACTCCGGTAAAAAAAGAACCCGCGCGCCGGAATCGACCGCCGATCGCGCAAGCGGCAGGGCCTCGCCCAGGGCTTGCGCGAAATCCGGCATAGGCCGTGTTTGCAGACAGGCGAGATCCAGCAGGCGCGCCATCATTCAGAACTTCATATAAGCCTTTCTGAGCGCCACCAGTGGGTGCCTGTCCGACATCTGGAACTTTACCAGAAGTTCGCGCGCGATCATGTCACGATCCTGCTGGTTGTCCGGCAGCTCAATGCTGGAAGGCACCCGCACCCAGCCGTTGTTGTTGCGATCAAAAACCGCCGGGCTGCCCTCTTCGTATCCCATATGCACGTCTTCGAGCCAGTTGAGGTCATCCCAGCCCATGACTTCCATGTACTCCGCAAGAAATGGCGTCAAACGGTCGTAATCGGGAACAAGGTTAACATCATAGCGATACCCGATGTGTTGACCAATTTCCTTTTCGCGCTCCGACTCCAGTCCATCAGCGTCCTTGAGGAACTGATTGACATCGGTGATCTCCGAACCTCGATATTGAGTTCCAGCCATGTTCCAACTCTCCTTTCGGAACGTGGGCCGTCCCCCGCCCTGCGCATGTCGTGCAGGGGGGAAACCCACGCATTACAGGTGGTGGTAATCTTCGATACCGACCGTGTGATTGGTGCCCGCAAGCGGGACACCCGCCATTGCCGAAGCTTCCATCGTCAACGCGGCAAGGTCTTCAGGCTCGAGCGAATGCAGATAGGTCTTGCCGCAGGCCCGCGCAAAAAGCTGCGCCTCGATGGTCAGCGTATGCAGGAAGTTGTATACGCGTTCCGCCGCTTCGTCGGGGTCGAGCCGTTCCCGCAGTGCCGGATCCTGTGTCGCCACGCCGACCGGGCAACGACCCGTATGGCAGTGATAGCAATAGCCGGGTTCCGCACCAATTTCCTCGGGGTAGTTGGCCTCGGGAATGTCCTTGTTGCAGTTCAGCGCCATCATCGCCGAATGACCGATGGCAATCGCATCTGCACCAAGCGCAATGGCCTTGGCCACATCCGCGCCGTTGCGGATACCCCCGGCATAGATCAGCGTGATGTCTCCACGCTTGCCCAGATCGTCGATCGCCTTGCGCGCCTGTCGGATCGCGGCCATGCCGGGCACGCCCGTATCTTCGGTGGCAAGGTGAGGACCGGCCCCCGTGCCACCTTCCATTCCGTCGATATAGATCGAATCCGGGTCGCATTTCACCGCCATGCGCACGTCGTCATAGACCCGGCTCGCACCCAGCTTCAGCTGGATCGGGATCTGCCAGTCGGTGGCTTCGCGGATTTCCTCGATCTTGAGCGCCAGATCGTCCGGGCCCAGCCAGTCGGGGTGCCGCGCGGGCGAGCGTTGGTCGATACCGGCCGGCAGGCTGCGCATCTCGGCCACCTGGTCTGTCACCTTCTGGCCCATGAGATGCCCGCCAAGACCCACCTTGCAGCCCTGACCGATAAAGAATTCGCAGCCATCCGCGAGCACGAGGTGATTGGGGTTAAAGCCATACCGCGACTGAATGCACTGGTAGAACCACTTGGAGCTGTAGCGCCGCTCGTCCGGGATCATGCCGCCCTCGCCCGAACAGGTCGCCGTGCCTGCCATCGTGGCGCCACGCGCCAGCGCGGTCTTGGCCTCGTAACTCAGCGCGCCAAAACTCATGCCGGTGATGTAGACCGGAATGTCCAGTTCCAGCGGCGTTTTGGCCCGCGGGCCGATCACCGTCCTGGTCTCGCATTTTTCGCGATATCCCTCGATCACGAAGCGCGTCAGCGTTCCGGGAAGAAAGGTCAGATCGTCCCAGTGCGGAATTTTCTTGAAGAGCGAAAAGCCCCGCATCCGGTAACGGCCAAGTTCTGACTTGATATGGATGTCATCCATGACACGCGGCGGGAAAATAAAGCTGTCGCCGATCCGGTTGACGTCACGGTCCAGCGGCTTCTTCTTAGGGAGATCACCATCTGCCATATGTGAAGTGTCCTTTTCTTGGCTAGGCGCACAGCGCCATCACAGAATGAGTTTCTTTTCACTCGGTTCGAGGTTGTCGTAGTTCCACAGCTGCTTGCCGGCGACAATCTTGGTGAAGTGATCAACACCTTTGTCCGGCAGTAAACCGTATTGCTTCAGTTTGCGGGTCAACCAGGCCTTGTCGAGATCGGTCAACTCTCCTTCGACAGCGTCAACGCCGAGCGATCTGATTTCGCCCCCCACGAAGATCGTGCCGTCATACATGGAGTCACCGAGATTTTTGCCTGCGTTCCCGCACACAACCATTCGGCCGCGCTGCATCATGAACCCGGACAGTGCGCCGGTATCGCCGCCCACGATGATCGTGCCGCCTTTCTGGTCGATGCCGGTGCGCGATCCGACGGAACCGCGGCACACCAGGTCGCCCCCGCGAATGGCCGCCCCGAAGGTCGACCCGGCGTTCTTTTCGACCAGTACCGTGCCCGACATCATGTTTTCACCACAGGACCAGCCGACACGGCCGTTGATGCGAACGTTGGGTCCGTCGATAAGACCTACTGCAAAATAGCCGCACGACCCTTCGACGATCAGATTGAGCCGGGACAGGATCCCGACGCCGAGACTATGCTTGCCGCGGGGATCCTTCAGCACGATCGTGCCGTATCCGTCATCCATCAGTTCGCGGATACGCGCATTGACTTCCTTGGTGGACAATTGATCCGTGTCGATTTCCGTACGTTTGTTGAAATCGACATCCGGCGCCCAGGGATAGGTAAAACGGTCTTCTGCATCGGGGTCGAACTCGACGTAAAGAGACTGGCCACTCAATTGCTCGGTGCGCATGCCCAAAGCGGTGACCCGCTCTTCCTGGGTCATGGACTTGAGTTCTTCGTCGCTCAGGCTTGCCATACGCGGACCTCCTCGTCGTAGGGGTCGGTTGTGTCGATTTCCTGGGGAAGGATCGCGCGGATCGCCACCTCTTCAGAGGCCATCGCGATCAGATCGTCGCTTTCGTACAGAACGAGGGGTTTGGCCGCCATTGTGTCCTTTGCCATTCCAAGCTGATCCTTGGTGGCCACCAGATAGGTGAACACGCCGTCAATCTCGTCAATCGACCGCCGCAGGCTGTCTTCGAGCTGTACGCCATTGGCGAGATTGTGCGCTGTGTAGACCGCCAGCAACTCGCTGTCGCAATTGGACATAAAGCGATGGCCCTTGCGCTCCATCTCGCGGCGCATGATCCAGTAGTTCGTGATCTGGCCGTTGTGAACGACGCTGACGTCATTGTAGGGAAACGCCCAGTAGGGGTGGGCGGACTTGATATCAACATCGGATTCCGTCGCCATGCGGGTGTGACCGATCGCATGTGTGCCCTGGAACTCGTCCAGACCATAAAGACCAGCGACGACACTCGCGTCCCCCAGATCCTTGATCAGTTCCAGCCCGCTGCCCATCGACAGGATCTCGACGCCTTCGGCTTCCTCGATATGCTCGGCCATCTTGCCGGTGTCGCCGTCATGGCTCAGGACATACCGCAACGCGTATTCCGTGGCCGCGCTCTTTTCCTTTACGACCGCTCCATGTTCATCGAGCACCGATTCAACGGCCGTGATCCGGTCGGAGATGACCTTGTGTATGCCGCGCCCTTTGTCCATGTCCTCGGCTTCGGCAACTTTGAGGCGCATGATGTAATCGCCTTCGCTGGGTTTGCCGTAGACAGCGTAGCCCGTACTGTCCGGCCCCCTGTGTTTGAGCGCCTGAAGCATTGCGGTCATCTCAGAACCAACCGCGCTGCTCTTGCCCTTATGTATCAATCCAGCAATTCCGCACATGTGGAAACGCCTCCGTAGGGTTTGGGTTGTTGTATCTTTCTGCGGGCGCCTCCGCCCGCCACCTGTTTCGCTGCCGCTCTAAGGCAGGCATTCCATGTATGTGTCGTTGTCCCACTCGGTCACGGTGGACATGAAGCGCGCAAACTCGTCGCGTTTGTACTCTTCGAAAAGACGGTACATCTCACCCGGCATGCCGCGCCTGACGACCTCGCTCTTGTCAAGATGATCAAGCGCTTCGCCCAGTGACATGGGAAGCTTCTTGACCTCCTTGCCCTCGGCCATCGCTTCGTAGATGTTGCGCTCTTCGGGCTGCCCCGGGTCAAGGTTGTTGTCCAGACCGTCATCCATTGCGGCCAGCAACGTGGATCCCATCAGATACGGGTTCACCATCGAGTCGACCGAACGATATTCGAACCGGCCCGGCGCGGACACGCGCAGGCCTGTCGTGCGGTTCTGGAATCCCCAGTCCGAGAAGACAGGCGCCCAGAAACCGGTATCCCAGAGCCGACGATACGAATTCACGGTGGAACAGCCGATCGCCGTCAGGGCCTGCAGGTGCGTCACCACGCCACCAATGGCCTTTAGACCTTCCGTGCCGGGCATCTGCGGGTCATCCGTGTCGGGCATGAAGGTGTTGTCGCCGCCTTTGACATACATGTAGTTCTCAACCATGCCCGGCAGGTCGTTCTTGTCGTTTCCGCAGGCAACGAACTGGTCTTCGCCGCCGTGCCACAGGCTCATGTTATGGTGGCACCCCGAGGCCGAGACGCCCATGAAGGGTTTGGTCATGAAACAGGCAAAGATGCCATTCTCCCGTGCGACCTGCGCGCAGATCTGACGATAGGTGGTCAGACGGTCCGCGTTGCGCAGCACGTCATCGAACATCCAGTTCAGCTCCAGCTGACCGGGCGCATCCTCATGATCACCCTGAATCATGTCCAGCCCCATCCGTCGGGCATAGCGGATCACCTGCATCGACACCGGCCGGAGGCTTTCGAACTGGTCGATGTGATAGCAATAGGGTTTGGAGTATCCGTCGCGCGGCTTGCCGTTCTCGTCGAACTTGAGCCACATCATCTCGGGCTCGGTGCCGATCCGCAACTTGGTGCCGTGCTTGGCGGTGAACTCCTCGTGCAGACGGCGCAGGTTGCCGCGGCAATCGGCCGTCAGGTACGCGCCCGGATCGACCTTTTCCTCGCGGTTGCGGAACAGCGTGCAATAGAACCGGCCGATTTGCGGCGCCCAGGGCAACTGCATGAATGTTTCAGGTTCGGGAATTCCCACGAGCTCTGCCGCTTCGGGACCATACCCCAGATAGTTGCCGGCCCGGTCGGTGAACAGGTTGACCGTTGCGCCATAGACCAGCTGAAACCCTTTCTTGGCGACGGTTTCCCAATGGTCCGCAGGGATCCCCTTGCCCATGATCTTGCCAGTAACCGATACAAACTGAAGGTAAAGGTACTCAATCCCCAACTCGTCAATCTTGGCGCGTACCTGCTTGACCTTGTCGTCACGACCTTCAGCTTCGACAAACTTTTCAATATCCATAGCCACGATGTCACTCCCTGTTGCTGTCTCGCGGCGGCGCGCGCCGCTTTTTGCGATGGCTTATTGTTTGGCTTTGGAATTTGAATCCATTCCACGGTCCAGATTCAGACAGGCCGACAAAAAGTCAACCGATTTTGATCCAAAAATACGATTTTGGTTTGCGAATAGCATTAAATGGTATAGATTTGGTCCAAATGATGAGAGACGACGCCTCCCACGCGTACAGATCGGGCGCCGCAGAAATTGCCGCGGCCGTACGGCGCGACATCGCATCCGGCGTGCTGCAGCAACATGACCGGCTGCCCTCGGAACGCGAATTGTCGGAAGTGTATGGCGCAGCGCGGGGAACGGTCCGCAAGGCATTGTCCGCGCTGGAAGACGAAGGATTCGTGGAAACCCGTCCGGGCAGCGGCACATATGTCGTGCACCAGCACAAGACGTTGTCGACCGACGCAATCGAAAGCGCCACGCCGCTGGAGATGATGGATGCCCGGTTCGCCCTGGAGCCGCACATCTGCCGGCTTGCGGTGCTGCACGCGCGGCGCGACGATTTCGACCGATTGGAAGCGCTGTGCATCGAAATGGAAGCCTGCGTCGATGATCCGGCGGCCTTTTCGGATGCAGACGCCGATTTTCACCGTGCTCTGGTCGACAGCACACGCAACGGACTGCTGATCTGGGTGATCGGACAGATCTCGTCAGTGAGGGTGCAGGACGACTGGAACAGAATGCGCAAACTGACGCTCGACCGGCAGACAATCCGCGCCTACAACACGCAGCACCGGCAGATTCTGAATGCAATCCGAACCCGGGAACCGGAACGCGCCGCCAGCATGATGAAGGAACACCTGGAGGCCGCGCGCCTGTCGCTGACGCGTGTGTCCGAGACGTAGCGCGTTTTGCGAAGCGCCGCGAAATGCCCGGATCTCGCGCGCGTTTCGGCTTGATCGCCGTCTGAAGTCGAAGGCGCAACGCCCTGGGTCAGCCGTCTGGCGTCAACAGCGATCGAAGGAGCGCCAGCGGATGCGCCCGAAGGGACAGGCGGGTTGACAGGTAGTCCTCGACCACCTCCTCGCCAAGCGTCATCCGCGACAGGTGAACCGCCGGTTCCTCGATACCCTCTCCGTCAATATCACCGGAAAACAGCGGCATTGGCTGGCCACCGGACAGGGCCTTTGCCTGCCACAACGCGTCCCGGCGACTGAGGCCCAGAGCCGCAAAGGCGTCCGCCTCGGCCAGACGCGTGACAGTGTCCGGCGAGACACCGGCGCGACGCCAGACATCTGCCACCTCGGCATAGCCGTTTCCGCGCGCCCCCGTGACCCAGCTTGCGTCCTCTTCGCCAAGCCCCTTAACCTGTCTGAACCCGAGGCGAAGGGCCAGGTCGCCGCGTGTGCCGGGCTCCATCACATTGTCCCAGTAGCTTGCATTGATGCAGACCGGACGCACATCGACCCCATGTTGACGCGCGTCACGAACAAGCTGTGCCGGCGCATAGAACCCCATGGGCTGCGCATTAAGCAGCGCACAGGTGAAAATGCCAGGATGATGATGCTTCAGCCATGCGCTTGCATAGACGAGCAAGGCAAATGAGGCCGCGTGACTTTCGGGAAAGCCGTAGCTGCCGAACCCCTCGATCTGAGAGAAACAGCGTTCCGCAAAGTCCTGATCATAGCCGTTCTGGGTCATGCCACGCAAAAACCGTGCTCGGAATTCACTGACACTACCGTGTTTCTTGAACGTGGCGAGCGACCGGCGCAGCCGGTCAGCCTCTTCAGCGGTAAAGCCCGCGCCGACGATGGCGATCTGCATGGCCTGTTCCTGGAAGAGCGGCACGCCCAGCGTCTTGCTGAGCACGCGCCCGAGTTCGTCCGACGGAAAGCTGACCTCTTCCTCACCGTTGCGGCGGCGGATATAGGGGTGCACCATGTCTCCCTGGATAGGGCCGGGTCGGACAATCGCCACCTCAATCACAAGATCGTAAAAACAGCGGGGGCGCATCCGCGGCAGAAAGTTCATTTGCGCCCGGCTTTCCACCTGAAAGACACCAAGACTGTCGGCCTTGCACAGCATGTCATAGACGGCCGGGTCCTCACCAGGCAGCGTTGCAAGCGTGTACTCAAGCCCATGATGATCCTTCAGAAGACGAAACGCCTTTCGAATGCAGGTCAGCATGCCAAGCGCAAGCACATCGACCTTCAGAATGCCCAGTGCCTCAATATCATCCTTGTCCCAGCAGATGACCGTGCGGCCCTCCATCGTTGCGTTTTCCAGGGGCACAAGTTCGTCAAGCCGCCCCTCGGTCATAACGAACCCGCCGACATGCTGCGACAGGTGGCGGGGGAAACCGTCGATCTCGGCTACAAGCGCCATTGTCTGACGCAGGCGTTTGTCATCGGGATCAAGACCGATTTCCTCGATCCTCTGACGTTCAAGCGTGCCTGCTGCGAAGAACCCCCACAATTGTGAACTGAGTGCGCCGATCGTGTCCTGGCTAAGACCCATTGCCGTGCCCACCTCTCGGATGGCACGCTTGCCCCTGTAGTGGATCACCGTCGCACAGAGGCCGGACCGCTCGCGGCCATAGCGTTGATAAATATGCTGTATGACCTCTTCCCGGCGCTCATGTTCGAAATCCACGTCGATATCAGGCGGCTCGTTGCGGGCCTCGCTGACAAAGCGTTCAAAAACCATCGTTCCGGTTTCCGGGCTGACGCTGGTGACACCAAGGCAGTAACAGACCACGGAATTGGCCGCGGAACCGCGCCCCTGACACAGAATGCCGCGTGACCGGGCAAAGGCCACCACGTCACGCACGGTCAGGAAGTAGGGCTCGTATCCGAGTTTGGAGATCAGATGCAGCTCGTGTTCCATCATTGTGCGCACCTTGTCTGGCGCGCCGTCCGGGTAGCGCCAGACCAGCCCGTCTTCTGCAAGCCGGCGGAGGCGGCCTGATGCGCTTTCTCCTTCGGAAATCTCGCTGGGGTATTCGTAGCGCAACTCGTCAAGCGTGAAGTCAAGACACGCGGCAATCTCCCCGGTGCGATGCACAGCACCTTCGTGCCCGTGAAAGAGTTTCAGCATCTCTTGCTCTGTGCGCAATCGCCGCTCGCCATTGGCCAGCGCGTCACCGCCCAGATCATCCACGCGCCTGCCCTGTCTGATCGCAGTCAGCACATCGGCAAGCATGCGACGGCGGGCATGGTGCATCATTGGCAGACCCGAGGCGACAGTCTGCACCCCCAGTTGCGTTGCGAGCCGGGCCAGATGATCAAATCGCGCCGCGTCCTGCCCATCATAGCGGGGCGCCATCAGCACAAAGAGCGCGCCAGCAAAACGGCGCGAGAGCGTTTCGGCCTGACTGCGCCACGAGCGCCCGGTGTTCGGTTCGGCATGCAGCAACCAGATCTGGCCCGCGCCCCAGTCCAGCACGTCCTGCAGCTTCAGGTGGCACGCGCCCTTTTTCGCCCGCAATCTTCCGGTGCTGATCAGTCGGCACAGCTGTCCCCATCCCGCCCGGTCACGCGGCAGCGCGGTCAGTGTCAGACCATCTTCAAGAACGATGCGCGCCGCTGGCAGAAAACGCGGGACATGTTCCCAATCTGCTGCCCGCGGCTCTGGCGGGGGAGGGCCGATCACTCCATCCCGTGTTTCGATTTCACGACGTTCGCGAACGTGGCGGGCCAGATCGCGCACCGCAACATGGGCCCGTACAATACCGGCCACGGAATTGTCATCGGCAATCGCCAGAGCGGACACTCCCAGCTCTGCGGCGCGGGTCACGTATTCCTCGGCATGTGATGCCCCGGTAAGGAACGTGAAATTCGATGTGATGGACAGTTCCGCAAACATACCACGAGTATATTCACGTTTTGTTCTTTTTCGAGTCCCTGTCCTGAGATGCGTTCATTTAACGCAAGTCACGGCTCTGCCGGTGCACACTGACCCTTCATACACTGACGGGCCGCATCAAGTTGCGACGGCGACGGATCACGAAACAACCAGCTGTTGCACGGATCGGCGGTCAGCACATAGTGCGACCGGTCATCGCGCAGAAACGCAAGATACTTTGCGCCGGGCTCGGCCTGTCCGCACCACGGGCCGAAACAGGCCAGTTCAAGCGTGATGTCCTGCGCAAAGGCGGTGCGGAAACCCGCCTTTCCCAATGCCTGCCCCTCCAGCCGTGCGGGCAGGCGCGTGGTTTCAGGCTCGACCTGAGAAAAGTCCTGACCCGGTTGCGCCGCGCCGTCGAACTGAAGAATGCCGTAGATCACAACATAGTCCTCGCTTGCGCGCACCGCTTCGCGAAACGTGGTGTTCACGTCGGGCTTAAGGCAGGACAGTGCCAGTACAGGGCCGGCGGAAAGCAGGACAAGCAGCCAGACGCACCACACTCTCATAGATGCGCCCCGAATTCTTCAAGCAGCCGTTCGTAGGTATGGCGCTTGAAAGAAACGATGGCCCCGGGCAGATCCGCCGGATCAATCCATCGCCAGGCAGAAAATTCCTGATGCCGGGTGGTGATGTTCACATCGGAATCGGATCCGTGAAAGCGCATCAGAAACCACTTCTGCTCCTGCCCACGATAGCGCCCCTTCCACAGCTTCGGCACCAGGTCGTGCGGCAGATCATAGGGAATCCAGTCTTCGGTTTCCGCCACCAGCCTGACAAGCGACGCATCGACGCCGGTTTCCTCACCCAGTTCGCGCAACGCGGCGTCGCGTGGCGTTTCACCGGGGTCAATCCCGCCCTGCGGCATCTGCCAGGCGTCGTAATCACTGTCGACACGTTGACCCACAAACACCTGTCCGCTCTGGTTGACCAGCATAACACCGACACAGGGACGGTAGGGCAGCGCTTCGATCTCTTCGGGCGTCATGCCGCCAGACCCCTGCCCCGGAGCAGCGCGTCAACGCCCGGCATGCGGCCCCGAAACGCCAGATACAGGTCTTCCGCCTCCCGCGAGCCGCCGGTCGACAGAATGTGGCGTTCCAGCGCACGGGCACGGTTCGTGTCGAACGCCCCACCCGCCTCTTCGAAAGAGGCGAAGGCATCGGCATCCATCACCTCTGACCACATATAACTGTAGTATCCCGACGAATACCCGTCTCCCGCGAAGACATGCGCGAAATGCGGGGTTGCGTGGCGCATCGTGATCGCCCCGGGCAGCCCGATCCTGTCAAGTATTTCTGTCTGCCGGGCCATCGTATCTTCGGGCGGGACGCCTTCGTGAAAATCCAGATCAACAATCGCAGAGGCGAGATACTCGACCGTCTGAAACCCCATGTCAAAGGTGGCTGCATTCAGAACCTTCTTCAGCATGTCCTCTGGCATCGGTTCGCCCGTGTCCACATGGGTTGCGAACTCGGCCAGCACCTGCGGCACCTCAAGCCAGTGCTCATAGAGCTGGCTTGGCAGCTCAACAAAGTCGCGCGCCACCGACGTGCCGGAGATGGATTCGTATGTCACATCAGACAACATCTGGTGCAGAGCGTGTCCGAACTCGTGAAACAGCGTGCGCGCGTCGTCATAGCTCAACAGGGCCGGATCACCCTTGGCAAAGTTGCAAACATTGATCACCACAGGCCCCTGCACAGCGGGAAACTTTGCCTGCCCCCGCATCGCACTGCACCACGCGCCGGATCGTTTGGAGCCCCGCGCGAAGTAGTCGCCGATGAACACGGCGACGTGTTGTCCATCCCGCGTGACCTCCCAGGCGCGGCAATCCGGATGATAGAGCGGGATATCAATCGGGCTGAACTCCAACCCGAACAGACGGTTGGCACAGGCAAAGGCGGCCTCGATCATCCGTTCAAGCTGCAGGTAGGGTTTCAGTGCGACCTCATCCAGATCGTGTTCGGCCACACGCCTCTTTTCCGCATAGTATCGCCAGTCCCAGGGCTCCAGCGTCCCATTGACGCCGTCATCCTGCATCATTCGGGTCAGATGCGCGGCGTCCTGCTCGGCGCGGGCCCGGGCCGGAGCCCAAACCTGCATCAACAAATCACGCACCGCCTCGGGTGTTTTCGCCATCTCGGTTTCCAGCTTGTAGGCGGCGAAACTGTCATAGCCCAGAAGCCGGGCGCGTTCTTCGCGCAGCGCGAGTATCTCTGCGGTGATGGCGCGATTGTCCGTCTCGCCACCATTGGCGCCGCGTGCAACCCACGCCTCGAATGCCGTCCGGCGCAGATCCCGGCGCGGGGAAAACTGAAGAAATGGCACGATCAGAGATCGCGATAAGGTGATGACAGGCCCCTTGGCGCCCTTTTCACGGCCTGCTTCGCGCGCAGCGGAGACGACGAAATCCGGCAGACCCTGAAGATCATCCTCGGCCAGTTCCATGTACCATGTCGCTTCGTCAGCCAGCAGATTCTGGGTGAACGCCGTGCCAAGCTCTGCCAGCCGCGTTCGAATTTCGCCCATGCGCAAACCGTCGCGTCCCGTCAGCGCCGCGCCGGCCCGGCGAAACCCGCGATGGGTCAGAAACAAAACCCTTTGCTGTTCTTCGGTCAGGTCAAATTCCTCTCGCGCATCCCAGAGGGTTTCGATCCGTGCAAAAAGGGCCTTGTTGCTGTAGATTTCGGACGAATAGTCTGCCAGTTGCGTGCTGAACCGACGCTGCATTTCCTGCCGTTTCGGATTGGTGTCCGCACCGGTTACGCTGAAAAACACCGACAGAACCTTGTCCAGTTGCTTTCCTGCCCGTTCCAGCGCCTCTATCGTGTTCGAGAAGCTGGCCGGATCTGCAGTGTCGGCAATCGCTGCAATGTCGGCACGCGCCTGATCCAGAGCCTGATCAAACGCAGGCTGGAAGTGTTCATCGGTAATCCGGTCAAACGGGGCTGTTTCGAACGGGGTGTTCCAGTCGGCCAGCAGCGGGTTTGTCATGGTCGCGCTCCTTTCTCAAACACCTAAAGCCTTTTCCTTTACCCCGAAACACCAGCTGAAGGCGAAAGGCGCACAGCATAGGACCATTGCACTGCGTTGCGCGACACTCTGCGTTTCAGGTTTGTCACGAAACGATTTAGGCCGTGACGCAAAGGGCCGCAATGGCGGGGTGGAAAAATCGGCGGCAAACTCCCCGGCATAGTGCGCGCGATGCGCCTTGGCGGATGCCCGGGGATCATTGCAGTCCTGTTCCGACGCACCTGTGCAGGAAGGCAGCCCGGCGGCGCGCAGCACAGGAAAGATGCACTGCGTTACGCGACACTCTGCGCGTCAGGTTTGTCGCGAAACGCTTTGAGCGGTCGCAGGAGACGTCTGGGCGTTTTCGTCCCGAACCACGGATTGCGTTCCGCATACCGGGCACGCCGGGTCTTTTTCCAACGCAATGGAACGCATCTGCCCGTGAAGCGCGTCATAGATCAAAAGCGTCCCATGCAACGCGGTGCCGGCGCCGGTGATCACCTTGACGGCTTCGGCTGCCATCATTGAGCCGATCACGCCGGGCAGAGGACCAAGCACACCGGCCTCTGCACATGACGGTGCGAGACCATCCACCGGCGCCTGTGGAAAAACACAACGATAGCATGGCGTGTTCTTTGCGGGGTCGAACACGCTGAGCTGCCCTTCCCACTGCGACAGTGCCCCGGAAATAAGCGGCTTGCCGCAAACCCAGGCCGTCCGGTTTACCAGATATCGCGTCTCGAAGTTGTCGGTTCCGTCCAAGACAAGATCATAGTCGTTGAAAAGCGTCGCAGCATCCGTTTCGGAAAGCCGGCGCCGGTAGGGGCGGATTTCGACATACGGGTTCAGCGCATCCGCAGCCTCTGCCGCCGAAAACACTTTGGGAAGACCTGTGCACTTGTCCTTGTGAATGATCTGACGCTGCAAATTGGTGTGATCGACCACGTCGTCATCCACGACACCAATCCGCCCGACACCCGCCGCGGCAAGGTAAAGGATAGCCGGTGATCCGAGACCTCCCGCGCCCACCACCAGGACGCGTGCCTCCTTGAGAGCGCGCTGCCCTGCACCACCGATTTCACGCAGAACGATATGCCGGGCATAGCGTTCCAGTTCGACATCGGAAAACGACCCGCTGGGGCGTGTCTCTTCGGAAGATGCGGTGTGATCCGGATCTTTTTCAGCAACCTTACCGCGTATCCATCTCAGCAACCTTCGATAAAAAATCACGATTGCCGCGATGACCCCGACCACGATCCAGGGTGCGGCGTTCTCTCCCGACGCCTCGCGCAGCGGATGCCCGTCCGGCAGCAGCAGATGTTCGGCGACGAACAGAACCCAAAGCAATCCGATCATGATCCAGCGCGCCTGAACCGGCGTCTTCATCGCAACGCCGATACCCCAGATCACGGCAGACAAAACAAGAAAGAGAATCATGCGCCCTGCCCTGTCGACCCGAACCCGCCCGAACCACGCGCCGTGTCCGGCAACGCATCGGCCAGCACAAACCGGGTCTGCACAACAGAAGCCACGATCATCTGCGCCACACGCATGCCGTGACGAACCTCAAAGCTGTCCTGTCCGTGATTCACCATGATCAGACCAAGCGGACCGCGGTAGTCGCTGTCGATTGTGCCGGGACTGTTCAGAAGCGTGATCCCGTGACGCAACGCAAGCCCAGAGCGCGGCCGGATCTGCGCTTCGTATCCCTCGGGAATGGCCAGCACCAGTCCTGTCGGCACCAGAGCACGCGCGCCGGGCTCAAGCGTCACGGCCCCGCGATCCGCAAAGTTCGCTCGAAGATCCGCGCCAGCCGCTCCGTCCGTTTCGTAGGCCGGAAGCCCAAATTCCTGATCCGCGCCATCGGTCCAGCGGCAAAGCACAGTGAGATCACTTGCGGCCGGGCGGGTCATTCCGGGGCACTCAGCGCTGACGCAACGCGACCGGCAAGCGCGCGCGCGACCTCGTGCTTGGACATGCGCGGCCATGTCTCGACACCATCCTCGGTGATCAAAGTCACTGCGTTTTCAGCCCCTCCCATGATGCCCGTATCCGGGGTGACATCATTCGCCACAATCCAGTCGCAGCCCTTGCGGGCACGTTTGGCGGTGGCGTTTTCAACCACATTTTCGGTTTCGGCGGCGAAGCCCACAACAAGACCCGGACGGTTCCTGGTTCGTGCACTGACCGCGGCAAGGATATCGGGATTCTCGACAAACTGCAGTTTCGGCACACCCTTCCCGTTCTTTTTCAGCTTTTGCCCGGAGGCCTCCTGCACCCGCCAATCCGCAACGGCGGCCGCAAAGATCGCCGCGTCGGCCGGAAGCGCGGAGGCAACCGCGTCGAACATCTGGTGCGCAGTCTGAACCGGCACGACCGAAACGCCGTCTGGCGGGGCAACATCTGCGGGCCCGGTGACGAACACCACATCGGCCCCCAATGCACGCAATGCCTCTGCGATCGCGGCGCCCTGGGCACCGGAAGACCGGTTGGCAATATAACGCACGGGGTCGATCGGCTCATGAGTGGGCCCCGATGTGACGATGACACGCCTGCCTGATAACGGCCCTGTGTTCAAACGGCTTTCGATGGCCGTCACAATCTCCAACGGTTCGGCCAACCGACCGGGACCAAATTCGCCGCACGCCATGTCTCCCTCATCCGGGCCGACAAATGCGACACCGTCGGAGCTTAGGGTTGCAATATTGCGCTGTGTCGCGGGATGTTGCCACATCCGCACATTCATCGCAGGAGCAATCAGAACCGGCGTGTCCGTTGCAAGCAGCAGCGTGGATGCCAGATCGTCTGCATGACCCTGCGCCATCTTTGCAATCAGGTCCGCAGTGGCCGGCGCAACGACAACCAGATCTGCGCTGCGGCTCAACTCGATGTGGCCCATTTCAGATTCATCGGTCAGATCGAAAAGATCGGAATACACTTTTTCTCCGGCCAGCGCCGACACAGACAGCTGTGTGACAAACTGTGCGCCCGCTCGGGTCAGCACCGGCGTCACGACAAAGTTATGTTCACGCAGGCGCCGGATCAGATCCAGCGCCTTGTAGGCGGCGATGCCACCCGAGATGATCAACAGGATACGTGTTTCCACCGGACGGGCCCCGAGCGATTGGTCTGCGGCCCAAACTAGGCCTGCCGCTTTCTGCAAACAAGTCCGGTGAAACGGGTGTGTTCTTCACAATCACAGGCCGTACGTTTCAAACCGAGCCCGGTAGGGCGCACGCGACCTTGTACAGGCGTCAGGCCAGAAGACTTTGGACTTCCGAACCGTGCCGCTCCAGATGTTTGCGCATCTTCTGGAACGCCGCCGCTTCGATCTGGCGCACGCGTTCCTTGCTCAGGTTCAGTTCCTCGCCAAGGCTCTCGAGCGTTCGAGACTCATCGCGCAACTTGCGCTCGGCCACGATAAAGCGCTCACGCTCGTTGAGTTTGGAGAGCGCCTGACCAAGCCAGACGCGCAAAGCGCCGCGATCGTGATCTTCTTCGACGATTTCGTCGCCGCGCGGGCCATCGTCCTCGATCGTGTCAATCCACTCGCGGCCCTCCTCATCTGCGGCCTGCGTGGCATTCAGAGAGAAGTCCGTGCCCGACAGCCGGCCTTCCATCAGCTCCACGTCGCGCAGAGGCACGCCGACCTCGGTCGAAATCATCTCGCGCAGCTGGTGACCATCAAGCGTTTCACCTCGCGACATCGCATCACGTTCGAGGCGTGCCTGCACCCGGCGCATATTGAAAAACAGCGATTTCTGACTGCTGGTCGATCCTGTCCGGACCATCGACCAGTTCCGCATCACGTAGTCCTGAATGCTGGCCTTTATCCACCAGACGGCATATGTGGAAAAACGCACGCCACGATCCGGGTCGAACTTGTCCGCGGCCTTCATAAGCCCAAGGCCGGCTTCCTGGATAAGGTCGCTCATCGGCGCGCCATAGCGGCGGTACTTGGCGGCCATCGATATGGCCAGTCGCATGTAGGCCGTGATCAGCCGATGCAGCGCCCGTTCATCGCGCTGGTCGCGCCAGGCGTAGGCCAGGGTAAGCTCTGTTTCAGCGTCCAACAGCTCTGCCTGCATTGCGGCGCGTGACATGTCATTGCTGTATGGGCCGTCTAATGCCATGACTTCATTCTCCCCGGTGGCTTTTTTGTCATCGACTTTTTTGCCAATTCACCAAAAATACGGCGCGCATCCCGGGCCGGATCAAAAAAAGGTGTCAAGAACTCATGCTTCCCGCTGTGAGCCTCGTGATTGGTGGCGCATCATCCGGCAAATCGTCTTTCGCCGAATCGCTTGTCATTCAAAGCGGTCGTCCGCGTGTGTATCTGGCCACGGCCCAGGCCCTTGACGCCGAGATGCGGGAAAAGCTTCGCCGCCACAAGAAACAGCGCGGTGATGGCTGGCGCACGGTCGAGGAACCGTTGGAGGTGGGCCGCGTTCTGGCTGCGATCGGCGGGGATCACGCAGTGCTGCTTGATTGCGTCACGATGTGGCTGTCCAACCTCATGCTCGAAGACCGCGACCCTGACGACGCCGAGGCGGGGCTGATGGCCGGGCTTGCGCTGTGTGCGGCACCCGTCGTGATCGTCAGCAACGAAGTCGGTCATTCCGTTGTTCCCGAAAACGCCCTCGCCCGCCGGTTTCAGGCGGCGCAGGGCCGTCTTAACCAGAAACTGGCGGCGCGGGCCGATCTGGTCGTGCAAGTCGTGGCCGGTCTTCCGCACACGCTCAAGGGAACCTGGCCATGAGACGCATGTTCTGGGTACGCCACGGCCCCACGCATGTCCGGGCCATGGTGGGCTGGGGCGACCCTCCGGCGGATCTGTCCGACACGGCCCAGCTTGATCGCCTGAACCGGCATCTGCCGCAGGATGCGAAAATCGTGTCTTCAGACCTGAAACGCGCAAGCGCCACGGCTGACGCCATTGCGTCGGGGCGCGACCGCCTGCCGCATGACCCGGACCTTCGCGAAATCAACTTTGGCGACTGGGACATGCAGGTTTTCGACCTGATCGAAGATCAGACGCGGCTGCGCGCGTTCTGGGATGAACCCGGAGATGTCCGCGCGCCGAACGGTGAAACCTGGAATGACGTCATGGGTCGCGTTTCGCGCGCGACAGACCGGTTGCTGGACGCACACCCGGAGACGGACCTTATCATTGTTGCGCATTTCGGGGCGATCCTGACGCAGGTGCAAAGGGCATTGCGCATTTCCGCCTACGACGCGTTTGCGCATCGCATCGACAATCTGTCCGTGACCGAAATTCACATCAACGCGGAATCATGGCACGTGTCGTCGATCAATCACTGCCCGTGATCAGGCAGACGACAATTGCAGATTACTCTGCGGGCGTCTTCTGCGTTAGTCTGAAGACATGACTTATGATCTTGCTCTTGGGAACTACGCATATTCTTCCTGGTCGTTGCGCGCCTGGCTGCTGTTCGAACATGCAGGCATTCCTGCGCGCATTACGAAGATCGACTTTGCGTCGTCCGAGGGCGTGCAGGCGCAACTGGGCGATTACGCGCCGGCACGCACCGTTCCAGCGCTGCGCACATCCGGGAATGTGGTGCTCTCGGACAGTCTGGCCATCGCGGAACATCTGGCCGAGGCGCATCCGGAGGCCGCTCTTTGGCCGGCATGCCCCATCGCGCGCGCGACGTCCCGAAATCTTGCTGCCGAAATGCACGCGGGGTTTCAGGCGCTGCGCGACCACTGCCCGATGAATCTGTTCGTCGCCTACACGGATGTGCCTTTGAGTGACGCCGTGCGCGCCGACCTTTTGCGGCTGGATACGATCTGGCAGGCCGCCCGGATCACGACAAAGAGCACGACGCCCTGGCTGTGTGGGGCCTACAGCGTGGCGGATGCGTTCTATGCGCCCGTGGCGGCGCGTATCGCCGGCTACGACCTGCCGGTCAGCGCAGATGCGCGCGCCTATGTCGCCGCCCATCTCTCTGATCCTGCCTTTCGGCGCTGGCGTGCGATGGCGCGCGCCGGCGAAGGGACACTGGAGCGATACACGCGCGACTATCCAACCCGGCCGTGGCCCGGACCGGTGCCCCGCGCCGCGCGCGCCGTAGAGAATGCCACGCCCGAAAATGCGGCCTGCCCCTATTCAGGCAAACCGGCCACTGACTGTCTTGAAATCGAGGGGCGCGTTCTGGGGTTCTGCAACCCGTTTTGCCGCGACAAAACAGTGGCCGATCCAGAGGCTTGGCCCGCCTTCAGCAAAATGCTCTCGTAGCGGATGCCGTGACGCGCAGCGCGGGTTTCACCGCTGGCCGCACCCGGGCGTTTCGCAGCTTTCGCGACACTCTTTAACACATCGTAAACCATCCCGGCGCTATCCATTAACAAAGATTACGGCAGGAGCGCAGGATGGTGGCACGCGCCTATACGGTCGCTTTCGAAGGCGTCGAGGCGAAACAGGTCGAGGTGCAGTGCGCAGTCACGCCCGGGATGCCGGCATTCTCGCTTGTCGGCCTGCCGGACAAAGCTGTCTCGGAAGCGCGCGACCGGGTACGCACCGCGCTGAGCTCCATGGCGATTGCCCTGCCGTCCAAACGCATAACAATCAATCTTTCACCCGCCGACATGCCCAAGGAAGGCAGTCATTTCGATTTGCCAATCGCGCTGTCGCTGCTGGCGGCCCTCGACATTGTGCCGCGGGACGCGATTGAAGAGACGTGTTCGCTGGGGGAGTTGTCGCTTGACGGATCTCTTGTGCCTGTCGTTGGCGCCCTCCCCGCAGCGATGGCCGCCGCAGAACACAGCCGCGCACTGCTTTGTCCAAAGGGATCAGGGGCCGAAGCGGCCTGGGTTGGTGACACGCAGGTCATCGGGGCGACAACGCTTGCGGATGTCGTCCGGCACTACACCGGACAATCGCCCCTGCCGCCCGCAGAACCCGGTGAAATCGCCCGCGCGGAGATCGGCCGGGACCTGAGGGATGTAAAAGGCCAGGAACGCGCGAAACGTGCACTTGAAATCGCTGCCGCCGGGCGCCACCACATCGTCATGGTCGGACCGCCGGGGTCCGGAAAATCCATGCTGGCCAAACGAATGCCGGGGCTTCTGCCGCCGCTCAGCGCAGCCGAAGCGCTGGAAACCTCGATGGTGCATTCTCTGGCCGGGTTGCTGTCTGAAGGCGGTATAAGCCGCACACGTCCGTTTTGCGAACCGCACCACACGGCGTCGATGGCGGCCATTGTAGGGGGCGGCCGCAGGGCAGGACCGGGGCAGATCAGTCTGGCGCACAACGGGGTGCTTTTCATGGATGAGTTTCCGGAGTTTGCCCGTACGGTGCTGGAAACACTCCGGCAGCCGATCGAAACAGGTGAAGTTGTCGTGGCGCGGGCGAACGCTCATGTGCGCTATCCGTGCCGCTTCCTGCTGATGGCTGCTGCAAACCCCTGCAAATGCGGCGGCACGGACATTTGTTCGCGCGGGCCAAAATGCAGCGAAGACTACCTCGGGCGTATCTCGGGCCCGCTGATGGACCGGTTCGACCTGCGCATAGAAGTACCGCCCGTGCGGTATGCCGATCTGGATCTGCCCGCAAAGAGCGAAAGTTCTGCCGATGTTGCGGCGCGTGTCGCGGCCGCGCGCACCATTCAGGACGAGCGGTACAGAACCGCGCCAGGTCTTCGCCTGAATGCAGATGCCGAGGGTGAAATCCTCGAGACCGTGGCGTGCCCCGATCCGGAGGGGCGCGATATTCTGAATCGCGCCGCCGAGAAGTTTGGCCTTTCGGCGCGGGGCTATCACCGTGTGCTGCGCGTGGCGCGCACGATTGCGGATCTCGACACGTCACAGGACGTGCGTCGGCCGCATGTGGCTGAGGCGCTCAGTTACCGGCTGACGGCGCTTCAAGCGCAGTGAGCCAAGCCGCCAGGCGGCGCAGGGTTGCGCGGCTTTCCGGCAGAACAGTGTGCAGCAGCGGCCAGACATGAGGCAGTCCGTGCTCGACGTGCAGATCGACATCGACCCCGACCCGCCGCATCCGTGTGGCCAGACGCGTGCAATCGTCAAACAGGATCTCCGTATCGCTCACGGTCAGCCAGACCGGGGGCGCCCCGCCGTGATCTGCAAAGAGCGGCGAAGCGCGCGGGTCCGTCGGATCCACACCGGCAAGATACATTCTGGCGATTTCATGCAGCCGTCCGGCGGGCAGAACGGCTTCGCGATCTGCATTGGCCACCATACTTTGTCCCGACCCTGTCAGATCAGTCAGTGGGGAGAATGCGAACACGCCCGACGGCGCCGCGCGACCGCTGCGGAGAATCTCGCCAAGCAATGAAAGCACAAGACATCCACCAGCGCTGTCGCCGCCGATCACGACATGCGCGTGTCGGTCACGAAATGCGTCGTATATCGCGATCGCATCATCAAGCGCCGCGGGAAAGGGATGCTCGGGCGCAAGCCGGTAGCGTGGCAGAGTGGCCGGCATCTGCGCCGCGCGCGAAAGCCAGGCAATCATGGCGCGATGCGTCGCGGGCGAGCCGCATATGAATGCGCCGCCATGAAAATACAGAAGATGCGGCGAAGTTTCTACGCACCGGTCCTGGTTGAGGGTCAACGCCTCTCGTCCCGCGACATGCGTGGTTCTGATCTGCGTGCCGAAAGGTGGATGAAAAAAGAGCCGCGCCTTGCGTTCGAAAGAATCTCGCAGGATCTGCACATCTTGAATGCGGTTCAGGTGGCTTTTTTCTGTCAGCCTGAGCCAGGCATTGAGCGCTGGCAGAACAAGGCTCATTCCCGCCGCGCTTCGATGGCTGTCCAGATCAGCGCGGCGGTGTTTGTTCCGTCAAACCGTTCGAGTTCCTGAATGCCGGTCGGCGATGTCACGTTGATCTCGGTCAGGTAGGGGCCGATCACATCAATCCCCACGAAAATCTGACCGTGTTCGCGCAGTTTCGGACCAATCGCCGCGCAGATTTCCAGATCGCGCGCGCTGAGCTTTGATGGCTCGGGCCGACCCCCGACATGCATGTTCGACCGGGTTTCGCCAGAGGCCGGCATGCGGTTGATTGCTCCGACCGGTTCGCCATCGACAAGGATCACGCGCTTGTCGCCCTCCTTTATCTGCGGAAGATACTGCTGAACGATCAGCGGCTCGCGGCTGAACCCGGTGAACATCTCGTGCAGGCTTGCGAGGTTGCGGTCGTTTTCCGTCAGCAGAAAGACACCGGCACCGCCATTTCCGTAAAGCGGCTTCACAATGACGTCGCCATATGTGTCCTTGAAGGACCGGATCATCTGCAAATCGCGCGCGATCGCCGTCGGCGGCATCAGGTCGGGAAAATCGAGGATCAGCAGTTTTTCGGGAAAGTTGCGGACCCAGAATGGATCGTTGACCACAAGGGTCGTGTCGCGCAGCCGATCCAGCAAATGAGTCGTGGTGATGTAGAACATATCGAACGGCGGGTCCTGACGCAGCCAGACGACGTCCATTTCCGCCAGATCAAACTCTTGCTCGGGGCCAAGCGATACGTGATTCCCGACAACGCGCTGCACCGTGATCGGATGTCCCCGCGCCACGATGCGGCCCCGATCATAGGCCAGCTTGTCAGGCGTGTAGTAGAAAAGGTGATGTCCTCTGGCCTGCGCCTCTTCGGCAAGCCTGAACGTGCTGTCGGCCGCGATATCAATCGGCCCGATCGGATCCATCTGAAACGCGACTTTCATTACGGCCCTGCCTTTGTTGCGCACCTCTTCTTGCGCTATAGTGCCACACTGTGCAACCGGCCGGTGATCCAAGCCCTGCGTCGCCGGTCAGCATGCGGAACGGCGCACGGACCCAAGGCGTTTCGCGAACACCCGGACCGGCGGATTGTGGCCCGGCGCGGCAGATCGCTCTGACGGCGCGGAAATACGGCATGACGGGGCGTTTCACGTTCAGCGCTGCGCACGCCAAGGCGTCCGGCTTGGAACCGACGGCGCCAGCCAACGCTCCGGCACGTGCAAATCACATGTGTTGCGCCGCAGTCTGCCGGGACCTCTGGTTCCGGTTTTGGCCAAACTTTCCAGAGCGTTTCGCGACAAACCTGACTCGCAGAATGTCGCGAAACGCCGTGCATCGTTCATATGCCGCGCGCCTTTCGCTTTCGGCTGATGTCTCAGGTTGAAGGCGAAAGGCTTTAGAAATGCGCGAACGCGTCTTGCAGCACGTTGACCTGTCCCACGAAATCAACATGTGCCAGATCAAAGCGTACATCCGTCAGTTGCCCCTGCGGGAAACGGCCGATAAATTCTGACGCCGCCATGTGAATGCGCTGCATCTGGGGCGGGGTCAGCCGCGCCTTGGCCGCATCAAGCGTCTTTGCGGCCTTGACCTCACAAAAGACCAGGGTCGGTCCATCCCTCAGAATCAGGTCGATTTCTCCCGCCGTTGCACGCCACCGGCGGGCAAGCAGGGTCACGCCCTGCGCCTCGTAGGCGCGCGCCACGCACTCTTCCGCGCACAGGCCGCGAACATACGAAGTCGCGCCTTTTCGACTTCGGTGGTGCGATACGCTGTGGTTCAGCGTGGCCGCGTCAGCCAATTCGTTTCCAGTGTTCATGGGGCACGTGTCGCACGTCAGCGTTAAGAGTAAGCTAAAGCGTTTCGTCCCGAAAAGCGGGGCATTGCGTCAGGCGAAACGGCTGCCGGAAACCAGCATGTCGTGAAACGGCTCAATCCTTGCGGGAAAGGGCAAGTGCCTGCTGATACACGTCGCGCCGTTTCAGACCGAACCGCGCCGCGATTTCTTCCGAGGCATCCCTGACAGACAGCCGCTCCATCGCTTCGCTCAGCTCATGGGCGATGTCAGACGCCGAAACCTCCTGCCCGGCGCCGCGATCAATGAGAATCACGACTTCGCCCTTCAGCTGCCGTCCGACGAGGCTTGATGACAGCTCTTCAAGCGTGCCGCGCAGAACTTCCTCGAACTTCTTGGTCAGTTCCCGACACAGCACCGCCTTGCGCTCTGCACCCAGAACCTCGGATGCCGTTTTCAGCAGCGCCGCCGCCCGGTTTGGCGACTCGTAGATCACCAGGGTCGCGGGAACGCGCGCAAGCTCGGTCAATGCCTTCGCGCGTTTCCCGGCGGTGGATGGCAGGAAACCGGCAAACAAGAACCGGTCGGTCGGAAGACCGGCTACGGTCAGCGCCGCAATGGCTGCGGTCGGCCCGGGGGCCCCGATCAGCGGCAGATTCGCCTCGATCACCGCTCTGGCGAGATCATACCCGGGATCGGCAATCAGGGGACTGCCCGCTTCTGATGCAAATACCACCGACTGACCGCTGCGAATACGTTGCAGGATCTGGGGTCGCATCTTTGCACCATTGTGATCGTGGTAGGACAGCAGAGGTCGGGCACCGCGCGGGATGCCGTGAATGTCCATCAACCTGCGCAGACTGCGCGTGTCCTCGGCAACGAGCACATCGGCCGTGCCCAGCAGGTCGAGTGCGCGCAGCGTGATATCCCGTGCCGCCCCAATCGGTGTCGCTACAAGATAAAGGCCAGCGGCCAAGGTCGGGACCGACGGCGATGATGGGTCATAAGGCGAAGCGATTGGATTCATCACTGGACCCGCAAATTTGGACGTTTATTATTCCGCAGAACAGACGCGTAAAGACGCGTCTCACCAGTTCGAACGGGAGCGTGCCGCCAATGTTGGCTATCTTAAAGATCATATGCAAGCCGATCCGTCTTGCCAGTGCCTGCATCATGCTCGCATTCCTGTCTGCATGCGATGTGGGTCTGGGCACAACGGGACAAGGTCAGACGATTGTCGGTGGAGAGCCGGTTGCGGTTGCATTGCTGGTGCCGCACGGTTCGGCGTCGCCCGAAGAGCAACGACTGGCCCGAGACCTGGAAAACGCCGCCAGACTGGCTGTTGCGGATCTGTCAGGCGTTCAGATCGACCTGCGGGTCTACGGCACGGCAGGCAACGCCACGCAGGCGCAAAACGCAGCGGTGCGCGCGGCCGACGAAGGAGCGAAGATCATTGTCGGCCCGCTGCATGCAGAATCGGCAAACGCGGTCGCGGTCGCAATGGCTCCGCGCAATGTGAACGTGCTGGCCTTTTCGAACAATCCCACGATTGCCGGCGGCAATCTTTTTGTTCTCGGACAGACCTTCGACACCACGGCGAACCGGCTGGCAAGCTATGCCGTCGGTCAGGGAAAACGCCGTATACTGACCGTGCACTCCAACAATGTGGCCGGCGAACTTGGAAGAGATGCCATTTCCCGGGCGATTTCCGCGCGCGGCGCGTCCTCTGTCGGCAGTGTGTCCTACGAGTTTTCGCAGCAAGGCGTTGTCGGTGCTGTACCCACGATCAAGGCGACCGCCGAAACCAATCAAGCCGACGCGATCTTTCTGACCGCGAATGCAGCAGGCGCTTTGCCCTTGTTCTCGCAGATGCTGCCAGAGGCGGGTCTGTCTCCGGCCACGATCCAGTATATCGGCTTGGCTCGGTGGGACAAACCCGCGCAGACCCTTCAACTGCCCGGCGTTCAGAACGGCTGGTTCGCGATGCCCGATCCGCAGCGTGATGCCCAGTTCCGCAGCCGCTTTCAGGCGGCCAACGGAAACACGCCGCACCCGATCGCAGGCCTGTCATACGATGCCGTTGCCGCGATCGGTGCGCTCGCCCAGAACGGGCGATCCGATGCGCTGACGCGCGGAAGTCTTACACAAACCGCCGGGTTTCAGGGGGTGAACGGCATTTTCCGGTTTCGGCCGGATGGCACCACCGACCGCGGACTGGCGGTGGCGACCGTGCGCGATCAGCAGCTGTTCATTCTGTCCCCCGCGCCCTCCAGTTTCAGCGGCGGCGGCTTCTGAGTGACGAACGAAGACCGATGAAGGACCATCTTCCCCTGCCGGATGATCTGATATGTCCGCCTGAAGATATTTTCGACAAGAACGCCGTGCTGCATGCGCTTGACCAGGCCCGAACCGCGCAGGACGGCACGGCAACTGCCCTGAGGCCCGCCCTTGTCGAGATTCTGGCAGAGGCCCAGTCCAAAGGACGCGCCGCCATCGCCGCTGGCTGCGCGGACCGTCCATTTGCCGCACGACCCGCAACGCGCGCCTACACATGGCTGACAGACTGCATTGTGCAGACGACGCTGGAGTTCGTCACCAACGCCCTGCACCCTTTGCCAAACCCCACGGAAGCGGAGCGTCTTTCGGTGCTCGCAGTCGGAGGATACGGTCGCGGCGAAATGGCCCCGTTTTCTGACGTCGATCTACTGTTTCTGACGCCCTACAAGATCACCGCCTGGGCCGAAAGCGTGATCGAGAGCACGCTTTATGTGCTTTGGGATCTGAAGCTGAAGGTCGGGCATGCCAGCAGAACCGTCCAGGAGTGTCTTCGCCTGGCAGGCTCGGATTTTACTATTCGCACGGCGCTTCTTGAGAAGCGGTACATATTCGGCGACCTTGCCCTGGCAAAGCGGCTGCAGGAACGGCTGCGCAGTGATCTGTTCGACGGCACGGAACGCCACTTTATCGAGGCCAAGCTGGAAGAACGCGACGAACGTCACATAAAGCACGGCGCGCGTTACATGGTCGAACCCAACATTAAGGAGGGCAAGGGCGGGCTGCGCGATCTGCAGTCTCTGTTCTGGATCTCGAAATACATCTACAACGTGGATCACGTTGCCGATCTTGTGGCGCATGGTCTGTTCACGGAAGACGAGTTTGCCCGTTTCGCGCAGGCCGAAAACTTTCTTTGGGCCGCACGCATACACCTGCACCTCGCCACAGGACGCGCGAATGAACAACTCACCTTTGACATGCAGGTCGAGGTGGCGGACCGCATGGGCTATGTTGACCGGGGCGGTCGCCGGGCTGTCGAGCACTTCATGCAGGACTACTTTCGCCATGCCACGGCGGTCGGCGATCTGACACGCATCCTGCTGACCAAGCTGGAGGCTGCGCATGTCAAATCAAAGCCGCTGCTGCGCCGGTTGTTTGGAAGAAAACGCAAGCTCAAGCCAAACTACGAAGAGGTGCATGGACGACTTGCGATTATTGACGAAAGACGTTTTCTGAAAACTCCGCTCAATCTGCTGCGGCTGTTCGAAGAAGCGCTGCGCACGGGGCTTTTGCTGCATCCCGACGCCATGCGACTGGTCAGCGCCAACCTCGACCTCATCGACGATAAATTCCGGACATCCCCTGAGGCACAGAAACTGTTTCTGGATCTTCTGCTGCGCCACGGAAACCCGGAGCGCGTGCTGAGGCGGATGAACGAACTGGAGCTTTTGCCGGCCTTCATTCCTGAATTCGAACCGATCCGCGCGATGATGCAGTTCAACATGTATCACAGCTACACCGTGGATGAGCATATCATCCAGTGCATCAGCCAGCTTGCACAGATTGAGCGGCGCGAACTGATCGAGGAATTGCCGGTCGCCTCATCGATACTGGATCACGGCGTGAACCGCAGGGTGCTGTACGTGGCGCTTCTGAGTCACGACATGGGCAAGGGTCGCGATGAAGACCATTCCATACTGGGTGCGCAGATTGCGCGAAAACTGGCGCCGCGGCTCGGTCTCAAACCGGCAGAATGCGACACGGTTGAATGGCTGGTGCGCTACCATCTGCTGATGTCGGATACGGCGCAGAAGCGCGACATCGCAGACCCCCGCACCGTGCGCGATTTCGCAAAGGCCGTACAGACGCGCGAACGCCTTGATTTGCTATGTGTGCTGACGGTGTGCGACATACGGGGCGTCGGTCCCAATACCTGGAACAACTGGAAGGCCTCGCTGATCCGGGCGCTCTATCGACAGACACGGCGCGCCATGGACAACGGGCTGGAGGCGCTGAACCGCGAACAGCGCGGCAGCGACGCAAAACGCAACCTGCGCGAAGCGTTGCAGGATTGGGAATCAAAGGATCTGCGCATCGAAACGGGACGGCATTATGATCCGTACTGGCAGGGCCTGCATGTCACGGCACATGTCGTGTTCGCGCAGCTTTTGCGCGATCTGAAGGATGATGAAATCGGCATCGACCTGCATCTCGACGAAGACCGAGATGCGACCCGCGCCTGTTTCGCGCTGAGCGATCATCCGGGCATTTTCTCACGGCTTTCCGGCGCTCTGGCGCTCGTGGGCGCAAACGTGGTGGATGCGCGCACCTACACGACAAAGGATGGCTTTGCCGTCGCCGCCTTCTGGATACAGGACGCGGATGGCCATCCGTATGAATCCGAGCGGATGCCGCGGCTGAAGCAGATGATCAACAAGACCCTGCGCGGCGAGGTGGTCGCCAGCCACGCCATGAAGAAACGGGACAAGCTGAAGAAACGCGAACGTGCCTTCCGTGTTCCAACGCACATCACGTTCGACAATGACGGATCGGACATCTACACGATCATCGAGGTGGACACGCGCGATCGTCCCGGATTGCTCTACGATCTCGCGCGCACTATGGCCGATGTGAACGTCTACATCAACTCTGCGGTCATCGCGACATATGGCGAGCAGGTCGTGGACACCTTCTATGTCAAGGACATGTTTGGCCTGAAATTTCATTCTACCGCAAAGCAGCGCAGTCTGGAAAAACGTCTGAGGTCGGCCATCGAAAAAGGCGCGGAAAACGCTGTCACATAGGCGTTGTGTCATTGCACGACGGTCCCGCGCGGCCTAATGAAACACCGGACAAACGGATCAGAACAGTCATAGGGACACAATGCCCAAACATCGCCTGCTTACGGAATTCGGCATTGGATCGTCCTTGCGACACCAGGACTACACCGCCGCGGCGCGGCGCGCCCTGAAGGATGCGCTGTGGCGCAACTCGATCAATCTCGCAGAACTGTTCGGCCTGCCCAAGGACGCAATGATCATCGACGTTGAAATCGCCGTGCAGAACCCTGACGCCGTCGATTGCGCGGCATTGCACGACGTCTTCCCCTATGGTCAGGTCAGCATCTCCGCGGTTCCGGGCGGTCTGGACGTGCCGCGACCAGACGGCAAACCCACCGTAATCGCGAACGCCGCCATCCATGTCAGCCTCATGCTGGAGCCCGCGCGATGACCCGCCGCCGATTCATCATCGAAATGGGCATGGGAAACGACCAGTACGGCATGGACTACCAGAAAGCCGCCGGACGGGCGATTGAAAGCGCCATGCGCCGGTCGGCGATCCCGATGTTCGAAACCACCGGTCTGGACAACTCGGCTATGGATGTGGCCGTCACCGTCGGGGTGCAGGCGCCTGAACATCTGGACACAGAGGCGCTGGCGCGACTGCTGCCACGCGGCAAGGCCATTGTCCGTGCCGTGACGGGCGGGCAGGATCTCGTCAATCCAGAGACCGGAAAGACAATTGTCGTCGCAACAGCGGCAATCGAAGCGTTTTTCGAAGACCAGTCAGACAATTGGCAGGGCGGGTGACGCGCGGCGGCAGGTGTCATGCAGCGTGTCCCGTGTTGTCTGCCAGGACGACCGGCCGCCATTCTACTCCCGCCTGTGCTTGCCCAATGGTCATGCAACCCCTATAAACAAAAGCCCTAATTCCAATTACCGACTGAACCTGAACCATGCCCTTCCAGAAGGTCACGCCGGAAAAACTAGCCTCTGCTGTGGTCAGCCAGATCGAAGCGCTGATCCTGCGCGGAATCCTGCGCCCCGGCGAACGTCTGCCTTCAGAACGGGATCTGGCAGAACGATTTGGCGTGTCACGCCCGTCCCTGCGCGAAGCGGTTGCAGATCTTCAGGAGCGTGGGCTGCTGACCACGCGTGCAGGATCGGGGATCTTCGTCGCGGATGTGCTGGGCAACGCGTTTTCGCCGGCTCTAGTTGATCTTTTTGCGCGGCATGAAGACGCGGTATCCGATTATGTTTCATTTCGCCGTGACATCGAGGCGCTGGCGGCGCATCGCGCCGCGCGGCTTGCATCCGACACCGACCTTCAGGTGATCAATGCAATCTTTGAAAAAATGGAAGCGGCGCACACTACCCCGGATCCGGAACGTGAGGCCCGTCTGGATGCTGACTTTCACATGGCAATCATGGAGGCCAGCCACAACGTGGTGATGCTGCACATGATGCGATCCATGTTTCAGCTCTTGCAGGAAGGCGTGTTCTACAACCGCCAGGTGATGTTCCGTCAGGCCAGCACGCGGCGTGCTCTTTTGGATCAACACCGCGCCATCAACGACGCCTTGCGTGCCCACGACCCCGAGGCTGCACGAACCGCCGTGATCCGACACCTTGATTTCGTGGAAAAGGGGCTGTCCGATCAGCGGCGCTCTGATGCGAACGAGGCGATTGCGCGGCAACGGCTGGATCACGAAAGAAGCCGCTAAAGCCTTTCGCCTTTACACTGAGACATCGGCTGAAGGCGAAAGGCGCTCAGCATATGACCATTGCGCTGCGTTACGCGACACTCTGTGAGGCTGGTTTGTCGCGAAGCGCTTTAGATCTGCCTGTTCTGCGCTCGCGGTCCGGGCAAAAACCCTACGCGGTTCGGTTCAGGCGCTGCGCTTCGGCGGCGCCGGCAGGATCGTTCACCAACAACACGTCACGCATCGCAGCACCCGGAACCGACGGCGCAGGGTCGCCACGCAGCATGTCGATTACCTCGCGAATGTTCATCGGCAGTTCTTCGGGAAACTGATATGTCTCGCTTTCCGGGGCGGTTTCCGCATCCGGCGCGGTCTGGTTCTGCTGGCGGGATGGGATGACATCCGCCTCGACCGGTGTACGCGCTTCCAGCAGGCTTTCGCTGGTCGGCGTCGCCGGGCGCACGGTCTGGACCGGGTTTCGAATATCCGTCTCAGGCGACGCAAGCACGCCACGGCCTGCAGCGGCTTCGGCGTCAGACGACGACTCGGCCTGAGCGGCGCGGGACTGGTCCTGCATGAGCTGCTGGATTGCAGCTGATTTGGATACAACCGGATGAGATGTTCCGAGCACTTCCATTCGCGTGGCCTCCGAGATCGCTTTCGAACCGTCGAAGCCCGCCACCCGGACAACACCTTACGGTCAGCAAATGGATCGGCCAAACGAAAACACATACCATGGCTAAGCATCTGTTAACTGCCGAAACCCGGGTGCGCGGGTTGACATATGTTTGATGCGTCGCGAACGTCTGCCCTCGATATCGGCTGCGCTGCCGCGCACATGCCCCGGAACGGAGATCCGAGATGACGCATTCCCAGGACATCCAGCACCATGCCGACCGCAAAAATCTTCGCGTCGACGGGGACCGGCTGTGGGACAGTCTGATGCAGATGGCACGTATCGGGCCAGGCGTCGCCGGAGGCAACAACCGGCAAGCCCTGACAGACGAAGACGGGGACGCCCGCGCACTGTTCCGGTCTTGGTGCGATGCCGCCGGGCTGCGCACAGGCGTCGACACCATGGGCAACATGTTTGCAATGCGTGACGGCTCTGACCCCGATGCGCTGCCGGTCTATGTGGGCTCGCATCTCGACACGCAGCCCACGGGTGGCAAATATGACGGCGTCCTTGGCGTACTGGGCGCGCTCGAAGCCGTGCGGACCCTCAACGATCTGGGCATTCGCACACGACGGCCCATTGTCGTGACCAACTGGACAAATGAAGAAGGCACGCGGTTTGCACCCGCCATGCTGGGCTCGGGCGTCTTTTCCGGCAAGTACACCGAGGAATGGGCCTACGCACGCACCGATCCGTCAGGCAAGCGCTTCGGCGATGAATTGGCGCGCATCGGCTGGCATGGCGAAGAACAGGCAGGCGCACGCAAGATGCACGCCTTCTTCGAATTGCATATCGAACAGGGCCCAATCCTGGAGGCCGATGACCGCGAGATCGGCGTGGTCACCCACGGTCAGGGTCTGCGCTGGATCGAATGCACCGTGACCGGCAAGGAAAGCCACACGGGCTCCACACCGATGAACATGCGCAGGAATGCCGGGCGCGGCCTGGCGCTGTTGACCGAACTTGTGCACGAGATTGCCATGTCGCATCAGCCCGATGCGGTGGGCGCAATCGGTCATATCGACGTCTTTCCAAATTCGCGCAACATCATCCCGGGCCGGGTGGTGTTCACCGTGGATATCCGCAGTCCGAATCTTGACACGCTCACATCCATGGAGCGCACGTTCCTGAGCCGCGCGCCGGAGCTCTGCCAAAGCGTCGGAACCGAATTCACCAGTCAGAGCACCGGAGCATTCGACCCGCCGGCCTTTGACCCGGCCTGCGTCAAGGCTGTACGCGACGCGGCAGAACGGCTGGGCTACGCGCATATGGATATTGTTTCAGGCGCTGGCCACGATGCGTGCTGGATCAACGACCTCGCACCAACCGCGATGGTCATGTGTCCCTGCGTTGACGGGTTGAGCCACAATGAAGCCGAAGAGATTTCGCCAGATTGGGCCCGCGCCGGCACGGATGTTCTTTTGCATGCCGTGCTCGACGCAGCCGAAATCGTGGACTAAAGCGTTTCGCGCTAACCCAGACTCACTGAGTGGCGCGCAACGCAGTGCATGGTTCATATGCTGCGCGCCTTTCGCCTTCGGGTGTTGTCTCAGGGTAAAGGCGAAAGGCTTTAGCGGCTTAGCTTTCGCCGTCGTCCGTGGCCGTCAGGAACAATCGCAGGGTCACCGGGCTGACCCGCGTGATGCTGTCGAGTTCCGCAATCTCCTGCAATTTGTCGATGCCGCCTGTCAGCTCTGCGTCGGCTATGTTCAGCATGGCCATGCCATCCGTTGTGACCAGAACGCGATCTTCGGACAGGCGCGTCACGAACAGCGGCGCATCAACATCGACATCCGCACCAAGAAGCGACAGCGTGCCGAACGCATCCGTCACCGTGCTGTCGCCCACCTCAAGCGCAGACACATCATCCATGTCCACCTCTGCGTTCAGCGTGGCAGTCGCCGAGTCTCCGAAAACAAATTCCAGCATCCGCTCGTTTCGAATGTCGATGTTGGTCTCGACGCTGGTCAGGTCGATGTCGATCTTGACCTGCCCATCAGAGCCAACCGTGCCACTGATACCGCTGAAATGATGCGACTCCCCGATCGCGTCATTCTTGATGGACCCAAAGGCAATGCTGGAATGGTCTGGCTCTACGGTCCAGATCTTCTCTTCCGCGTGGCTGGCGCCACTCAGTACGATCAGCCCGGCGCAGCCGGCCAGAATACCGGACGCAAGACGCCCGCCGAAGTTTTGCTTTGACATAAAATCCTCCTTGTCAGCGACCCGACCCGGCCCCCGCTTTGCGGTCGTAAAAAAGGCACCTGCCGGAAGTCCGGGCGATAATGGTAGTACGATGCACGCCGAGGGCAATAAATTTCGAGATATTACCTTTTTATTTCATACACTTAATAAAAAACAAGAACTATTTATCCACCCTATAAACCACCCATTGAATGCTGCGTGACGGCCTTTTGGCAGACCTCGTCACGTTGGGCGTGGTCACGCGGGAGACACCCCAACCCACCGATACGGCCTGCACCATCCGCCATGGATCATGCTCTGGTGATGGAGCGGGGTTGTGAGGGTGCA
>JBCCHI010000031.1:0-34584 GCA_039028815.1 Pseudomonadota bacterium
CGGCGGCGAAGGCCGGCTTGACGCAGATCATCTGGCGCGTCTGAAAACACTGTGCGGCTGGTTGCAGCCCGCCAGCTTTTCCGAGCATCTCGCCTGGTCGACGCACGGGGCGGAGTTTCTGAACGACCTGTTGCCCCTGCCCTATACGAACGCCACGCTGACCCGCGTGGCCGATCACATCGACGAGGTGCAGGAGGTCGTGGGCCGGCGCATGTTGCTGGAGAACCCGTCCAGCTATCTGGCATTCGCCGAAAGCACATGGGCCGAAACAGATTTTCTTGATGAAGTGGCGCGGCGCACAGGCTGTGGTCTGTTGCTCGATGTGAACAATGTGTTCGTGTCCGCCACCAACCTGGATATGGACCCGCGCGCCTATATCGAGGCCCTTCCGCTGGCGCGCGTCGGCGAGATTCATCTTGGCGGGCATGACGAGGACGAAGACGATCATGGCGCGCCGCTGCTGATTGACAGCCACGGACGTGAGATCGCCGATCCCGTCTGGACGCTTCTGGACCATACGCTTGAACGATCCGGCGCGCGGCCGACCCTCGTTGAATGGGACACCGACGTGCCCGACTGGACCGTGCTGGCGGCAGAAGCCCGCCGCGCCGAGGCCGCCCTGGCGCGCATTCCGGCGTCCGCGTGATGCTCTGCCCTGACGCGATGACAGGCAAAGTGACCCAGACCGATTTTCGCGCCGCCCTGATGGACGCCACCAGACCTGTACCGCCGGGGCTGACCGATGGTGCGGGACACCCGGCCGGGCGGCGGTTCGCGGTTTACCGCAACAATGTCGCGGTCAGTCTTACAGATGCGCTGCAAGAGGGATTTCCCGCGATACGCAAACTGATCGGGGACGAGAATTTTCACAACGTGGCGGGCGTTTTCCTGCGACGCCACCCGCCGGACTCGCCGCTGCTGATGTTTTACGGCCAACAGTTCGCGACCTTTCTGGCCGGGTTCCCGCCCCTGGCGCACCTGCCCTATCTGGCGGATGTCGCGCGGCTGGAGCAGGCCATGCGAGAGGTGTATCACGCCGCGGACGCAACCGCGATCGACCCAGGGGCCCTGGGTGCGCTGCCCCCCGAATCGCTGGCAGAGGCCAGGTTTACGCTGGCCCCGTCGGTGCGCGTGCTGCGCTCTGACTGGCCGGTTCATGCGATCTGGGCTTATAATTGTGTACCGAACAGTCCAAAACCCGAACCCGGAGCCCAGGACGTTCTGATCACGCGGCCCGAATTCGACCCGGTGCCCGTGCCGATTGCACCCGGCGACACGGCGTTCATCTCCGCGCTTATGGAGGGCAGCACTCTGGGGGTCGCGGCAGAGGCAGGCGCCGCATCCCGGCCAGACTTTGACCTGTCGCACGCGCTTGGCCTGTTGCTGTCCGGCGGCGCACTCACCTCCCTCAAGACCGGAGATCAAGACCCATGACCATGCTCCTATCCCTGCAACGCGCCCTGTTTGAGCCGCTCAACCGGGCAGACTGGCTGCTGACCACGCTGGCGCGTTTTCTTTTTGCGGCCATCCTGCTGATTTACTTCTGGAAATCGGCACTGACCAAGCTGGGCGACGGGATTCTCGGGATCTTCAGACCCTCGGACGGCGCATACGCACAGATTTTTCCCAAACTGATGGAATCGGTCAGCTACAACACGTCGGAACTGGGGCTGTACGAATATGTCGTGGTGCTGGCGGGCACATGGGCCGAGTTCATTCTGCCGTTTCTTGTGGTGGTCGGCCTGCTGACGCGCCTGGCATCGCTGGGCATGATCGGCTTTATTGTCGTGATGTCGCTGACCGATCTTTACGGCCACGGCGCAATTTCGGAGGCAAGTACGCTTGGGGCCTGGTTTGACGGACAACCGGGCGGCATCATCCTGGATCAGCGCGCGCTGTGGATCTTTCTCTTGCTTACGCTGGTGATCAAAGGCGGCGGGCCGCTGTCCGTGGACCGCATTCTGATGCGCCGGGCCGAGCATGGGCAGGACGTGACGGACTGACGCGTCTTGCGGCTCTGCTGAGGTTTCAAAGCGCTACGCGATAGACCTGACCTACAGCGCGTCGCGAAACGCAGTGCAATGCCCGTATGCTGTGCGCCTTTCGCCGTCTGCTGTTGTCTCAGGTTAAGCGTTTGGACACCGGAAGACGCGTGCGCCCGGATCTGCGGCGCGCGCGTTGCGCAGGACCGGGTGGGTCACATTCAGGCTGGCGCACGCGCACCAGGCGGTCCCTGTCTCAGAAATGGGCCTTGGGCTCGTCCGGTTTTCCCGCGGCGAGCGCCAGAACCCCACCGAGCGCGGTGAACCCGATCGGAAAGATCGTGAATATCCCGATCCCGAACGCATAGCCCATCAGCGCTGCCGATATCAGCATCAGGATCCCGCCCCACAGGGCCCGGGCCCGGGCCATTGCGCCGCCGGCAATAGCCAGAAGCGGGGCGGCCAGGCTGACCGTCTGTATCAACCCCACTCGATCGACCTGCTGAACAAGGCCGTCAATCTCGCCATACTCGTTGACAAGCTCGGTGTAGCCATAGCTGAAAAACCCGACAAACAGCATCATCAATCCGCCAAGAATTCCAAGCATCAGCGCCGCGTTGCGCATCTCAGTTTCTCCCCTTGGGTCCGCCGGTCAGAGACCAAGCGCTCCCTGTGTTTCCTTGCTCCACCCCAGGTGCAGCCCACCGTCGGCATCAATCAGCGGCCGTTTCATCAGCGTCGGATGGTCCGCCAGCAGCGCCAGTGCGTCGCGCGATCGTTCCGCATCGGACAGCCCGCGCCAGGTGGTCGATCGCGTGTTGAGCAGCGTCGCACCGAACGTGTTGCGCGCCCGCAGCAGAACCGCCTCCGGCACGCCCTCGGCGCGCACATCGACGAACGTCACCTCCCGCCCCGCAGCGCGCAGGGCGGCCAGTGCCTTTCGGCACGTGTCGCAGGATTTCAACCCATACAGGTTCATGCACCGACTCTTTTCATAGAATCCTCTCCAAATGCCTCGTATTTGATCATTCGGTTGCCGGAAACAGTAAACTCGATGTCATCTGCTTGCTTTTTGCACCGTGCGGTCAATCTTTATGGAAGTGATCTAGGGATTTCGGACTCGGGGCTCAAGTCAGACCCGTACGGCCGAATACAGAAGGGTCACATGGCCCGGTCCGTCCGGGGAATTGAAGTGATGAAGGAGATGCGGAATGCCGACCGGCACCGTAAAATGGTTCAACACCACGAAAGGCTACGGCTTTATCGCGCCGGATGAAGGTGGGAAAGACGTCTTTGTTCATATCAGCGCCGTAGAGCGATCCGGCCTGACCGGGCTCGCGGACAATCAGAAGGTAGGCTACGAGCTGCTTGACGGCCGTGATGGCCGCCAGATGGCCGGGGATCTGCGCATCCTCTGACAGCGCCCCACACCACCCGATCAGACCGCCCGCCGCGCCATGCCGGCCGGGGACCTGTCAGGGTGAGCGAACGCGCAGGTATTCCACCAGCACACAGCGCGGCGCGGCGTCGCGCAGCGTGAGGTGCAGGCCGGCAGACCAGTGCGCTGGCTCGATTGCGGGAAACCACGTATCCGCATCGCTGACCTCCAGGTCGACCTCGGTGACAAGCAGCCGGTCCGCCATCGGCAACATCTCTGCATAGATGCCCGCACCGCCAATGCCGTAGAGCCGCGCGTGCCCCTTTGCATGGGCCGCCGCAAGCGCCGCGTTCACTGACGGTGCAACATGGTCTGCCGCGTCGGGAGCGCCGGACGAGACAACGATATTCATCCGGTTCTTCAGCGGCCGATAGGGCAGCGACTCCCATGTTCTGCGCCCCATGATGATCGGAGCGCCGGTCGTCTCTCGCTGAAAAAAACCGAGATCTTCGGGCAGGTGCCAGGGGATCGCGCCATCGCGTCCGATCGCGCCATTGCGGTCGCGGGCCACAACCAGCGACAGCATCAGACCGCCACCTTGCCGGCGATATGGGGGTGCGGATCATAGCCCGTGATCTCAAAATCGTCGAACCTGAAGTCAAAGATCGACCCGACATCGCGGGTGATGCGCAGTGCCGGCAAGGCGCGCGGCGCGCGCGCAAGCTGCGCATGCACCTGATCGAGGTGGTTGCGGTAGATATGCGCGTCACCCAGCGTGTGCACGAACGTGCCCGGTTTGTACCCCGTGACATGGGCCAGCATGTGCAGCAGCAGCGCATAGGAGGCGATGTTGAAAGGTACGCCCAGGAACATGTCGGCCGAGCGCTGATACAGTTGCAGATGCATCCGGTCCTCAAGAATCCGAACCTGCCAGAGCGTGTGACAGGGCGGCAGGGCCATATCCGGGACATCTGCCGGGTTCCAGGCCGACACGATCAGACGGCGGCTGTCGGGGGTCTTGCGGATCTGCGCGATCAGGTCAGAGATCTGGTCGATCTCCCGCTTGCGAAACAGAGCCGGATCGTCGGTTGGATCGAGAGCGGGAAAGTGTCTCCACTGATGGCCGTAGACCGGGCCGAGATCTCCTGTGTCGTCGGCCCATTCGTCCCAGATCGACACGCCGTTTTCCGTCAGATAGGCAACATTGGTGTCGCCCGAGAGAAACCACAGCAGCTCATGAATGATCGAGCGCAGGTGCAGCTTTTTCGTGGTGACCAGCGGAAAGCCCTGCGCCAGATCGTAGCGCGCCTGCAGCCCGAATGCCGCAATCGTGCCCGTTCCCGTCCGGTCCGTAGAGGGCACGCCGGTCTGCAGAACGTGACGCAGGGCTTCGTGGTATTGCTGCATGTTCGGGACCTGCATTCCTTCTGATCTGATCTTGCCGGTGCCGGCGCGGGAGGGCGCCGCACGACTCGCCACCCCCATATCTTGCCTCGATATCAGGCAAAACATCAACATAAAGCGTCAACGCGGCCGGTTCAGCCGATGCGCCCCGGCCCCGGCCCGCTGGCACAGACCAGGGCAGGCCGCCGCGCGCGCAGCCGATGGCGTCGGGTCCCGCGCTGGACAGCACGGTCAATTCGTTTACCTCTGGTGCTGGAAACCTGCGGAGGATGCAATGGGGCTTACATACCTGCACACCATGGTCCGGGTGAAGGACCTTGACCAGTCGATGGCCTTTTACGGACTTCTCGGTCTGAAAGAGACGCGCCGGTGGGAAAACGACAAGGGCCGCTTCACACTGGTCTTCCTGGCGCCCGAAGGTCAGGAGGAGTGCCCCCTGGAACTGACCTACAACTGGGACGGTGACGACGGCTTGCCCTCGGACAGCCGGCATTTCGGGCATCTTGCCTATCGCGTCGATGACATCTACGCCACCTGCCGGCATCTGATGGATCACGGCGTGACGATCAACCGCCCCCCGCGCGACGGGCACATGGCATTCGTGCGCAGCCCCGACAACATCTCGATCGAGCTGTTGCAGGCTGGTGACGCGCTGGCCCCCGAAGAGCCCTGGGCCAGCATGGAGAACACGGGCCATTGGTGAGGCTGCGCATCGCCGCCGGGGCCGGCGCGCTGGCGGCCGGTCTGGGGGTGGGCGCGGCGGTTCAGGGACAATCCGAAACAGGGTGCCGTCTGGCGCTGGTGCTGGCGCTTGACGTATCCTCCTCCGTCGATGCGACGGAGTACAACCTGCAGCGGCTGGGCCTCGCCAATGCGCTGGATTCGCCGGATGTGAGGCATGCGATCCTGCGCGGCGCGCCAGGCTACGTGGCGCTGACGGTTTATGAATGGTCGGGGTTTCATCAGCACAAGCTGCAGCTTGACTGGACCGCGCTGACCTCGCAGGGGGCGATTGATGCCGCCGTGGCGCAACTGGCCGCGATGCAGCGCAGTCACGATGACTTCCCCACCTCGCTGGGGCCAGCGCTTGGATTCGCCGCCCAGCTTCTGGAAAACGGCCCGTCCTGCGCGCGTCAGGTGATTGATGTCTCGGGCGACGGGGTGAACAACTACCGCTATGGCCCGCAGGTGGCATACAAGCATTTTCCTCTCGACCATGTCACCGTGAACGGCTTGGTGATTCTGCAGGACGATCCAGCGGTCGAAGCTTATTACGGCGCCGAGGTGCTGAACGGGCCCGGCGCGTTTCTGGAACGCGCATTCGGCTTCGAGGACTTTCACGCGGCGATGACCAGAAAACTCTTTCGTGAAATCAGCGACATAAAGCTGGGCGCGCGCAGGGGCCCGCCGCCTTTGCCGTGGTCGGACGGATGAAACTCCGGCTGGGCAGCCGGCTGCTGGGCGGTGCGGCGGCGCTGGTTCTGGCGACGCAGGCGCAGGCCACGACCTGCCGGCAGGCGCTGGCGCTCGGGCTGGATGTCTCGGGGTCCGTTGACACCAGGGAGTACCGGCTTCAGACCGACGGGCTTGCCAATGCGTTGCGCGACCCGGAGGTCGAGGCCGCATTTCTCGCCATGCCCGGCCTGCCTGTGCGACTGATGGTTTTCGAATGGAGCGGGCTGCATGATCAGCGTGTCGTGATCCCCTGGACCGATGTGCGGGACGCAGGCGCGCTCTTGCGGATTGCGGGCGCGCTGAACGGCATGGACAAGGACGGCGCTCAGGATGGCGCCACCGCGATTGCCGCGGCAATGCTGTTCGGCGTTCAGGCCCTGAAGGCGCAGCGGGACTGCCTGCAATGGACCCTTGATCTGTCCGGGGACGGACCGGCCAATATCGGGATGCATCCGATGGATATCACCGATGCGGATGTTGCGGGCGTGACGATCAACGGGTTGACCGTATTGCCTTTTTCACGGGCCAACACGACCAAGAACCTCACAAACGTCAAAACGCTGGCGGATTACTACACCAGCTTCGTTCTGCGCGGTCCCGGTGCCTTCGTCGAACGAGCCAGCAGTTTCGACGACTTCAGCAGCGCCATGCGGCGCAAATTGCTGCGCGAGCTGCAGCTGCCCAATCTGTCGCTGGATCTGACCCCGGAGGCGCGCGACGGCCATGCGCATCACCGCAAAGGCAGCCGCACTCAGTAGATATAGCGGATCTGATCGGTCCAGTACCGCTCGACCCGGCGCAACGACCCGGTGATCTGGTCAATCCCGTCGGCCGACAGCACGCCCTTGCCTTGCAGCCCCTCGGCATGGCGTTCAAAGAGCAGTGCCACGATATCGCGGATGCCCCGCCCCTTCTGGGTCAGACGCACCCGTACCGAGCGGCGGTCGATCTCGCACCGCTGGTGATGCATGTAATCCATCTCAACCAGTTTCTTCAGGTTGTAGCTGACATTGCTGCCCTGATAGTATCCCCGGGTCTTCAACTCGCCCGCGGTGACCTCATGGTCGCCGACATTGAACAGGAGCAGCGCCTGAACGGCGTTGATTTCAAGCACGCCCACGCGCTCGAACTCATCCTTGATGACGTCCAGCAGCAACCTGTGCAGCCGTTCCACCAGCGCCAAGGCATCGAGATAGCTGGACATATAGCTATCCCGCGCCGCGGCTTGCGGCATGTGCTGTTGAAAACTCATTATACGTCTCCATACGAAACTGCCCGTACGGAGGACATGACGGATAAAGCCCAATAATCAGTTAAATCAGGCCAATAGCAGCTAAAATGCAAGGTATTTGGGCCAGGGCGCGCGTCAGGCGCCCGACATCTTGCGCAGGTAGACCGCGCGCACATCCGCAATCAGCACCTCCAGGTGCGACGGGGCCGCGTCCCGGCCGCTCACCCAAGCATAGAGATCCTGATCGTTTTCCTCCAGCAACTGCTCGTAGAGATCCAGTTCCGCCGCCGTCAGCGCGGGCAGGCGATGCTCTGCATAGGCCATAAGCAGCAGATCCATCTCCTTGATGCCCCGCCGCATCGAGCGCATGCGCAGCCGTCTGAGACGGATGTCGGGCGCTTCACTCACCGACGACTTCTGCGGCCTCTTCACCGGCCCTTGCAACCGCAAGGCCGCGCAGCGTCTGTTCAAGCCGTCCAAGACCATCGGTCGCCGCGGCAATCTGGCCGCGCAATTCGCCCATCTGACGCAGGATGTCCGACAGGGTGTCGTCCGATGAACTGTCTTCGAACGGGCTGTCGGGGCCCTCGCCCCGGCCGCTGATCAGCCAGGACAGCGAGACATTGAGCAGGCCCGCCATGATCGACAGGCGGTTGGCCCGCGGCTCATTGAGGTCGTCTTCCCAGCCCTTGAGGGTCTTGAGCTTCACGCCCAGGCGATGCGACAGGTCCCTTTGGGTCATGCCAGCCGCTTCGCGCGCGCCCGCCAGCCGGTCGCCAAAAGTTGTGGCATCGGGATTGAACCAGTCTTCTTTCTGCTGGGCGTTCATGGCCGTCCTTTCCGGGCTGGTGTCGGTCATCCACTGGGAGGCGACCGGAGAGTGGTGCTGGCGAACCCGGCCAGACGGCCCGGGAATCGCCCCGCGGTTGAACCCTGGTTATTGCACCTATCTTTGGCTTTGCGTAGGAAAACCACGTCACTCTTTATGTAGGAAGCGACATGGCGCTGCTCTCTGATACGCTTGCACGGGTCAAACCCTCTCCGACCATGGCGATCTCTGCCCTGGCCATGGAAAAAAAAGCCGCCGGCGAGGACGTGATCGGTCTGAGTGCCGGTGAACCCGATTTCGACACGCCCGAACACATACGCGAGGCCGGGATCCAGGCGATTCAGACGGGCAAAACGCGCTACACACAGCCGGACGGCATCCCCGAGCTGAAACAGGCCGTCTGCGACAAGTTCGCCCGCGACAACAGCCTCGCTTATACGCCGGACCAGATCAGCATCGGATCGGGCGGCAAGCAGATACTCTACAACGCGCTGATGGCCACGCTGAATCCGGGCGACGAGGTGATCATCCCCGCCCCCTACTGGGTCAGCTATCCGGACATGGTGCATCTGGCCGGCGGCACACCGGTCGTCGTGGAGGCGGGACTTGAGACGCGGTTCAAGCTGACCGCGGAGGCGCTCGAGGCGGCGATCACGCCCAGAACACGCTGGTTCATCTTCAATTCGCCGTCCAACCCGACAGGCGCGGGGTATGCCTGGGACGAACTCAGGGCGCTGACGGACGTTCTGATGCGTCACCCGCATGTCTGGGTGATGACCGACGACATGTACGAACATCTGGCCTATGACGGGTTCCGCTTTTGCACCCCCGCCGAGGTCGAGCCGGGGTTAATTGCGCGCACGCTGACCTGCAACGGCGTCTCCAAGGCCTACGCCATGACCGGCTGGCGGATCGGATATGCGGCGGGCCCGACAGAGCTGATCGGCGGCATGCGCAAGGTGCAGTCGCAATCCACCTCGAACCCGTGTTCCATCAGCCAGTGGGCGGCAGTCACCGCGCTGAACGGCCCGCAGGACTTTCTGGCGGACCGCAACGCGGTCTTTGTCAGGCGCCGCGACTTCGTGCTGAAGGCGCTGAACGCCATCGAGGGCATCACCTGTCCCGTTCCCGAGGGCGCATTCTATGTCTACCCCTCGGTGGCCGGGCTGATCGGGCGCACCAGCGCGGGCGGCACGATGATCGACACCGATGAGGCCTTTGTCACCGCCCTGCTGGATGAGACCGGCGTGGCGGCGGTGTTCGGGGCGGCCTTTGGGCTTTCGCCAAACTTTCGGGTCAGCTACGCTACGTCGGATGCGGCACTGGACGATGCCTGTGCGCGCATCAGGAGGTTCTGCGAAGAGTTGCGATGACGATGGACCGGGTCACCGCCAACCTGCCCAGCCGCGATCTTGACGCGACGCAGTCCTTCTGTGCGCGTCCCGGCTGCCCGCGCATGGTCTTTCTGCACGACCCCGACGGCTCTTTGTGGCGCGTCATGGAACCCGAGGCCACGACATGACCGGAGATCTGCCGGACTATTACTTCCGTGTCCGCGAGAACGGCGCGTTTGTGTTCCGGGTCGACACCGAGAACCGTCAGCGCCGGATCGACATGGATCAGATCGCCGTGGTGAATATTCGCAACGGTCAGATCAAGCCCCACGGCGACCGGACGCTGAGCGCGGCGGACATGGCCGCGATCGAAGAGTGGATGCGCACGCGCGAGACCAGTCTGGAACGGCGCGAGATGGACGACATTCATCGCGCCGTGGACCATCTGAACCTGACAACGCATTGGGCGCAGTCGCGTGCCACGGACGCACAGCTCGACCATGTGACCGATGCGCTGCTTCTGGCGATGCACGATTTGCGCACGGTTCTGGTGCGCAAAAAGGCGGAACGGCTTATTTCGGAGGACAGCGCCGAGACCCGCTGACAGCTTTCGCAGGGCGGTGGCTTGACCTCGTTGCGGGAAAAATTCAAAACCGTGCGAATGGACGGCAAAGGGAATACGCATGGGTGACGACACCCCGAACAAACACCACGCAGCAGATGTCGCCTTTATCAAGGCGCTGGCCGAGGTTCTGAATGACAACGATCTGACCGAACTGGAGGTCAAACGCGACTACGGAGCGGACGATTCGCTGAACGTGCGGGTCAGCCGGAAACAAAAGGTCGTGACCAGCGCCATAATGCCGGCTCCTGTCCCGGTGGCGCCGGCGGCCCCCGTGGCACCGCATGCGCCCGTCGCCACGCCCGCCGCAGCTGCGGGTGCGACGGAGACCGGCGAGGACCCCGCCAGCCTTCCGGGTGCCGTGACCTCGCCCATGGTTGGCACCATCTATCTTCAGGCGGAACCCGGCTCGCCCGCGTTTGTCGGCATTGGAGATCAGGTCGCCGAAGGCGATACCCTGCTGATCATCGAAGCCATGAAAACCATGAACCATATTCCGGCACCGCATGCCGGTACGGTCAGACGCATTTTGGTCGAGGATGGCGCGGCTGTGGAATATGGCGCGCCGCTGATGATCGTCGAGTAGGCGCGCGGGATGTTCGACAAGATCCTCGTGGCCAATCGCGGTGAAATCGCGCTTCGCGTGATCCGTGCGGCGCGTGAGATGGGCATCCGGTCGGTTGCCATACATTCCACCGCCGACGCAGATGCGATGCATGTCCGCATGGCGGACGAATCCGTTTGCATCGGACCGCCGCCGGGATCGGAGAGTTATCTGTCGGTGCCTTCGATCATCGCCGCCTGCGGTGTCACGGGCGCCCAGGCCATTCATCCGGGCTACGGGTTTTTGTCCGAGAACGCGAATTTCGTGCAGATCGTCGAGGATCACGGACTGACCTTTATCGGCCCCACCGCCGAACATATCCGGATCATGGGCGACAAGATCACCGCCAAGGACACGATGAAGGCGCTCGGCGTGCCCTGCGTGCCGGGGTCGGATGGCGGCGTGCCCGATCTGGAGGCCGCGCATGATCTGTGCCGCGAGATCGGCTTTCCGGTCATCGTCAAGGCCACTGCGGGGGGCGGCGGGCGCGGCATGAAGGTGGCGCGCGACGCCTCCGAACTGGATATCGCGTTCCGCACCGCGCGCAGCGAGGCCAAGGCCGCCTTTGGCAATGACGAGGTGTATATCGAAAAGTACCTCGGGACGCCGCGCCACATCGAGATTCAGGTGTTCGGAGACGGCAAAGGCCAAGCCGTGCATCTGGGAGAGCGCGACTGCTCGCTTCAGCGTCGCCACCAGAAGGTGCTGGAAGAAGCGCCGGGTCCCACGATATCCGCGGCGGAGCGTGCCGAGATCGGCGCGGTTTGCGCAAATGCGGTTGCCGAGATCGGCTATGCCGGCGCGGGCACGATCGAGTTTCTTTACGAGAACGGCGATTTCTACTTCATCGAGATGAACACGCGGCTTCAGGTCGAGCATCCGGTGACCGAAGCGATCTACGGTGTCGATCTGGTGCGGGAACAGATCCGTGTCGCCGCGGGACTGCCGATGGAATTCCGGCAGGACGACTTGCAGATCAACGGCCACGCGATCGAAGTGCGCATCAACGCGGAACGCCTGCCCGACTTTGCGCCGTGCCCGGGGCGCATCACGCAGTTCCATGCGCCCGGCGGTCTGGGGGTGCGCATGGATTCGGCGCTTTATGACGGCTATTCGATCCCGCCCTATTACGATTCGCTCATTGCCAAGCTGATCGTGCATGGCCGTGACCGGCCCGAGGCGCTGGCCCGGCTGGCGCGAGCCCTGTCCGAACTGATCGTGGACGGCGTCGACACGACGGTACCGCTGTTTCATGCCTTGCTGGACGAGGCCGATATCGCGGACGGAAACTACACGATTCACTGGCTGGAAGCCTGGCTTGAGGCCAGTCGCGCAGAGTGATCCGGGCGCGCGGACGCAGCACTTACGGGAACGTCCGGATTTTGCCATCGAACGGTCATCCCGACCGGCGCGCGCAGGTGTGGACCACAGACATAATCCAGGGTGAAACGCGCGCGCCATCCGGGCGGGCCGCGGCGCGGCACGTTCATCCGCCGGCCGGCGTATTGCGCACCGCCTGAACAGCACACCGAGTGGCCTGTTGCGCGCGCCCCGGCGTCACCGGGCAACCTGGCAAAGGGCGCAGAGCCCGCGATCGCCGTGTAGTCCCACGGTGCGTGCGGATCCCGTAATCCCGGCGCTCGGTGCGGCGCGGTGGGCTCACCCCCTGCTCGCCCGCGCGGTCCGTCAAGGTGCGCCTATCGCTTGTGCGGCAGCGCAGTGCGGCACGGTGTACTCATCACTTGTTCCGCAGCGCAGTGCGGCGTGGCTTGCTCATCCCCTGCTCGGCAGCGCGCTGCGGCGCGGCACAGTGTGCGCATCCCCGTTCAACCGCGCGGTCTGGAAGGCTGCGATGATCCCGCGGCGGCGGTTCCCGTGCCGGTCTTTCGCTCCTCCGGGGTCTGTGGCGCGCGCGCAGCGCCGGCCACACGCGTCGGATGGCTCTGCCCGGCGGGCAGGTATCGGCGGTGATGCGGCCCGGGGTCACCCCGCTGCGACGGTCAGAAGTCCTGCGGAAGCATGGTCAGGCTGGAGCGCACGACAGGGCCGGACCGGAAGTAATCGGCCAGACCGGCGCGGGCGGTTTCGGGCAACTGTTCCCAATCCGTCCAGTCCACGTCGAACCCCGAGAACTTGGCCACCATTTCAATCGCTGCGGGACTTGGAACCAGTCGCATCTGCGTGCCCACCTGTGCCTTGCTGCGCACCCGCTGGAGGCGCAGCACCGGATCATCCATGCGCGTGATCAGCCCGTCGGCAAAGACAATGCGCGGCCGCAGCTGCATGAGATGCGTGAAGATGCTGGCAAGATCGCCCGTGTTTTCAAACAGATCAAAACTGACCACCACATCGAACTGACGCCGCTCAGCAGCAAGATCCGACAGGATATCCTGCGGATTGCCCGGGATCATCTCAATGCGTTCGCCTGCGCCAAGGCCCGCGCTGCGCCTGAAGGATTCCACCAGTGCCGCGCTGTCCTCGACCCCCAGAACATGCAGGGCACCCGCCATCGCCAGATCACGGCACCACTGACCATCGCCGGCGCCAAGACACAGCACCGTGGAATCGGCGATCAGGTGCCGAAAACAGTCCAGGATCATGGCATGACGCGCCTGGTGGCGACTGCGGGATTGTTCGAGGCTGAGATTGACGGCCTTGGTGTGATCCTCGACCCCGCTTTCATCCTGCATATGCTTCACGTCTGTGTTCCTCTGACCCTTTGCACGCCGCCACCGAAGCCGTAGCATGCAAACCCAAATGGTTGGTAAACGCCGAACCCCGCAACGATGAACCCCGAAGACGACCCCTTGCTGTCGCCCCGGCAATTGCTGCGCGCCTACGCGTCGGGCATTTTTCCAATGGCGGAATCGCGCGAGGACCCGGGCATGTTCTGGGTTGATCCGCGACGACGCGGCATCCTGCCGCTCGACGGGTTTCACATTTCGCGCTCTCTGGCGCGGCGCATCCGGCGCGGCGGCTACGATGTGACACTGAACCATTGTTTCGCAGAGGTTCTGGATGCCTGCGCCGATCGCCCGGAAACATGGATAAATCCCGATATTCGCGCGCTCTACACCGCGCTGCACCGGATCGGGCACGCGCATTCGTTCGAGTTGTGGCAGGACAAGGTGCTGGCCGGCGGGGTTTACGGCGTAACGCTCGGGGGTGCATTTTTCGGTGAAAGCATGTTTTCGCGCAGAACGGACGGCTCGAAGCTGGCGCTGGCGCATCTGGTGGCGCATCTGCGGCAGTGCGGGTTCACCCTGTTCGACACACAGTTTCTGACACCACATCTGGCCCGCCTCGGCGCGATCGAAGTGCCGCGGGCCGTGTATCGCGCGCAGCTGGCCGAGGCGCTGGACCGCAAGGCGGATATCCGGTCGCGGCCCGTCTCTGCGGTGCTTTGACGCGTGGCGCGCGCGATGTCTCATGTTGCGGACGGGGCGCGTCAGCCAAGCGTGCAGCGCAACAGCCAGATGTCGTACCGGGGATGTTCCAGCGCGCTCAGCGCCGGTGAAGAGGCAATCATCCATCCCGAGAACAAGGGCTGAGGCTCGGCATCCGAATGAATTGTCAGATAGGCGAAGGCGTCTCCGGACGGATTACCCAGAGGATACCGGCATTCGCCCAGTTCGATCCTCAGCGCACCCAGCTCTCCGGCGGACGCGTTTGCAATCTCGATATCGCGGGTCTCGGAATTGATCCGGTCCATCCAGCGCAGGACCGCGCCCGAGCCACGCTCGACCTGCTGCTGCGCCACCGCCCCGGACCCCATCACGATCCCAAGCGCCGTCAACCCGACGAATCGCAGCCGTCCCGGTGTCATTCGCCGCTGCCTTCATCGTCGCCGGCCACAAATTTCGTCAGAAGCCCGATCAGGCTGATCGAGCCCTGCGTGAATTCGATCTCGTCCCCGGCGACAAGGTAGAAGGGCGAGCCGCCGGGCAGGATCTCGACAAAGTTTCCGCCCAACAGCCCCTCTGAACTGATCGCAAGGGCGCTGTCGTCGGGCACGTCAATCCCGGTGCGCACCGAAATCTCCGCCTCGGCGCGATAGGTTTCCGGATCAAGCACAAGCGCCGTCACGCGCCCGACCTTGACCCCGGCAAGCCGCACATCGGTGCCCACGTCGACACCATCCGCGCTGCGGAAACTGGCCGTCAGGGGATACGCCTCTGCACCGGTGGAAAACCCCGACACCTGCCCTGCATAAATCAGGAATCCGGCCGCAAGCGCGAGCACCACGCCCCCCGCTGCAACTTCAGTCATGTTTTCAGATGCCATTTCGGCGTTGCCCCATTGCTGCCCGCAGCTTTATTGCGTGAATTTTACACAAAGACCAGAGCAGCAGCGCCGGGCCGGACCCGCGACAGGCCGCGCACCATCTCGGGCGCGGCGTCGGGCACAGCGCAAGCGCATCGGCGCGGGTCAGCTGGCGCTGGCGCCTTCCTTGTTGGCATCGGCATGTACCATCAGGGGGGCCACGTCAGAGGTCACCGCCTCTTCGTTCACAACCACCTCTTCAACCCCGTCCATGCCCGGCAGGTCGAACATTGTGTCCAGCAGAATGTCCTCGAGAATAGAACGCAGGCCCCGCGCACCTGTCTTCCGCGCGATCGCGCGCTTGGCAATCGCCCCCAATGCGTCATCGGTAAAGGTCAGTTGCGCATTTTCGAGTTCGAACAGGCGCTGGTACTGTTTGACCAGGGCGTTCTTGGGCTGGGTCAGGATCGTGACAAGCGCATCCTCGTCGAGATCTTCCAGCGTGGCAATGACCGGCAACCGCCCTACGAATTCCGGGATCAGGCCGAATTTCAGCAGATCCTCGGGCTCCAGATCCTTGAACACCTCGCCGACATTGCGCTCGTCGATGTTGCGCACATCGGCGCCAAAGCCCATCGCGCTGCCCTTGCCCCGCTGGCTGATGATCTTGTCCAGCCCGGCAAAGGCGCCGCCGCAGATGAACAGGATGTTCGTGGTGTCGACCTGCAGAAACTCCTGCTGCGGGTGCTTGCGCCCGCCCTGGGGCGGCACGGCAGCAACGGTGCCTTCCATCAGCTTGAGAAGCGCCTGCTGCACACCCTCGCCCGACACGTCGCGGGTGATCGACGGATTTTCCGACTTGCGGGTGATCTTGTCGACCTCGTCGATATAGACGATGCCGCGCTGCGCCCGCTCGACATTGTACTCGCTCGCCTGCAGCAGCTTGAGGATGATGTTCTCGACATCCTCGCCGACATACCCCGCCTCGGTGAGCGTGGTGGCATCGGCCATGGTGAAAGGCACGTCGAGAATGCGCGCCAGCGTCTGCGCCAGCAACGTCTTGCCACACCCCGTCGGGCCGATCAGCAGAATGTTGGATTTCTGCAGTTCGATGTCGTTTTTTCCGGAGTTGTTCAGGCGCTTGTAGTGATTGTGAACGGCGACAGACAGGACACGCTTGGCGGTGGCCTGCCCGATCACGTAATCATCGAGGACATCGCAGATTTCGCGCGGGGTGGGCACGCCGTCGGACGACTTCAGTCCGGCGGACTTGGTTTCCTCGCGGATGATGTCCATGCACAGTTCGACACATTCGTCACAGATGAACACGGTCGGGCCGGCGATAAGCTTGCGCACTTCGTGCTGGCTCTTGCCGCAAAAGCTGCAATAGAGGGTATTCTTGCCGTCACTGCCGGAATTGTTCGCCATGCTACACCCTTTCAACGGCAGCAGATGCGACCGCCTGACTTTCGTTCGTGCCGCTCGACCTGCCCCCCCGCGCCGATCCGACGATGTGAATTTCACTACAGCTTAGGCCGAAGCCCTGGGCACCTCAATGTCAAAAACGCCACGCGTCGCCGGCAATTGCACGGCGTGATCAGCTTGCCTCATCCTCGCCCTTGGGGCGGTTTTCAACAATCTCGTCGATCAGCCCCCAGTCCTTGGCGTCTTCGGGCGACATGAAGTTGTCCCGCTCCAGCGCATCTTCAACTTTCTTCAGCGTTTGTCCGGTATGTTTCACGTAGATTTCGTTAAGACGCCGTTTCAGCTTCAGCGTCTCTTCCGCGTGAATCATGATATCGGTGGCCTGTCCCTGGTAGCCGCCGGACGGCTGATGGACCATAATACGCGAGTTGGGCAGCGAAAACCGCATGCCGTTTTCCCCCGCCGTCAGCAGAAGCGAGCCCATCGACGCAGCCTGTCCGATCACCAGTGTGCTGACCTTTGGCCGGATGTACTGCATCGTGTCGTAGATCGACAGCCCCGAGGTCACCACCCCGCCCGGACTGTTGATGTACATGCTGATTTCCTTGGACGGATTCTCTGCCTCCAGATGCAGCAGCTGCGCGACGATCAGACTGGACATGCCATCATGAACGGGACCCGACACAAAAATGATGCGCTCTTTCAGCAGCCGCGAGAAAATGTCGTAGGCGCGTTCGCCACGGCTGGTCTGTTCGACCACCATGGGCACCAGAGTGTTCATGTACGTCTCGAAAGGGTCTTTCATATCGGGCCTGCCTGTGAAATCCGCCGGGGCCGGACGCCCGGTTCAGGTGAACACTAGTTGCGGCGACTGGGGGCTTCAAGGGCGCGATTTCGACAATTCGGCCGGTCTTCCGGGTCACGGCTGGCCCGTCATGGCGCGCGGTGCCCGGTCGCCTGCGACACAGAGCAGCACAGAGCGGCACAGGGCAACAAAATACCAAAAGTGGTCAACTTGGCACATTGCTCCCACTTTTGTGAACGAGTAGAGATAGGCTGTGTCGAGGGACAACCAAGTGGATGCGGCCGTTGCGGGAATGGTCATCGCTTGTCCCTGTTAATTGCTCAGCAGGAGGCATCCAATGGCAGACGCAGCCATTCCAGGCCACGCACATGAAGACAACCGCTCGTTTTTTACGCGCTGGTTCATGTCCACCAATCACAAAGATATCGGAATTCTCTACCTGGTCACATCGGCCTTCGTGGGCTTTTTGGCGGTGGCGTTCACCGTTTACATGCGCATGGAGCTGATGAACCCCGGTGTTCAGTACATGTGTATGGAACACATGGACAAAGGCTTTGTCTCGGGCTTCATCAGTTCGCTGGCGGCCTCGCTTCCGACGGAATGCACCCCCAATGGGCATCTGTGGAACGTGATGATCACCTATCACGGCGTCCTGATGATGTTCTTCGTCGTTATTCCGGCGCTCTTTGGCGGGTTTGGCAACTACTTCATGCCGCTGCAGATCGGCGCGCCCGATATGGCGTTCCCGCGCATGAACAACCTCAGTTTCTGGCTTTATGTCACCGGCACCTCGCTGGGCGTGGCCTCTCTGCTGTCGCCGGGCGGCAACGGGCAGCTCGGATCGGGCGTGGGCTGGGTGCTTTATCCGCCGCTGTCCACCACCGAGCAGGGCATGTCGATGGATCTTGCAATCTTTGCCGTGCACGTGTCCGGCGCAAGTTCGATCCTGGGCGCGATCAATATGATCACGACGTTTCTGAACATGCGCGCGCCGGGCATGACGCTGTTCAAGGTGCCGCTCTTTTCATGGTCGATCTTCGTGACGGCGTGGCTGATCCTGCTTGCCCTGCCGGTTCTGGCCGGCGCGATCACGATGCTGCTGACCGACAGGAACTTTGGCACCACGTTCTTCGACCCGTCGGGCGGCGGTGATCCGATTCTCTATCAGCACATCCTGTGGTTCTTTGGCCATCCGGAAGTGTACATCATCATTCTGCCCGCGTTCGGCATCATCAGCCATGTGATTGCCACCTTCTCGCGCAAGCCCATCTTCGGGTATCTGCCGATGGTGTGGGCGATCATCGCAATCGGGTTTCTGGGCTTTGTCGTCTGGGCGCATCACATGTACACGGTCGGCATGTCGCTGACCCAGCAAAGCTATTTCATGCTGGCGACCATGGTGATCGCCGTGCCGACGGGCGTGAAGGTGTTCAGCTGGATCGCCACGATGTGGGGCGGATCAATCGAGTTCAAGACACCCATGCTCTGGGCCTTCGGGTTTCTGTTCCTGTTCACCGTGGGCGGCGTCACGGGCATCGTGCTCAGCCAGGCCGCCGTGGACCGGGCCTATCACGACACCTATTACGTGGTCGCGCACTTCCACTACGTCATGTCGCTCGGCGCGGTCTTTGGCATCTTCGCGGGGGTTTACTTCTATTTCCCGAAGATGACCGGCAAGATGTACCCGGAATGGGCCGGCAAGCTGCATTTCTGGATGATGTTCATCGGGGCGAACCTGACTTTCTTCCCGCAGCACTTTCTTGGCCGTCAGGGCATGCCGCGCCGTTACATCGACTACCCGGAGGCGTTCGCACTCTGGAACTGGTGGTCGTCGATCGGCGCGTTCATTTCCTTTGCAAGCTTTCTGTTCTTCTTCGGGATCATGTACTATTCGCTGACCCGCGGAAAAGCGTGCACCGAAAAGAACCCCTGGAACGAATACGCGGATACGCTGGAATGGACCCTGCCCTCTCCACCGCCCGAACACACGTTCGAGCAGCTTCCCAAGCAGGAAGAGTGGGACAAGGCACCAGCGCACTGACCCCTTTCAGGGAACCGAAAAGCCCGCTGTCCCAGCGGGCTTTTTTTGTGCCGGGGCGTTTCGCAGGACCGGATTGTCCGGCCTTCCCGTCCCGAACCACACCCGCCCGAACCAGACCCGCCCGAACCAGACCCGCCTGTGCGCCCGGACGCGCCGGGGTGCCGGCGCAACGCCTCACTCTACAATCACCAGGCCCCTGAACTGCTCGCGCGCGACAACCCGCGTTTCCCCGGCAATCCGGCTGATAACGTCGTGATGCGCAGAGCGCTTGCGCCAGGCCAGACCGATGGACCGCGTGAACCGGTCCTTGCGAAAGCGCAGCACCGCCACATCCCCCATTTCGGGCGAAACTTCGGAGCGGACGTAGAGCGCGGGCAGAAACGTCACCCCCATATCCAGTGCCGTCATCTGCCGCAGCGCGTCGAGGCTGGTGCTTTCATAGTCGCTGCGCAGATGTGCCCCGACTTCCTCGCACAGCGCCGCGATCTGCGTGTGCAACACATAGGACGGCGACAGGGCCAGCACATCCTGCCCCGCGAGATCCTGATCACGGGCCTCCGTCTGGCGCGCCAGCGGATGATCCTGCGAGACCGCCAGTCTCAGCGGTTCGCGAAACAGCCTGTCCACGTCTATATCGGCCGATCGCACGGGCAATTGCGTCAGAATCAGATCATAGCGACCGTTCTGAAGATCTTCCTGCAGAACCGTCGGTGCGGCCTCGCGGATGATCAGCTTGAGCTCCGGGTATCCACGGCGCAGGCGTCGCGTCAGATAGGGCAGAAAGTACGGCCCCAGCGTCGGGCTGGACCCCAGGCGGATCGTACCGCTGATCCCGCCGTGAGCGGCGCGCGCGTTGATCTGCATTGCCGCCACCTCTTCCAGGATCTTGCGCGCGTGGTTCAGAATCCCCCGCGCGCCGGGCGTGAGGATGGCACCGCGCCGGCCACGTTCGACGAGCGTCAGCCCAAGCGCCGTCTCAAGCCCGATGATCTGCTGACTGAGCGACGGCTGACTGATCCCTTCGCGTTCCGCCGCCTTGCGGAAGCTGCCAGTTTCGGTCAGCGCCAGAAAATAGCGCAGTTGTCTCAAGGTGACGGCACGTTCCATGTGATCCTGTCCAATGGCCTGGCGATGACCGGCATTCGGCACCGGTGTATCCCCATAACATAGCTTTTTCCTATCCTATTTTAAGCCTTGATAGGCTCGAACATGTTGACAAAAACCCTCATGTTCCGTGCATCGGGTGCGCACCGCCCCCGGCGGGCAAGAGGACACCGAACATGCCGCAGACCAAGCTGTCAGCCCAGACGCTGATGGACCGCATTGAAACCCTGACGCACCGCAAGGCCCGTCTTGAAGACCAGATCGAGCGCGACCTCAGAGCCGGCACCAGCGACGACATGCGCCTGGCCCGTCTGCGTCAGGAGACGCTTGGGCTTCGTGATGCCATCAGGGTCACACGCACGGTGTTGTCGCAAACCCGCGCACGGGCGGCCTGATCCCGCCGCGCGACGGACCAGACACGCACGGCCGGCCGCTGGGCGGCCGTCACAAACCGGCGGATCGGGCTGCCCCTCGGGGCCCGCAACTCCAGCCCGAGACGCCGTTGAAGGGGCAGGCTGTGACCGGTCAAAAGGGGAACCGGCGCACGGCCTGCCCCCGTTTTGCCGCGTGGCGATGATGTGGCGCGAAACCGCGCGCGCCGATCAGGGGTTTCGCCTTCGGGATTCAACATGTTACTGCTTCCGGACGACCCTGATCAGCCGCACCGGAACCCTGGCCCATGTCGAACGAAATCCGTCTCGCCTTTGAGCATCCCGCCGCGCGCGCCGACGCCACGGCGCCGGAGGGGCCGCTTGACCGGATTTCGGTGCGCGATCATGTGGTTGAGGTTGAAATCGGGGCCTTTCAGGCCGAGCGCGGCGTAACGCAGCGCATTGCGTTCAACGTGGTGGTCGAAGTGCGGCCACTGACAGACCCGATTGACGACGATGTGGACAGGATCCTGAGTTACGACAGGGTGACAGAGGCGATTGCCGCGGAACTCGCGGCAGAACGGCTGAACCTGCTGGAAACCCTGGCCGAGCGCATCGCCGAACGCATCCTGTTCGAGCCGCAATCCGTGCGCACCTTTGTGCGCATCGAAAAACTCGACAGGGGACCGGGCGCTCTGGGCGTCGAGATTGTCCGGTCGGTTGAAGATCTCAAGACCAAACCGGTCAGCGCCCATGTCGACATCACGCCGCATCCGCATGTTGTGTTTCTGACCAACCCCGCGATTCGCTCGCCCCATCTTGCAAACTGGCTTGACCAGCTGGAACAGCGGGCGGAGCCGGTCATTCTGTGTGTCGGGCAGGCGGACACCGACAGTCCCAAAACCGGCCACAGGATGACGCAAAGGCGTGTCGATCTGCTGGCGCTTGAACAGAATGCCTGGGTTCTGGCCGCGCGGGACGATCGTTGCGTGGTGGTGAACACGCGCACCGAACTGGACTGGGCCATGAAGAATGGCCAGATCAGCGTCTGGGCGCCGTCAAAGATCGTCCTTGATGCTGTCGACGGGCCCAAAGGCGGTGCCGACGACCCGGTCGCGCTGGCCGCCTGGTTTGCGGGTCACATGGATGCCTCGGACCTTCTTCTGATTGGCGCAGGACCGCCCGGACAGGCCCCCGTGCCGGTTCTGGTACAGGATGTCTCGCGGTCGGGTCTCTGAGGCGGGCACTGACATGCTGTATTACCGACCGATCCCCAGCACGGATGCCGCGCGCCCGGACGAGGCCCTGCCCCTGGCCGGGGGATGGTGCTGGTTCGACCGGGTGGAAGTGCTGTCGCGGACCGCGCCGTCGCAGCTTGTTCCGGCGCGGGATGTTCCGGAGCCGGTGTTGTCACATCTGACCGCGCCGCGCCCACCGATCGCGGGGCTTGAGTTCAGCGCGCCCAGACTGATGGGCATTCTGAACGTCACGCCGGACAGTTTTTCCGACGGCGGCACGCACTTCAGGCGCGACGATGCAATCCGGGGCGCGCACGCCATGCAGGCGGCGGGCGCCGATCTGATCGACATCGGCGGCGAATCGACGCGGCCCGGTGCGCAGGAGGTGGCGGTTGACGAGGAAATCCGCCGTACCGCGCCGGTGATAGCCGCCCTGCGACCCGAGACCGACCTGCCCATTTCGATCGACACGCGCAAGACGGAGGTCGCCCGCGCTGCCCGCGATGCCGGCGCCGACATTGTGAACGACGTGGCCGGCTTTACCTTTGATCCCGCGCTGGCACCGTACTGCGCCCGGGCGGGCCTGCCGGTTGTGGTGATGCACGCGCAGGGTGAGCCCGAGACCATGCAGAAAAACCCGCACTACGATCATGTATCGCTTGATGTCTATGATTTTCTGCAAAGCCGTGTGGCCGCGCTGGAGTCGATTGGCCTCCCCAGGTCACGCATTGTCGTCGATCCCGGCATCGGATTCGGCAAAACGCTGGGCCACAATCTGGCGCTGTTGCAGACGCTTTCACTGTTTCACGGACTGGGGTGCGCGATTCTGCTGGGCGCGTCGCGCAAACGCTTCATCGGCACTCTGAGCGGCACGGAAGAGGCGCGACACCGTGCGCCCGGCTCTCTTGCAGTGGCTCTGGCGGGGCTGGCGCAGGGCGTACAGATCCTGCGCATCCATGACGTGAGCGCAACGCAGGACGCCATGCGCCTGTGGTGGGCCGCCACATTCGGCACACCGCTGAATATGGATAATCTGCAAGTTTGATGCAGTTTTCCGGGGATAACTTCGCATCCTGGTCGAAAACGGATCTCACATCTTTCGCCCGAACAGCCGCGTCAGGGCCCCGAGCTGGCTGAGTGCAACGCCTCCGAGGATCAGCGCGAGCCCCAGAAACAGGCTTGGCGGCAGGGTCTCGCGAAGAAACACGACACCAAAGATCACCGACCAGATCGGCACCTGATAATTGACCAGAGACATGAACACGGGTCCGGCGTCCCTGATGACCTGAACCAGAAGAATCTGCGCAGCCCCGGTTGGCAGCAACCCCAGATAGACCAGAGCAAGCAAACCGGTCGCACCCGGCGTTTCGGGAAAACCTTCGACAAAGAGCGCGTAAGGTGTGAAGAACAGCGCCGCGACCAGCAACACCGCCGCCGCCAACGCCATATGGTTCACCGGCGGACACAGGCGGGTGAAGATGCTGCCGATCGCATAGCACATGGCCGCGCCGATGCAGGCCAGCTGCGCGGTCCTCTCAAACGCCGCGCCGGTCCTGCCGAAGGCTTCGGGCCCGATCAGAACCAGAACCCCGATCGTGCCAAGGACAAATCCGGTCAGCCTGCGCAGGCTCATGCGCTCGCCTGGCACGAACGCATGCGCCAGTGGCAAAATGAACAAGGGCACGACCGCCATGCAAACCCCGGCAAAGCCGGACGCGACGATCTGTTGCCCCCAGCTCAGCAATGCAAAGGGGACGGCGTTGGAAAACACCCCAAGCGCAAGCACGAAAAGCCACAGCCGTGCCGCGCCGGGGCCGGTTGTGCGCGGCAAGCCGGAGCCGAGGGCGAATGTCAGAGCAACAAGACAGGTCGCCCCAAGGCTCAGTCGCACCGCAACGACCATCAGCGGCCCGACATCGCGCAACGCCACGCTGACAAAGGTAAACGCGCCACCCCAGATCACCCCGAGCAAGGCGATCCGCAGCCAGTTGATGGGGGCAATGTCCATGCTTCGCCTTCAGATTGGGACGCCCCGGGTTCGGGGCGCCCGTCTTGTCATGTCAGTTCTTTTCCTGATCCACCAGCTTGCCGGCAGAAATCCACGGCATCATGGCGCGCAGTTTCTCGCCCACCTCCTCGATCTGGTGCGCGTCGTTCATACGACGCGTGCCCTTGAAAAAGGGCTGGCCGACCGCGTTCTCCTGCATGAAGTCGCGCACGAACTTTCCGGTCTGGATGTCGCGCAGAATGGCCTTCATCTCTGCCTTGGTGCGCTCGTAGGGCAACACGCGCGGGCCGGAAACATACTCGCCATACTCGGCGGTGTTGGAGATCGAATAGTTCATGTTCGCGATGCCGCCCTCGTAGATCAGGTCAACGATCAGCTTCACTTCGTGCAGGCATTCGAAATACGCCATTTCCGGCGCATACCCCGCCTCCACAAGGGTCTCGAACCCCATGCGGATCAACTCGACCAGGCCGCCACACAGCACGGCCTGCTCGCCAAAGAGGTCGGTTTCGCACTCTTCGCGAAAATTGGTCTCGATGACGCCAGAGCGGCCGCCACCGATGGCCGAGCAATAGCTGAGCCCCAGTTCCAGCGCCTTTCCGCTGGCGTCGTTGTGCACCGCCACAAGACACGGCACGCCCCCGCCCTTGACATACTCGCCACGCACCGTGTGACCGGGGCCCTTGGGCGCCATCATGATCACGTCGACACCGGCCTTGGGCTCGATCAGCCCGAAATGCACGTTGAGCCCGTGCGCAAAGGCGATGGCCGCGCCCTCGCGCAGATTGTCGTGAACATATTTGCGGTACGTTTCGGCCTGAAGCTCATCGGGCATGGTGAACATGATCAGATCACACCAGGCCGCCGCCTCGGCGATTTCCATGACCTGGAGACCCTCGGCCTCTGCCTTTCTGGCGCTGGCCGAACCGGGCCGAAGCGCGACGGCCAGGTTCTTGGCGCCGCTGTCGCGCAGGTTCAGTGCGTGGGCATGACCCTGGCTGCCATAGCCCAGAATCGCCACTTTCTTGTCCTTGATCAGGTTGATGTCGCAATCGCGATCGTAATAGACACGCATATCGTGCTCCCTTGCATGTGATGCGTGCAATCTGCGCAAATCAGGCAAAATTTTCTGATCAATATCGACTGTATTTCCAATTTAGTGTAAGAATTCATTCGTCAAAGATCAAAAGTTCAAAGATTTCATGCTTGACGACACGGACCGTCGTTTGCTGCGGCAATATCAGCACGAACCGTCACTGACCCCGTCTGACCTGGCAGAGCGCACGGGGCTTACGCCGGCGACCTGCGCGCGGCGCCTGACCGGATTGCGCGAGTCCGGGGTGCTGCGTGGCAATCATGCAGTGATCGACTGGACAGCGTTGGGCTACAGCGTCGAGGTCAGCCTGCGCATCACGCTGGACAAGTCGGTGCCGCGCGCATTTGACGAGTTTCTGGACTCTGCGCGAAACGTGCCGGAGGTTCTTGAAATTCAGACTTTTCTTGGGCGTGTCGACACCCGGCTTTCGATCATTGCCCGGGATATGGCGCATTATCAGGAGATCTATCGCGACGCGATCCTGACCCTGCCGCACATCGCTGATATCGAGGCGCTGATGCACGTTGCGCGGATCAAGTCGGACGAGGTGCTGCCGCTGTGACCGATCTGGACACGACAGACCGGCAGATCCTGCGTGCGCTGGTTCGCGACGCCACGCAATCTGCGGGGGCGCTCGGGCGGGCGCTCGGGCTGTCGCAACCGGCCACATGGCGGCGAATCCAGCGGCTGCACGCCTCGGGGGTGATCAAGGGGCAGCGGCTCGACCTTGACCGTGAAGGTCTGGGGTTTGGCGTGACCGTCTTTCTGGGCCTCAAGCTCGCCACCAAGGGGCGCGTCAGCCTTCAGGATTTCGAACGCGCGGTCGCGGCCATCCCCGAGGTGCAGACGGTCGAGCATGTTCTTGGACTGTATGACTACCGGCTGCGGGTGGTGGCCCGGGACATTGCCGATTTCGAACGCGTGCTGCGCCGCCGGATCATGACGCTGCCGGGTGTGGGCGACGTGGAAGCCAACGTTCTGCTGAGCGAGGAACGCAGGCCGGGTCCGATCGGCTGAGCGCAGGCGCGGCTGTCCGGCTAGCCGCGTGCCCCGAGACCAAGCCGCATCAGGTTCCGGCGCAGGGGGGGCACGGCATAGAAGGCATTCAATCCAAGGGCACGGACCCGCCGCATCGCCGGGCTGCCGGCGCGAGAGGTGCGATTCAGCAGGTCGATGCCCGCCACGCGCGCCGCGACCTCCCAGTGCCGGCGGCGGTGATAGACGCGCAGCATCGTCTCGTCGCCCAGCCCGTGCGGCGCCTTCAGGGCCAGGTCCATCAGAACGTGCAGATCTTCCAGCGACATGTTCAGTCCTTGCGCGCCTATCGGCGGCACCACATGCGCGGCCTCCGCCACCAGAGCCACGCGCGTGCCCGACATCCGATGCGCGATCTGGCTGACAATCGGCCAGACCGAGCGGCGCGACGCCAGCTTGAGAGGCCCCCAGAGTTCGCAGGACCGATCCGTCATTGCGGCCTCAAACTCTGCTTCCGGCAAAGCTGCAAGTCGCTGTGCCTCGGCCCCGTGTTCCATCCAGACCACCGCGGAACAGGGCTGCCCCTGATGGTCCGGCAACGGCACCAGCGTGAACGGGCCCCCGCTGCGATGGATTTCTGTCGACACGCCGTCATGCGGCGCGGCGTGCGTAACCGCAAAGCTCAGGGCCTTCTGGCTGTAGCGCCGGGTTTTCACCCCGATCCCGGCCGCCTGCCGCACAAAGGACGTCCGGCCATCGGCCGCGATCACAAGATCGGCCCGCAGCCGTGTTCCGTCCGACAGGCGCACCAGCGCCTCGCTGTCCCGGCAGAGCAATGCGGCCACCGACACGCCGGGGCGAAACACCACATGCTCAAGCTCTGCGATCCGCGCCAGCATCTCGCGCCGCAGCAGCCAGTTGGGCAGGTTCCAGCCAAATGGCCGGTCCGAGATGTCGTCGGAGTCAAAATCGCGGATCACCTGAGGCGCCGTGCCGTCCGCACCGGCCTCGACAATGCGCATGACGCGCAGTGGTGTCGGCGCCGTACCGAACCTGTCCCACAGCCCGGCACGGGCCAGCAGATCGCGCGCCGGCTGCAACAGCGCCGTAGTGCGCAGATCGGCGCCGGGCGCATCGGGGTCCGTCACCGGTTCTGCCGGGTCGGCGCAGATGACGCGAAATCCGGCATCGCCCAGCAGGGCCGCGGCAGACAGACCCGCCACGCCGCCGCCGGAGATTACAACGTCATACCTGTCGCGCATGTCAGATCCCCTGTTTCGTGTGCCATGTAATCTGCCGGACGCGATCCTGCCAAGCGGCAGCCTGTCACAGCGGCCTCAGCGCAGACATGCCAGAAACGCCGTCAGGTCGTCGGTGTGGTGATGGATGTGATCGGCTGTCACGGCATCGGGCGCGACAAGAACCGTGCGCATCCCCATTGCAAAGGGCGCGGCAAGATTGCGCGGTTCATCCTCGAACATGGCCGCCCTGCGCGGGTCCACGCCATCCGTGCCCAGAACCGCGTCAAACGCCTCGCGCCGGGGTTTGGGATGATACCCGGCATGTTCGACGCCATAGACCGCATCGAACACCCCCTCCAGCCCGCGCGCCGCAATCACCCGTCGCGCGTAGGGGGCTGAGCCGTTGGTGTAGACGATCCGGCGACCGGGCAAGGCGGTCAGCCGGGCGGCCAGTTCGGTGTCCGGCGTCAGTTGATCAAGCGAGATATCGTGTACGGCATGCAGATAGGGCACCGGGTCCAGATCATGCTCGCGCATGAGGCCGGCCAGCGTGGTACCATGCTGCTGCCAGTAACGGCGACGCAGCCGGTCCGCTTCTGACCGGCTGACCCGGAGGGTCTGCACCACGTATTCCGTCATGCGCTGTTCGATCTGATCGAACAGCCGCACCTGCGGAGGATAAAGCGTGTTGTCCAGATCAAAGACCCAGGCATCAACATGGCCGAACAGCTCGGCGAGCGTCTTCTGCGACATCGTCTTTTCCTCGTTCGCCGCCTCTGCTGCCACGGGCCGGTTCACCTGCCGGATCCTGCCCGCTTAGGGCCCTCTTGATCCGCGCGGGCGACGCGGCGTAGTGTCGTTCATCGCAATGCCGCACGGCCTGCCACGGGCCCTCAGGAGATCAGGACACAGATGACCATATCCGCGCCTCAGAAGGATGCCTATACCCTGGTTCTCGAGGCGATCGACAGTGGCGTGTTCAGACCGGGCGACCGTCTGGTGGAAAGCGACCTGGCGGAACGGTTCGGCGTGTCGCGCACGCCGATCCGGGAGGCTCTGCAAAGGTTGGAAACGCAGTCCCTGCTGACCCGCGACGGGCGCAGCCTGATCGTGTCATCGCTGGATCATAACCAGCTGGCAGAGCTGTATGTGGTGCGGGCGGAACTCGAAGGGCTGGCGGCCAGCCTTGCCGCACGGCAGGCCACGCCGGAAGAGGTCCGCGTTCTGCGCGACATGGTGCGCGAGGATTCCGCGCTTGTGAACGACCCGCAGGCGATGGCGCGCGCGAACCGCAGGTTTCACAAGCAGATCCATCTGGCATCGCACAATCGCTACCTGGTTCAGCAACTCGACCTTGTGCATCGCTCGATGGCCCTGATGGCCACCACATCGCTGGCCGCCGATGGCCGACCGGAAGACGCGCTGGCCGAACACGATGCCATTGTCTCAGCGATCGAAGCGCATGACGCCGACGCGGCCGGCGAGGCATTGCGGGCGCATATTTCCAAAGCCTTTGTCACGCGACTGAAGCTCGATTCGGGCGAGATTCGCTCTGTCGTCTGACCGCGGTCAGTCCGGCAGGCCGGTCCCCGTCAGCGCGCTGTCGTCGCGCCGCCGCTGTGGCGGAGGAACCAGGCGCAGAGACAGGCCGTGGCGGGTCTTGTCCCAGAAGAACGGGTTCACAACCAGTTCGTAAAGCGCCTTGTATGCAGCGACCGCGCCAAGAGGCCAGTAGAAGTGCATCGTGGGCACCCAGGCCAGCAGATGCCGATGCTTGGGACCCGTCACCGACGCGGCATACAGCGCCAGGTTCAGAAGCTCGACCACCAGGAAAAGCGCGCCAAGCCCGACCAGCACCTGCCGGGGCACGAACGGATCAAGCGGGTGCGGCAACCCCAGGAAAGCCAGCCAGAACGACCACAGCACCGGCGCCAGCAGCACCTGCGACACGGCGGTTACGAAATGCGCCTGAAAGCCCCAGAATTTCCAGGCTCCCAGTTGACGATACAGCAGGCCCGGCCGGCGCATGTGCACCAGATAGGTGGTCATGTACCCTTTCAGCCAGCGCGAGCGCTGCTTGACCCAGGCCCAGGGGCGGCAATTGGCCTCTTCGTCGGTCACGGTATCGACCATTTCGGTAATAAATCCGTGCCGCGCCAGCCGGAACCCCAGATCGGCGTCCTCGGTCACATTATGCGCGTCCCAGCCCCCGAGCGCCTCCAGTGCGGCGCGGCGGACATAGACCGACGTGCCCCCCAGAGGAATGGCAAAGCCAAGCCGCGCCATGCCGGGCAGAAGCGTGCGGAACCATGTGGCATATTCGATTGTAAAGCACCGGGCGAGCCAGTTCTGGCGCGGGTTGTAGTAATCGAGCACCCCCTGCACGCAGACCACCTGTGGCGGTGCGTCGCGAAAATGACGCGCAACGCGGGCGATCTGATCGGGTTCGGGAGCGTCCTCGGCGTCGAAAATGCCCACGATGTCGCCTTCGCAGAAATCGAGCGCAAAGTTCATCGCACGCGGTTTGGTGCGGGGTTGCCCGTCGGGCGCGACCACCACGCGTATCCAGTCCGGCAGATCAATGCGCGCCAGCGTGCTGCAGGTCAGATCGTCGTTTTCTTCCAGCACCAGCACCACATCCAGAAGACATTTTGGATATGTCAGCTGGGTCAGCCGGGCGATCAGCGCATGGGCGATTTCGGTTTCGCGGTATAGCGGCACGAGGATCGACACCCGTGGCAAGGGCGCCTCTGCCTCGCGCGGGTCATCGGGCCCGCGGCGGGGAGGTTCGGCGTTCAGGCGCGCCAGGCCCGCCATCAGCCGGAAACCCGCCGCCACGATCAGGGTCAGCGTCGCCCAGCCCATGAAGAGGGCCAGCATCACGACCGGCTGCCACACCGTCAGCGCGACAAGCGCCGCCAGCACCCCAAGAACGGTGCACGTGCGCTGGCGTTTTCGCGCGGCCCAGACGCGGCAGCTTTCGCTGTCCGGCACCCGCGTTGCGGCCGCCCTGACAAGCGTCGCGCGATGCAGTGCCGTGATGCGCCGCAGCACCGGGCCCCGCGGCGCCACCAACAGGCGCGCCCGGCGCAGCTCTGCGGGCAGATGCGCGAGGGCCTGTGACAGATGCCGTGTCTCGCCGCAGACAAGCGCGGGTTCGCCATCGCGGTCGCGGACCGGCAGAATGGCAAACTGCAGCAGGGTCTGAGGGGGCACATCGAGATCGAGCGCATCAATCTCCTGCAGTTCCGCCTCTTCCACGCGGCGCGAGCGCAGCAGACGCGCCTGCGCGTCGAGAATGGCGTCCTCCCCGACAAGCCCCTCGGCCAGCAGCACGCGTTCCAGAGATGCGTCGCAATGGCGCTGCACGTAACTGGCAAGCGCCGCATCGCGCAGGCTCAGTTCACCGGCATCTATCAGTTCATGATCCAGGGCACCGAGGACCGGTGGCTCTTTATCTTTATCTTCATCTTTGTCGACGGCGATCTGTCGAAGTTCGGATATCCCCATATCCAGCTGCTCCCCTGGCACACAGGAGCCGACTTTCGGAGTACAAGGTTAAAAACGGGTAAACGGAAATTTACCAAGATGACGCGCCCGAGGCCGTCGCCGCCCTCAGCTTCGGGCATCCATGGAGGCCGCGAACCGTTCGAACAGGTAAAAACTGTCCTGCGGGCCGGGGCTGGCTTCGGGATGATGCTGAACCGAAAAGACCGGCCTGTCCGACATGCGAATTCCACAGTTGGAGCCGTCGAACAGCGAGACATGGGTTTCGATCACGCCTTCGGGCAATGTCTGGCTGTCGACCGCAAATCCGTGATTCATCGAGGTGATTTCGACCTTGCCGGTCTCCAGCTCTTTTACCGGATGGTTCGCGCCATGATGCCCGTGGTTCATCTTGACCGTCTGCGCCCCCAGTGCCAGGGCCAGCATCTGGTGACCCAGACAGATCCCGAAAACCGGAAGATCGCTGGCCAGAACGCCCTGTATCATCGGCACGGCATAAGCCCCCGTCGCGGCCGGGTCACCCGGGCCGTTCGACAGAAAGACCCCATCCGGATTCTGACCCAGCACATCTTCGGCCGAGGCGGTTGCGGGCATCACCACAACGTCGCATCCCGCGCTGGCCAGACAGCGCAGAATGTTGCGCTTTGCCCCATAATCCACAGCCACAACCCGATGCCGGGCCTCTGTCTGGCGCGTATAACCCTCGGGCCACGCCCAACGCATTTCATCCCAGCGGTAGGATTGCGCACAGGTCACGTTCCGCGCAAGATCCAGGCCCTCCAGACCGGCAAAGGCACGGGCGCGCTCGACCAGCGCCGCCACATCAAACCGGCCCTCCGGATCATGGGCCAGAGCCACATGCGGGGCGCCCTGCCGGCGGATCGCGCGGGTCAGTCGCCGCGTGTCCACGCCACCGATCGCGATCCGGCCACGCCGCATCAGCCAGTCGGACAGCCGCTCGGTCGCGCGCCAGCTGCTTGGCTCTGTCGGGTCCCATTTGACCACCATGCCGTCTGCGACCGGTTCGGCCGTTTCGTCATCCTCGGGGTTCACACCGACATTGCCGATATGGGGAAACGTGAATGTCACGATCTGACCGGCATAGCTGGGATCGGTCATGATCTCCTGATACCCTGTCATGGCGGTGTTAAAGCAAAGTTCCGCCGACACCTCGCCCACTGCTCCGAACCCCCTGCCATAGAAAATCGTCCCGTCGGCCAGCGCCAGACACGCGGTCGGACGCTCGGGCGCGGTCTGAGGGTCAGGGTGCGGCATGCGCGACTCTCCTTGATGGTTTCGGGCGGCAAATTGGCGCGACCCTATGGAGACGATCAGGGACGGTCAAGCCCATGTGGCACGGCGTCGGACGACAGCACAATTGCGCCGGCGATCCGCGGCATGAGACAGTGTGCCGCCGGGTCACCGGGCTGGCACGGTTGCGCACGCGTGTCCTTTCGGATAGACCGCGCGCGCCCAGCCGGGCGGCACGAAGGAGATAGTCCATGGACCTGCGAGACCGTGTAAGCGAGGCCCTCAAGAAAGCGATGAAAGACAAAGACAGCGGCCGTCTGGGTACGTTGCGGCTGATCAACGCCGCGATCAAGGATCACGACATTGCCCTGCGCGGACAGGGCAACGAAGAGGGTGTCACGAACGACGATATCCTTGGAATTCTGGGCAAAATGACAAAGCAGCGTCAGGAAAGCGCACGTGCCTACGAAGAAGGCGGCCGGATCGACCTGGCCGAGCAGGAGCGCGGTGAAATCAAGGTCATCGAGGCCTTTCTGCCGCGCCAGCTTGATGAAGACGAGATCGCCACCGCGATTGATGCGGCGATCGAGAAAACCGGCGCCGAATCCCTGCGCGACATGGGGCGCGTCATGGCCCATCTCAAGGATCTTTACACCGGGCAGATGGATTTCGGCGCTGTCGGTCCGCAGGTCAAGGGCCGTCTGGCCGGCTGACGCCGGGATGGCCTGCGTCAGGCGACCGGTTCGGGCCGGGCCAGCGTCGCGCGGCGCAACGCGTCGGTGATTTCCAGATGCAGACGCTTGCGTTCATCCTCTGACAGGAACGCGCCGATTTCGACCTCGCGGCCGCGGCCGCTCAGCGTCACGTAATGCGGCACAGGACCACCTGTGGGGTGCATGTGCACCCTCGCCCAGTAGCTTTGGCAATCCCAATGCTGCGCCGGTCCGCGTATGTTGTTTCTCACAAGCTGAACCTCGCCGGGACCGATGGTCAGCTCCTCGCCCATCCGCGCATCGCGGTAAGAGCGCTCGATCGCGAACCAGATCCCCCAAACCGACAGCGCCATGAAGGGCAGAATGCCCCACAGCACGACCGTTCCAAGCACTGACAGGAGCGGCAGGCTGATCATCGCGAGAGTGACAAGTATGAACGCCGCGAACCCGCGGCGCGACAGCGACCTGTGCGGCCAGAGCGTCAGACGTTCAGAGCAGCCCGACTCGGTTTCCTGTTGATCCCACCTGTACGGCATGAAGAAAGCATAATGCACTCTTCCCAAAGGGAAAGGTCCGGTTGTGTCGCAGTCTCAGGCAAGAACCGCGAGCGTGAACAGCGACAACAGGAAGGTCCAGACCAGAACCTGCGCCAGACGGTCAGTGGGCACGTTGTAGAAAATGGCCAGGCTGAACGCCACGGCCCCGACGGGCCCGGCCGAACCGAACACGAACAACCGGTTGGCGGACCATCCCGCCGGGTCCGCGCTCCAGATGGCCAGGGCAATCGCCGCGGGAAACACAAAGATCTTGATGGCGACGACCGCGGCCACCGCAGGATCCGGGCCAAAGCGCGCGTCCGACAACACGACACCCAGCGCAAACAAGGCCACCGGCGCCGCCGCACTGCCGTTGAAATCCAGAAACGTCTGTACGGGTTCGGGCACGCCCAGATCCAGAAAGCCGACCGCCAGTCCCGCAAGTATCGCCAGCAAGGCGGGCGTGCGCGCAAAGATATCAAAGATCACCTTTGCGGACACCTGCCCTTTTTCTATCGCCTGCAGGGCGATCATGGTCCCCGCAAGAGAGACCGTGGAATCCAGAATCACAATGATCGTGATCGGCAACAGCTCTGAGTCGCCGTAAATCAGAACCGCAATCGGCAGGGCGTAAAAGACATTGTTTGCGAAAATCCCCGCATACCCGAGAATGACGGCCTCGCCCGGCGCGATGCCGAACACCCGGCGGGCCAGCAGATAGCCGATGGCAAAGATGACGCCCTGTACGCCGACATAGATCAAGAAAGGCGCCAGGGGATAGGTTTCGAACGGCGCGTTGGCCAGCAAGTCGAACAGGATGATCGGAATGAGGATGGTCACGGCGAAACGGTTGATCAGGCGCGCCTCGTCCAGCGCCATCCATCCGGCACGCCCAAGCCCATATCCCAGTGCAAGAATGGCAAACACTGGCAGGATCGGGTCGGCCAGAACGTCAAGCGCGGTGTGGATCACGGATTTATCCCCATGCCCTGCGTTGGGTCGTTTGCGCACCCACGCCTCAGACCTCCAGCCATATTGTCACGGGGCCATCGTTGGTCAGCGAGACCTGCATCTCGGCCCCGAACCGGCCGGTTTCCACCGCCACGCCGAGTGCAGTCAGCTCGCTGACAAAAAGATCGAACAGCCGCCTGCCGTCATCGGGCGGCGCGGC
>JBCCHI010000032.1:0-33932 GCA_039028815.1 Pseudomonadota bacterium
ACGCCGTGGCCCGGTCTGTTTGAGGAGGCGATCCGCCTGGCAGAGGATGGCTTTGCCGTGTCTCCGCGCATGGCGAAGATGGTGGCCGGCGATGCCGAACGGCTGCGCGTTCACCCGTCGACGCGCGCATATTTTTTGCCCGGCGGCACCCCGCTCGCAGAGGGGGAGACCCTGCAAAACGCCGATTACGCGCAGAGCCTGCGCACGCTGGCCAAAGAGGGCGTGGCGCCTTTCTATACCGGCGACATTGCCCGTGAGATCGTGCAGGCCGTGCGCGCTTTTCCGGGCAATCCCGGCGCGCTGAGCCTTGCGGATCTCGCGCTCTATCGGGTCAAGGAGCGCCCGGCGGTCTGTGCCCCCTATCGGGGACACGCGGTGTGTGGCATGGGGCCGCCCAGCTCGGGAGCGGTCGCCGTTGGGCAGATCCTTGGCCTTGTGGAGCCGTTCCCGCTTGGGCAGATGGGACCCGACAGCGCCGATGCCTGGCGACTGATCGGTGATGCCAGCCGCCTGGCCTTTGCGGATCGCGGCCGCTACCTCGCCGATAACGACTTCGTGCCGGTTCCGGTGAAGGGATTGCTCTCGTCAGAGTATCTGAGAGACCGCGCCACATTGCTGGATCGTGAAACGGCATTGCCGGATGTGCAGCCCGGCAAGCCGGACTTTGATCACAGCCTTTTGCGCGCCGATCACGCAGGGCATGACCTCCCGTCCACCACGCATATTTCGATTGTCGATGCGCAGGGCAATGCGTTGTCCATGACCAGTTCGGTTGAGAATGTCTTTGGCGCGCGCCTGATGGTGGCGGGCTTCGTGCTGAACAACCAGCTGACGGACTTCTCGTTTCGCAGCCATGCGGATGGCGTACCGATCGCCAACCGGGTCGAACCGGGCAAACGCCCGCGCTCTTCGATGGCGCCGACGATCGTACTGAAGGACGGCGCGCCGGTGCTGGTGATCGGCAGCCCGGGCGGCAGCCGGATCATCCCCTATGTGGCAAATGCCATCATCGCGCATCTCGACTGGGGGCTAAATGTGCAAGAGGCCGTGGCGTTGCCCCATCTGGTCAACCGGTTCGGGCCCTACGACATCGAGGCAGGCACCGGAACCGAGCGGCTGGGCACCGCGCTTGCCGAACTGGGATTCACGGTGGATGTCCGCGCGTTGACCTCCGGTCTGCACGCCATCTCGATAGGCGGAATTGCCGATCAGGGGCTGCGCGGCGGGGCCGATCCGCGTCGCGAAGGCATTGCCCTCGGCCAGTAAGCGCCCGGAACGCTGCCCCTGAAATCGCCCCGACACCATCTCATTTCCGCCAGATTGCGGACTGACTCTTGTCGCGAACCTCTATAACGGAGCGCGGGACAATGAATTTCTACGCGATTGGATTTTGCGCCGTGGCCGTGACCGCAGTCGGCGGTGCGGATTACTTCATGCAGGCAAAATCATCGGAAATGCCTCTGGCCGAGTACGGGCTGTCCTCCTACCTCAAAAGCTACGGGACGCGCTTTTCGGATTATCGCGCCCAGCAGGACCTCGCGGCACGCCAGTCCGAACTGGCCAAGGCGCACTTGCCAGAGGCTCCGAACGGCTGGGAGCGCCGTGCGTGGGAGCCTGAACCGCAGAACGGCGACGGTCAGGTCCGTGAGGGCATGGCCGCGGACGAAGAGGCCGCTGTCCTGGCGATGCAGGGCACGTTCGTCGGGCAGATGGCCATGAAGGACGCGATGAAGAAAGCCAGGGCCGTCTCGGATCAGGAGGTCTGGGAATATGTGCGAGGCGACACGGTGATCCGTCTGCGCGCGCGGTACACCGACCCCAAGGTTCCGTTGGGCGGGCAGGAAAAGATCGTGCTGGCAGCGATCGGGAACATGGAGGCGGTCACCCGATCGCACGGCGGTTACGCCGTTGTGCAGGGGGTGCCGTATTTTTCCGTGTCCAGCGCATGGTCCGACCTCGGGGCGGTCAAACCGGACACCGGTGGCGCTGTGCAACTGCGTGCCTATGTCGGTCGGGACATCCGGCTTTGGGTGCATTCCACGGCTGATCCCGAAACTCTGCGCGCGCTGCTCGAGGCCATTGATTACGACGGTCTGAATGCAATGCTCGATGAGCCGATTTCCGGTATCGGAGCCTCGGCCCCGGTCATCCCGCCAGAGCTTGAAGCAGCGATTGCGCAGGCGGCGGCCGACGCGATGGCATCTGATGCTTTCACCGGCACGGAGCAGTTGAAGGCCGCGATAGTCGACGCGATGCACGAGATCGGTGGCGCAACGGCAGCGACCGGCCTGAACGCGGAAGATGCGGACACACGGCAGTCCTATCTGGATGTGCTGGACCAGTATGGCATATCCGCCCCTCACCGCAGCACGGCAGACCCGGCGGCGACAGTTCAGGCGGCCGCAACAGACGCACTTGCCCCCGCAGTCGATGACGCCTCTTCCGAAGTCCTGGCGGGCATCATGACACGCCCGCGCGCACGGCCTGCGGATTTCGAGGCACGCATTGCAGTACAGACACAGCCAGCCGCACCGCAGGAGGCTGCGTTCGGCGATACGGTTGCGGCCCCCGTCGCGACGCAGCCCAGTATCCCGGTTTCGGGCAGCGCATCGTCGGCCAAACCCAAACGCCTGCAACTCTCGTCGGAACAGCCATCCAGGCGCGGCACCTGCGTGGGCAGCTTCTGCGACTGACCGCCCTCAAGCCGTGAAACGATGACGCATATGCGCCAGGGCGTCGTTTTTGCGCTGTCACGCGTCGGCTGAACCCGCCTTGTGCTCTGAAGCGTGGTAGATATCCTCCCTGAAGACCGTGAGGGGAGTCACAGCCATGAAAACCCAAGTCAAAGCCCTTGTCGTCGGCGGCGGGGCCGTCGGGACGTCGATCGCCTATCATCTCGCCCGGGCGGGCTGGAAGGATGTGATGCTGATCGAACGCGACGAACTGACATCCGGCAGCACATGGCACGCGGCGGGTCTGCTTCCCTATTTCAACATGTCCTACGCGACGACCCACATCCACGACTACTCGATCAAGTTCTACAAGACGCTGGAAGAGGAAACCGGCCTGAACGCAGGCTTTTTCGTTGTGGGCAACCTGCGCATGGCGCAGTCACAGGCGCGTCTGGATGAATACATGCTCTACGCGTCCACTGCCGAGACCTGTGGCGTGCCCTATGAATGGCTCTCTCCGGCGCAGATTAAGGATCGCTATCCGCTGGTGCGGACAGAGGATCTGGTCGGCGCGATCTACCACCCGACCGACGGCTACATCAATCCGGCCGACGTCACCATGGCGATGGCCAAGGGCGCGCGCCAGCGTGGCGTCACGATCGAGCGCAAGTGGCAGGCGGATGCCTTCGACTGGAAAGGCGATCACTGGGATGTCACGCTGACCAGAATGGTGGAAAAGGGTGGCAATCTGGTACTGTCCGAAGAGCAGGTCGTGGTCAGCGCGGAGCATGTGGTCACCGCCTCGGGCAACCATGCGCAGCGCACAGCGCAGATGCTGGGCATCAAGATGCCCGCGATTCCGGTAGAGCATCAGTACATCGTGACCGAGCCCGACCCAGCGCTTGTCGCCTGGCGCGAGGCGGGCAATGGCGAGCACCCGGTGCTGCGCGATGCCGATGCCAAGTGGTATGTGCGCGAGGAACGCGGCGGCTGGATTCTGGGGCCGTACGAGTATGGGGCGCCGGCCCGCTTTGAATATGCGGTGCCGGAGTCATTCCGCGCCGATCTCTTTCCGCTCGATCTGGAGCGGATCGAAGAGGAATACATGTCGATGATCCACCGCATTCCGTCTTCGGAAACCGTGGGACTCAAGGACGATTACAACGGCCCAATCTGCTATACGCCCGACGGCAATCCGCTGGTCGGACCCGCGCCGGGGTTGCGCAACATGTGGCTGGCCGAGGGCTTCAGCTTTGGCATCACTGCGGCAGGCGGCACCGGGTATTACATGGCGCAGATGATGGTCGAGGGCGAAGCCGAGATCGACATGGCCAGCCTCGATCCCAAACGCTACTCGCAGACCTGGATGACGACAGAATATGCCGCGCGAAAGAACGAGGAATGCTATTCCCACGTCTACATCCTCCACCACCCGGACGAAGAACGCGAGGCCTGCCGCCCGCTGCGCACCGCCCCGGCCTATGACCGTCAGAAAGCACGCGGCGCGCAGTTCGGCTGCGTGAATGGCTGGGAGCGCCCCAATTACTTCGGCCCGCTCGACGCACCCGATGGCTTTGACCATGACGCGCGCAGTTTTCGCCGCGGCGGCTGGTGGCAGCATGCGGTCGACGAGGCCAGCGCGATCCGCAAGGGGGTGGGTCTGATCGACGCCACGGCCTTCACCAAACACACTGTGTTCGGTCCCGGCGCGACTGCGTTCCTGGACTGGTTCACCTGCAACAAGTTGCCGCGCGTGGGCCGTATCAACCTGACCTACGCGCTGACCCCGCAAGGCACCACGCGTACGGAATACACCATCGTGCGCACGTCCGAGCACGAGTATTACCTTGTCTCGGCCGGTGCCTGGACGGAATACGACGCCGATTATCTGCTCAAGGCCGTGGATGAATGGAACCCGGGCAACGAGGGGCTGTGGGTCGGTGTGCAGGATGTAACCACCCAGTGGGGTGTATTCGCCATCGCCGGTCCCAAGACGCGCGATGTGCTGAACGAGGTCATCCGGGATGCCGACCCCGCGACGGCGCTGTCGAACAAGCGCTTCCCGTGGCTCTCGTCGCGCCGGATTGAGCTGGGCATGTGCCCGGTTCACGCCATCCGCGTGGCCTACACGGGCGAGCTTGGCTGGGAACTCCACCATCCGATCGAGATGCAGAATTACCTGTTCGACCTTCTGGAACAGGCGGGCGAGGGGCACGGGATGAAACTCGTCGGCGCGCGTGCGCAGAACTGGCTGCGGCAGGAGAAAAGCTATCGCGCCTTCGGCAACGAACTTGGCCGGGACGCATCGCCGCTCGAGGCCGATCTGCCCCGGTTTGTCGATCTCGACAAAGAGTTTCAGGGCAAGGCGGCGATGGTCGAGACCGGTGTGCGCGTCAAATGTTGCACGCTGCTGATCGACGGCCCGGACGATGCCGACCCCTGGGGACGCGAGGCGCTTTATACACCAGACGGCACCCGCGTCGGACGTCTGACGTCGGGGGGCTATTCGGTGGCCTTCGGGCAAAGCATCGGCATGGGCTATGTCACCCCCGACCAGGCGGTCGAGGGCACCAAGCTGCACGTCAGGATGCAGAACACCCTTTGGAACGCCACCGTGACCTGCGACAGCCCTTACGACCCGCAGAATGCGCGCATCCGCGTGGATACTGGTGCGGACATGCCCGAGGTGGCCACGGCTGTTGCGGCGCAATAGACGCCGCACAGCACCGCCATCGGACGCTGTGCCGGTCGTCTGAACGCGATCCGGCTGCAGCGCAGGCCACAGCCCCGCAAGGACGGCAACGCCGTCCTGACCGTACCTCAGATCAGCGCGCGTGCCTTCGCCGCGATCCCCCGGTTATGTCTCAGCGTTAAGCGGTCCTAGAGACCGTCAAGCCGTTCACTTGCCATGTTTTCCGCCCGTCCGATCGCCTGAGCCAGCGCGTCGTCGCCCAGCTCGATGGCATTGCGTTTTGCGAACCCCAATAGCGCGGCCAACGCTTGAAGTTCGTCGCGCCGCGTTTTCTGATCCAGCTCCAGCATCCCCAGTCTGCCTTCTTCCAGAAGTGTTTTTTTGCGTCTGCCGGCGCAATTGCCGGTTGTGCGCATGTTCTGCGTAATGGCGTGCTTGCGAGTAATCAATCGAACAATTATAAAATTAACATGCATAATGTCGATGTGTTGAAGTTGAACGGTCATACGCTGAAGGTTTTTGCGAGCGTTTGCGAGACCAGTTCGATCAGCAAGACGGCCGCGCTGTTCGATCTGAACCAGTCGACGATCAGCCACAGCATAGACAGGATGAGCACGGCTGTCGGCGCCAGTCTGTTCATCAAGTGCGGAAGGGGGATCGCACCAACCGAGGAAGCGCTGTCTCTGATGCCACGGGTCCAACGGATTATCGCTGATCTCGAAGGGTTGAGCATCGACGAGTCCTATGACGTGACGCAGGACAAGAGCCCGTTTGTCATCGCCATTCCGACCCCCGCCTTGCTGCATGATGTCAAGGCCATGCACAGCACGATCTCTCGGCTCGCGCGCGACAACGAGTTCGTCATCCGGCGGCACGCGCCGCGGGATCGCGCGGAGGAACTGCTCGCCCGACAAGAAGCGGACCTTGTGATTGCCGTCTCCGGGCTTTCCTATCCCGTGACCCTGAACCATTGCCACTATGGCAGCGAGCGGTTGATGATCTTCTACGACGACGCGTGTCGTGGCCCTGTCGATACGCTGAAAGCCTATTCAGACGCGCGGCATGGCGTCGTCAATTTTGGCGGCGGTATGAAGAGCGAGGTTGCAAAGGCGCTGGAAGAACGCGGAGTGCACCGCAAAATCGGGATCGCCGCCCCGACGGCATCCATGCTCGGCGATCTCATCCACGGCACGGATATCATTGCAACCATGCCCGAACGTCTTGCCCGGGGCGCGTATGCCCATCTGTCAACATGCAAACCGCCGTTGGCTCTGCCTGATATCCACTACGATCTCGTGTGGCACCGCCGGCATGAGAATTCCGGTCGCAATGTCTGGCTCCGCGAGGTTGTGATGGAGGCCAGCCGCAGCGTGCGCGGCTGACCGCTGCCCCCACCTCGCGCGCCGCACCATCCGAGCCCGTAGGAGACGTCGGCATGAGCAACCCTGTCTTCCATTTCGAGATCCCGGTGACCGACATGGATCGTGCGGTTGCCTTTTACCGGCAGGTGCTCGGGTTTGACCTGACACGCCGCTCTGTGGATGGCTACGAGATGGCGTTTTTTCCTCGTGACGATCTGCAACCGGGGGCCAGCGGCGCCCTTGTCTGCGGCGACGTCTACCGGCCGTCTCATGACGGAACACTTATCTACTTTGACGTCGAGGACATTGACGCCGTACTGCAGCGTGCAACAGCGTGCGGTTCGCAGATTCTTTATGAAAAGAAACACATAGGAGAGGCCGGTTTCGTCGCGGAATTCGAGGATTGCGAAGGCAATCGCATAGCGCTGACACAGACGAACAGCTGATCCGCGCAGGTCGGCTGCGTGAATGGCTGGGAGCGCCCCAATTACTTCGGCCCGCTCGGCGCGCCCGATGGCTTTGACCATGACGCGCGCAGTCTTCGCCGCGGTGGCTGGAACGCCACTTCGACCTGCGACAGCCCTTACGACCCGCAGAATGCGCGCATCCGTGTAGATTCTGGGGCCGAGGCACCGGAGATCAGTCACCCGGTTGCAGCCCAGTAAGTGTTTTTCTGGCCCAGCGCGGTATCTCAATTTTGATACCGCGCCGGTCCTTGGCTTCACGTCAGAGCGTCACTTCGCGTTTTCCGAAAAGAAGGTTTCCTCGTCCGTCGCTGCCTGTGGTCTCAAGCAAGACGGTAGACCCCTGAATGCGCTGAAACTCTACCAGGCCGATCTCCGGACCAAACCCTCCGTCGCAACTGGCCGAGAAGGACGTCAGGCCGTCAGCGGGCTGCTCGCCAAATCCACTCAGGCGGCCGGAAGGACAGGTTGCCGCAACAAGCTTTCGCACCTGGCTCGAGTTAAAGCCTGCAGGATTGTAGACACCGTTCATCTGCAGCTCGGCCCGGTCAACTTTGCCCAAGAAAAAGTTAGGGTTGCTTCGCGTGGTCTCTGTGGCGGAACCACCTCCGCAAGCTGCTAAGAGACCAAGCGTAAGGCTCGCCAGAATGGGTTTGTATCCACGTTTTGCAGAGTTTGATGAAAGCGATCTGATTTGACTTGTCATGCTTTGGTGTCCTTTTCGTATGATTGCACGCCGCCATATCCAGGCAGACAGAACAACACGAAAAAGCGCATCTGCTCGATAGTTTTCTCCTAAACAGCAATGTGTTAACGATGACGGCTTCGAAGCCAGCGCTCCCATTGGTTGCGAGATCCGGCGAACACGTTGATGTCCACATCCCCGCGCACCCCCGGTACCCGGCCGGTGCCGGTGTATTGCCAGAAAGACCACCGCTGACCGGGATAGGCCACATCCAGCGTTCGTGCGGTCGACCGTAGCCAGAACTCCTCGTTCAGCCGCCCGATCCCGGTCTGGCGATAGAACTCGATCGTCGTGTAGATGATCGGCCGCTGCCCGTAATGGCGCTCGACGATATCCAGAAAGACGCGCACCTGTCGCCGCACCTCCGCGCCGGGCGGACGCTTGGTGCACGTGGGTGAAAACGGGTTCCACTCCATGTCCAGCACCGGCGGCAGCGCCTTGCCCCGTTTGGGGACGTTGCGGATAAACCAGCGCGCCTGGACCTCTGGTGGCGTGCAGAAATAGTAGAAATGATAGGCCCCACGCGCGATCCCCGCCTTCTTTGCGCCCTGCCAGTTCTCCTTGAACCTCGGGTCAAGAAGATCCCCGCCTTCCGTCGCCTTAATGAAGGCAAACTCGATCCCGGCACGGCGCACCTGTTTCCAGTCAATCCAGTCCTGAAACCGCGCCACGTCGATGCCATGAACCGGATATCGCCACGGAGGTCTGTCGTTCCAGTCAACCGGGTCGCTGTCGCCGAAACGCGGTTGCTTCGCCGAGATCGTGAGCCGGTCCATTGTCTCCGACACAGCCGGGGCGCTGATCATCATCGCTGCAAGAAACACCACGGCAATACGCGCGGCGTCATCCCATTTGCGCAAGAAAAACGAGATTGTTTGCAGGCATCTCGATACAGTCGACGTGGTCAAAGCCCGCCTCCTTCATCTGCTGCTCGATGTCGTTGTCGCTCTTATAGCCGATATCCGGATTGAGCGTCCGCAACTGTGCGTCAAACGCGCGATCCCCCGCCGAAACCGGCTGGCCTTGGCGCAGGAACGGCCCGTAGATCATCAGCCGACCCTCCGGCGCCAGCGCGGTCGCCGCCTCGGAGACAAGCGTTTGGGCCTGCGCCTTCGTGATGAGGTGCAGCAGGTTGATCACAAGGACCAGCGCCTGGCCACCGTGCCGCGCGCCCCAGCCGGGGGCCGTTGCGTCAAGCATGATGGCGGGGTGCATGTTGTCGCACGCGCTGGTCCGCCGCCAGGCCTCGATGCTGCCCAGACGTTCGGCGTCCATGTCCGATGGCTGCCATGTCAAACCCGGCAGGGCGCGCGCGAACTGTGCCACGTGCTGGCCCGTTCCGCTGGCAAGTTCCAGCGCCCGGCCGTCCTGAGGTGCATGACGGCGCATGACGTCAAGCAGTGCCTCGGCGTTGCGTTCTGCCGCCGGTGCGTACATCCGTCCGTCCTGGCCGGTTGTGGCGCAGGACACGTTGGGCGGCAGGGCAGGGCAGGTCATGGCGGGGCAGTGTCCGGATTGAGACCACGTTGCGGCCATACGGGCCATTCGCGATTGATTATCGATGTTTCACACGATTTGTTTCGCAAAAACACACCTTTTCCACATTTTGACCGTATATGCGTCCTACTCATTACCAAAGCTGAACCTGCTGAGGTGTTGGGAGCATACGACAATGAGCTACGTGTCGGAGATTATCGCACAGGAAAACGTTAACCGTCGTTACCTGACGGGCATTTGTGGCGAAGCCAATGTGCGAACGCCGCTGGGTGGCCGCCGGGTGGAGATGCTGCAACCGGGCGATATGGTTCTGACGCGCAATAGCGGCCTGCAGCCGGTGCGCCTGATCTGGACCTGGACGGCAACGGCCGAGGAGATCGACAATCATCCGGAACTGGCACCGATCCGGCTGCGTCCGCGCGCCGTCGGTCCGATGATGCCGCAGCGTGATCTGCGCATTGCCAGCGGTCATCGTATTCTCATTCCCGGCTACCGTATTGACGGTGTGGAAGATCGTCAGAACTGTCTGATGCGCATTGACGGGTTCGCCGCCGCCAGCGACGCGGCCTTTGCCGACCGGTCAGAGACACCGATTACCTTCTACAATCTGGTCTTCGACCAGCACGAGATCATCACGGCCGAGGGACTGCCGATCGAAACGTTTCGGCCATCGCCCAAGGCGCTGAACCTGCTGGATGTTTCGTCTCAGGAAACGCTCAAGGGCATGTTCCCCGAACTGGCCCGCCGCCGCTGTGCCTACCCCGGTCTGCCGCATCCGGTAGCCAAGCCGCGCGCCTATCGCAACGATCTTCCCTGAGCTCTGATCCAACTCATTCAGGTTTTGTCCATACCCCCCTGACGGACAAACAAAGCGCCCCGACTGCCCCTTTGGTCGGGGCGCTTTGCATTCGGGGCACCTGGTTCACGGCACCGGGCCCGGCACACACGACGGGCGGTGCGGGTCAATCGCGCTCTGGCAGTGTCTGCGGCGCTGGCATAGGGTTCGGCCATGAGCCGCTCTTCCCGATTCATCCACCTGCGCGTCCACACCGAATATTCGCTTCTGGAAGGGGCGGTTCGTCTGAAAAAACTGCCCGAGCTTTGCCGGGCCTGCGATATGCCTGCCGTGGCCGTGACCGACACGAACAACATGTTCTCGGCGCTGGAATTCTCGATCGGCGCGCAGAGCGCGGGGGTTCAGCCGATCATGGGCTGTCAGGTGGATCTGCAGTACCTGCCGCCGGAGCCGGGCAAACGCGCCGTCGCGCCCGCGCCGATTGTCCTGCTGGCACAGAACGAAGCCGGGTATCAGAATCTCATGAAGCTGACGTCAATGCTCTTTCTGCGAGGCGGAGAGCATTTGCCGCATCTCACTGTCGAGGAGCTGGGTGCGCACAGCGGGTCGGTTATCTGTCTCAGTGGCGGACCGGATGGCCCGATCGGCCGCTTGCTGCAGGCGGGGCAGAACCCGGCGGCCACGGATCTGATGCGTCGGCTGGCGGACACGTTCGGTGATCGCTTCTATGTCGAGTTGCAGCGACATCGGGGCGAGGGCGGCCTGCCCGAGGCCGAGCGGCTGACCGAACGCCCCACGATAGACATGGCTTATGCGATGGACCTGCCGCTGGTGGCCACCAATGATGTCTACTTTCCCAAGTCGGATATGTACGAGGCCCATGATGCCATGCTTTGCATTGCGGAGGGGGCCTATGTGGATCAGATCGAGCCGCGCCGCCGCCTGACGCCTGAACACGCGTTCAAAAGCCAGGCCGAAATGGCGGCGCTGTTTGCCGACATACCGGAGGCTGTTGAAAACACTGTCGAAATTGCACAGAGATGTGCCTTTGGCGCGTGCAGGCGTGATCCGATACTGCCCAGATTTGCCGACGATGAGGAACAGGAGTTGCGCCGGCAGGCGCAAGAAGGGCTGGCGGCGCGTCTTGCCGTGATCCCGCATGCCGCGCCCGTAGATGCGTATGAAAAGCGTCTGGAGTTCGAACTGCGCATCATCGAGGACATGGGCTTTCCCGGTTACTTCCTGATCGTCGCGGATTTCATCAAATGGGCCAAGGATCACGATGTACCCGTGGGGCCCGGGCGCGGGTCAGGCGCGGGCAGCCTAGTGGCCTATGCGCTGACGATCACGGATCTCGACCCGCTGCGCTACTCGCTGCTGTTCGAGCGTTTTCTCAACCCCGATCGCGTCAGTATGCCGGATTTCGATATTGATTTCTGCATGGACCGTCGGGAAGACGTGATCGACTACGTTCAGGAAAAATATGGTCGAGACAGGGTCGCTCAGATCATCACGTTCGGCGCTTTGTTGTCCAAGGCGGCCGTGCGCGATGTCGGACGCGTCCTTCAGATGCCCTATGGACAGGTGGATCGCCTGTCCAAGATGATCCCCGTTGAGGGGGTCAAGCCGCTGTCCATCGAAAAGGCGCTGGCCCAGGAAGAGCGTTTGCGCGACGAGGCACGGCGCGAAGAAGTGGTGGATCGTCTGCTGAACTACGGGATGCAGGTGGAAGGTCTGCTGCGCAACGCGTCGACCCACGCCGCGGGCGTCGTGATCGGCGACCGGCCGCTTGACCAGCTGGTCCCGCTCTATCAGGACCCCCGTTCGGAGATGCCTGCAACCCAGTTCAACATGAAGTGGGTCGAACAGGCGGGTCTGGTGAAGTTCGATTTCCTCGGGCTCAAGACGCTGACCGTCATTCAAAACGCGATCGAGCAGATCCGCGCGTCAGGCCGGGATCTGCACACTGGCGCGGACGGGGCGGTGCTGTATCAACCCGCGCCCGGGGCGGAAAACGACATCGGTCAGATCCCTCTGGATGATCAAAGGACATACGAACTGTACAGCGCGGCGCGCACGGTCGCGGTGTTCCAGGTTGAAAGCTCGGGCATGATGGATGCGCTCAAGCGGATGAAACCCACATGTATAGAGGACATCGTGGCCCTGGTCGCGCTCTATCGGCCCGGACCGATGGAGAATATCCCGAAGTACTGCGAGGTGAAGAACGGCCTTTCAGGAAAAGAGTCGGTTCATCCGCTGATTGATCATCTTCTCGACGAAACGCAGGGCATCATCGTCTATCAGGAACAGGTGATGGAAATCGCCCAGGTCATGGCCGGATACACGCTGGGCGGTGCCGACCTTTTGCGCCGTGCGATGGGCAAAAAGATACAGGAAGCGATGGATGCGGAGCGACCCAAGTTCATTGCGGGCGCCAAGCAAAACGGAGTGGATGACGCCAAGGCGCTGGAAGTCTGGAACCTGCTGGACAAGTTTGCGAACTACGGATTCAACAAATCCCACGCGGCCGCCTATGCGGTTGTGAGCTATCAGACGGCATGGCTCAAGGCCAACCATCCGGTGGAGTTCATGGCCGGTGTGATGAATTGCGACATTCACCTGACGGACAAGCTGGCGGTTTACTTCGAAGAAGTGCGCAAGGCGCAGGGGCTGCCCTGGGCGCCGCCCTGCGTCAACCGCTCGGACGCCCGGTTTGCGGTGCGCGAGGGTGTTCTGCATTATGCGTTGGGCGCGCTCAAGAACGTGGGCGTGGACGCGATGCGTCTGATCGAGACAGCGCGCCGCGCCGATGAACACGACAAGCCTTTTGTCACCCTGTTTGACTTTGCGCGACGGGTCGATCTGAGAGCGATCGGAAGACGTCCTCTGGAGATGCTGACGCGCGCCGGCGCATTCGACGAACTGGACCGCAATCGCAGGCGGGTGTTTGACAGCGTCGAGACGCTGATGCGCTATTCCGCGGCCATCCATGAACAGCGCGGATCAGCCCAGGTCTCGTTGTTCGGTGAAGCGGGCGATGATTTGCCCGAGCCACGCCTGAGTGCGGCGGACGACTGGCTGCCTGCAGAGCGATTGACCGAAGAATTCACGGCCGTGGGCTTTTACCTTTCCGGCCATCCGCTGGATGAATACATGCCGGCCCTGCGACGCAAGGAGATCCGGACGCTGGACGAGGTCACAGAGTTGGCTGCGCGACAGGGCGCGCTTGTCGTCAAGATGGCTGGCGTCGTGGCCGGACGACAGGAGAGAAAGTCAGCCCGCGGCAACCGCTTCGCCTTTGTTCAGCTGAGCGATGTCAGCGGTGGGTACGAGGTCACGATGTTCTCGGATACGCTGGATCAGTCCCGCGACCATCTGGACACCGGCGCGCAAGTCGTCTTGTCCGTCGAGGCCAGTATGAACGAAGATCAGCTGAAGCTGCTGGCCCGGGCCGTTCAGCCCGCTGACGATGTGGTGGCGGATGCCGGCACAAACGGTCTTCGCATATTCGTGGACCGGGCACAGGCGGTGCGGTCGGTGGCAACGGTGCTCACGGATGCACAGACAGTCAGCCGGGGCAGGGCCAGAGGGCCGGTTCGGTTCTGCCTGATGGACGCGGATCTGCCCGGCGAGGTGGAGATTGATGCCGGTGAACACTTTGTGATCACACCTCAGATCAAGGGGGCGCTCAAAAGTCTGGACGGCGTTGTCACGGTTGAAGATATCTGAAGCGCCCGGCCGGACACCTCGATCATTGCCCTTGGCAGGTCACCGCGCGGTGCCGATTACCAGTGCGGAGGGCTGATATCTGCGACGACAACCTGCGCGTCTTCGTTCGACTCGCGCTCGGCTTCTCGTTCCATAAGCAACTGAACGCGTCGGTTGAGCATGGCGATCGCCGCGTCCTGCCTGGCCACAACATCGGACAGGTCTTCGACTGTCCGCGTCAGATGCGCGATCTGTTCTTCAAGTTGCTTCATGTCACCCACCGCCTGTCGCGGTATAAATCACTTCTGTCCCGCGATGGTCAATTCCCCACATCTGGCCGACACGCGGGGTGAGCGCGGTCTTGCCGGTGCTTGCCCCGTCCCGGACCATCCGCTAGACCGCGCGCAGTGCGAAACGGGGGGCCTGCGATATGGCCAATAGCAAGAAAACTCCGCGGCCCAGAGCCGTGACGCCAAAGGGATTTCGGGATTACTTCGCCGCTGAAGTGACCGAGCGGGCGGCCATGCTTGATCAGATCGCAGCGATTTATCATCGCTACGGATTTGACGCGTTGGAAACAAGCGCGGTGGAAACGGTTGAGGCGCTTGGCAAGTTTCTGCCCGATGTGGACCGCCCTAATGCCGGCGTGTTCGCCTGGCAGGACGCCGAACACGAGGCAACCGGCGACTGGATGGCGCTGCGCTATGATCTGACGGCACCGCTGGCGCGCGTCTATGCGCAGTTTCGCAATGATCTCCCGACACCTTACCGCCGCTATGCAATGGGGCCGGTCTGGCGCAACGAAAAACCAGGCCCCGGGCGATTCCGTCAGTTTTATCAATGCGATGCTGATACGGTCGGTGCATCTTCGGTTGCCGCTGACGCGGAAATCTGCGCCATGCTTGCCGACGCGCTGGAAGCGGTCGGCATTCCCCGTGGCGATTTCGTCGTGCGGATCAACAACCGCAAAGTGCTCAACGGCGTGCTGGAGCGCATCGAGCTGGCGGACGGCGCGCGGCGCGACGCTGTTCTGCGCACCATCGACAAGTTCGACAAGGTCGGCGAGGCCGGTGTTGCCGAGTTGCTGGGGCAAGGGCGGCTTGACGCGTCAGGTGCCTACATCGACGGGGTGGGCCTGTCCGATACACAGGCGGCGCCGGTTCTGGCCTTTCTGACGTCGCGCGCGGGCACTGCCGAAGAGACACTGGCAAATCTGCGTCAGGCCGTCGGCGACAGCGCAACCGGACAAGAGGGCGTCGATGAACTGGCCCGGATTGCGGAATTTCTGGACGCACAGGGTTACGGTCCGGATCGGGCCGTGATCGACCCCAGTGTGGTGCGCGGCCTCGGCTATTATACCGGCCCGGTGTTCGAGGCGGAACTGACCTTCGATATTCTCGATGAGAAGGGGCGCAAGCGTCAGTTTGGCAGCGTGGCGGGCGGCGGACGTTACGACGACCTGGTCAGGCGGTTCACGGGTCAGGCCGTGCCGGCCACCGGCGTGTCGATCGGGGTTGATCGTTTGCTGGCCGCGCTGCGCGAAAAGGGCCGGGTCGGGCGGGCGGCGCAGGGACCGGTTATCGTGACAGTGATGGATCGCGAAAGACTGGCGGATTATCAGACGATGGCGGCCGATCTGCGCGCCGCCGGTATCCGCGCCGAGGTTTATCTGGGAAATCCGAAGAACTTTGGCAATCAGTTGAAATACGCGGATCGTCGCGGCGCTCCGGTTGCGATCATCGAGGGTGCGGACGAAAGGGCGCAGGGTATCGTGCAGATCAAGGACCTGATCCTCGGGGCGCGCATCGCTGAAAGCGCAAGCCTGGAGGAATGGAAGGAACGTCCCAGCCAGTTCGCCGTGCCGCGCGCAGAGATGGTGGCGAAGGTGCAGGACATACTGCGTGAGCATGCGCAATGACCGGTGCCGCGATCCGGCGCAAGGCCGCACAGTTGCAGTCGGTTTTCGAGGCGGCGGGTGCGACCCCGGTGGAGACCTCCGTTCTGCTTCCGGCCGAGACCTTGCTGGATCTTTATGGCGAGGACATCCGCGCCCGTGCCTACGTGACATCCGACGCCCTGCGCGGTGAGCAGATGTTGCGGCCCGACTTTACCGTGCCTGTGGTGCTGGCGCATCTCGCGACCGGTGAAAGGCGGGGCTGTTACACCTATGCCGGCGAGGTGTTCCGCCGGCAGGACATCAGCCTGCAACGGCCAAACGAATACATGCAGGTGGGATTCGAGCTGTTTGACGACGCCCGGCCAGAGAAGGCGGACGCGCTGGTTTTTTCGACGATCTGCAAGGCGTTGTCGGGCGCGGATCTGAGGATGGCGATTGGTGATATCGGGATACTTGCGGCGGCTGTCAGAGGTCTGGACACCACAGACCGGCGGAAACAGGCGCTGATGCGTCACATCTGGCGACCAGCCCGGTTTCGCGCCCTGATCGAACGGTTTTCGGGTCGTGCTCCGACGCCGCCGAGCCGGGCTGCCTTGATTGCGGCGGAAAATCCGGTTGCAGAGTCCGGGACGCTGGTGGGGTTGCGCAGTCAGGCAGAAATAGATTTGCGGATTGCAGCATTGCGCGAAGATGCCGCAACGGCTGCTCTGTCGGTGCGTGACGTGGATGCTCTGGATGCGCTGCTTGCGGTGTCCCGTCGGGCAGATCTGGCTGTGGAGGATCTGAACGCAATTGCCGACGATCTACCGGCAATCGGCAATGCGGTGGGACGTCTGACCGCACGGCTGGATGCACTGCAGACGGCAGGGGTTGACGTGTCCGCGCTGGATTTCGAGGGCAGCTACGGTCGAACCCTTATGGAATATTATGACGGCTTCGTTTTCGGCTTCTACGATCCTGCGCGGCCCGACCTGCCGCCTGTTGCCAGTGGCGGTCGATACGATGCCCTGACCCGGCAATTGGGACAGGGCCGCAACACCCCGGCCGTGGGGGGCGTCATCCGCCCGGATCTGCTGTGCGCGCGCGACATGTCGACACGCAGAGGCCGGTCATGAGCGTGAAGATCGGCGTCCCTTCCAAAGGCCGGCTGATGGAGGCCACATTCGAGTGGTTCGACGCGCGCGGTCTGACCCTGAAGCTCAGCGGCGCGGACAGAGAATATGCGGGATGCGTGGACGGCATTGAAAACGTCGATCTTGTTCTGCTGGCGGCGTCCGAGATTCCGCGCGAACTGGCGGCCGGCCGGATTCATCTTGGCGTGACAGGTCTTGATCTGGTGATGGAGCGGCTTGCCGGCGGCGACACGCAGGTTGTGCGGCTTTGCCCGATGGGGTTTGGCTATGCCGATCTGGTGCTTGCGGTGCCGTCGGCCTGGGTCGATGTTCATGTGCTGGACGATCTGGATGCGGTGGCGGCGGCGTTTCGCGCCGCGCACGGGTTTCGGCTGCGCATTGCAACCAAGTATCATCGCCTGGTGCGGGAGTTTCTGCGCGAGCACGGGGTAGCTGATTATCAGCTGGTGGACAGCCAGGGCGCGACGGAAGGCGTCGTCAAGAATGAAACGGCAGAGGCGATTGCCGATATAACTTCATCCGGTGACACGCTGCGAGCAAATCACCTGCGTCCGCTCGAAGATGGCCTGATCCTGCGCAGCGAGGCGACGGTGTTTCAATCCCGATTGGCGCCGGTGACCAAGGCAGATGAGGCGACACTTATTGAACTCAGGTCAATGATCGGAGCGGCGTGAGCCAGGCGCGCCTTTGTCCCGGGCCCTGACGGGCCGCGGGACCGTCTTGATGAGCCATCTTCACCCGCTCCGGCGCAGGCCGTGGTCGCACCGCTGCAATCGGGTTGCGTCCGGTTCCGACGACGGATCCTGACCCGCTGACGGGATGTGCGATGCGTGTCCGACCCGTCGACGGCGCAACGCCGATGAGGCGGCACTGGTCGGTGTCCGCCGACCGGTCAGTCCAGAGCGCTGAGGAACGTGGCGAGATTGATGGCCAGATGGTCGGACACATATCCCCCCTCCTGCACAAGGATCAAAGGCAGTTCGGCGGACTTCAGCGTATGTGCGATCTCGGTATAGGCGGTTGTTTCAAGCGTCATGCCGCGAAACGGGTCGGAGATATGCGTATCAAGACCAAGCGCGACAACGATCGCCTGCGCGCCGAACGCCGCAATTCTGTCCAGAGCATGGGACAATGCAGGCCGGTAGGCGGACAAGTCCGCGCCCTTTGGCAGCGGAAGGTTGAGGTTTGCACCGTGGCCCTCATCCGCTCCGCATTCATGCGCATGGCCACGAAAAAATGGATAAAACGCGTTCGGATCCGTGTGGATCGATACGGTCAGCACATCCCCGCGATCATAGAAGATGTCCTGCGTGCCATTGCCATGATGCACGTCGATATCGAGAATCGCGATGCGCCAGCCTTTGCGGATCAGCCGTTCGGTCGCAATCGCTGCGTTGTTCAGAAAACTGAAGCCGCCGGCTCTGTCAATGCAGGCATGATGTCCCGGCGGCCGGCACAGCGCGTAGCTGTGTGTGCCGCTGAGCGCGGTCGCGTCAGCCGCCGCGACGGCGGTCTGCGCCGCGGCATAGGCGGCGCGGAATGTGTGCGGTCCGATCGGGCAAGCAGTATCCGCCATGTGAAACCCGGCCTGACCGATGGCCGAGGATGGATAGCTGTCATTGCGCGAGAGCGGATGCACATTGGGAATGACTTCGTCACTGGCGCCATCCAGACGAATCCATCGCGCGTGAATATTCTCAAGAAAAGTCAGGTAGCGACTGGGGTGCACCGCTGCAATCGGACCCATGCCGGCATCCGGCGGCATGTCCAGCACGTATCCTGCGTCTTTTGCGCCTTGCGTCAGAAGCGATGCGCGATGCGGGGTTTCCGGGCAGGGCTGGGGGGTCCCCGCAACCAGAAAATGCTTTGGGTCATGCGCCTGCTGCGCTGGGTCAAAAAAGGCTTTCATCGCTCTGATCGCATCCGTTCTGGCCGCACCCTGTCTGGCCGGGCGCCACATGTATTACTTCGTCTGGCGTGCCGCAAACCCCATGCCGTAAAACAGTTCGGCGCACACGGGACGACATGAGGCGCACCATGCCGGTTCCCGGAGCAGGCGTCATGCAGAAATGACAATCCCGGGGGGCCGGAGCGTCTCTTGCAACTTTTTCATGCACGGCACACCAAACGCGTCAAACCACATGCAGACTGCGCGTCGCCGGCCGAGAACGTTCCGAGGGGCGGGAACGCGCAGCGTGGCAAGCACGATATCGAACGAGCAACCGGCAAGGTTCGGCGCGCTCTTGTTGGGTGGCCCCTCAGTGTCAGCGCCGCGCGCCTGCGACACCATTGCTTTTGTCACACGTGATAGATGGGGCGCCCGAGGCAATTGTTCTCAGCGCCCTGCGTGCCTGAGACGCGGGGTATCAGGGGTGCGGGGCTGACCGTGTCAGATCCGCAGAGTTTTGCACGCCGTATGCCGCTGTGCCGTAGCGCAAGGGGGGGGTGTGTCAAAAAACCAATGCTTTTGCGGGTTTGCCTTTGGTTCACGTCTCAGAGGTGTGGCAAATGCGTGGTTTTGCTGATATCCGGCTTTCCGAAGTTGATATTTTCTGTCCAGCCTCTCTCTCGCAGCCAGACGTCACCCACAAGATCGAGACCGGCGTCATGGCGAGCGGATCAAACTACAGTGGCCTGGAAGCTTTTGTGAGTCGACGAGGTGATCTCGTCGCTTTGGCAAACACCATCGTGCGAAACCACGCCGTGGCAGAGGAATTGGTCCAGGACAGCTGGCTTCAATGGAGCAACAAGTCCTATCCAAGCGCCGATGCTGTCCCTATCCTGAAGCGGATTGTTCTGAACCTCGCAAGAGACTGGCACCGAAGACAGCGGCGCGAATGGGCCCGGTTCGAAGCGTATTCACTCCTTTACGATGACGCGCCGGATACAGAGCGCGTTGTCATTGCCCGACAGGATCTGTTGAATGTCGTGTGCGCATTGCAGACACTTTCGAGCAGGTCGTTGCATGCCTTCAGGTTGAGTCGCGTTGATGGTCTGACCTACGCGCAGATCGGGGCTGAAATGGGCGTGGCCACCTCGACCGCCTATGGTCTTGTCGCGGATGCACTGGTGACTGTGACGCTGGCAACCAGGAAATGAGTCGGCATAAACGCAGAATATTCGACGCCCGGCGTCGTTCCTTTAGTAAGACACCTGTGATGTCAGAGGGAAAAGATGCCGGACGCGCGCCGCGAAAAACTGATGAAAGAAGCCGCGCACATCTTCCTGCAGTTGCGAGACGATCCGGAAAACCCGGAATTGCAGGCCCGGCGTGACGCGTTTCTGGCACGCGGCGAGGCAGAGAAGGCGGTCTACGGCGAGATCCTGAAGACCTGGAAAGCCTCCGGTGTCATGCATGTTCCCCGAACGATGCGCTCTGTTGCGGTGTTGTGCTGCGTGCTGATCGGCGCGGCATACTTTGCGTATGATCCGCTCCGCATTGCGATCCTCGCGGACGTGTCCACGCAGTCGGCACCAGAACAGACAACACTTGCATCCGGAGATATCGCGTTCCTCGACGCCGCCAGCGCGCTTGTCGACGAAACGGATGGGGCCAGCAGAACTGTGGAACTCCTCGACGGGGCGGCCTTCTTTGATGTAGCCGCGGGCCGGCATCCATTCGTCGTCGATTTGGGCGACGTTGTGGTCACCGTGGTGGGCACGGCCTTTGAAACCGCTTTTGTTGATGGTGCGGTTGTCATTGACGTCGCCGAGGGTCGTGTCGATGTGAAGGCAAATGACCAGATCTGGGAACTGAGCGCCGGGGAACGCCTGCACTGGACCGACACGCGTGGTGCGGAAGTGACCACTCATGACGGGAACGCAGTCGCACCCTGGCGCGGGGATCGGCTGGTCGTTGATGGAATGACCCTTGGTGAGGCCGCTGCAATCATCGAACGCCGCCTGATTGGAACCGTTGTCTTTGCAGACCGGGCGTTGCGCCGGAAACGTGTCACCGGAAGTCTCGATCTTTCCGATCCGTTGGTTGCCTTGCGTCTTCTGGCCGCCACGGGCAACGCGCGCGTGTTTCACGTGCCGGGGATCGGCCGCGTGATTGCCAACCAATAGATCGACGCGTTGTGACGGCTCGGGCTCCGCCGGTCCGGGGAAGCGAACATATCGTTGATTTAACCATTTGAATTTTAATATATTTATTACTTTTTCCGGTTTCAGGCGCGTCTTCTCCCGAAAATATGAAGGCCGGTGTCGTTTAGTAATTAAGGGCGGACAGACACCCGCAAGACTGACCAGAGGACACATTTATGTATCGTCATGCACTACACGCCACGACCGCGTTCGGCCTGGCACTGGTGAATGCAGCGCCCGCTGCTGCACAGGATATCATTGATGTTCCGGCACAACCTCTGGCCACCGCGCTTGCCGAACTCGGACGTGAAACGGGCCTTCAGGTTCTGGCCCCTGCCGACGCGGTATCAGGCAAGACCAGCAACGCGGTAAAGGGTCGGATGACACCTCAGGCTGCTCTTGATGCGATGCTTGCAGACAGTGGCCTGTCTTTCCGTACACCTGAAAACAACAGCGCTGTGCTGAGTTCCGATGACGTCGTTGCCCAGAACGCTACGGACGACGGCGATGACGAGTCCTTCGATCTCGGAACGCTGGTGGTCGAGGGCGAACGGGTAGAACGCGACGTGTTCAGCACATCAACCTCCGTCCGCGTCTATGGCAGCGCAGAACTGGAGCAGGACGTTCAAAACACCAGTCTGGAGCAGGTCATCCAAAACACCGGCAACGTCACGACGATCGGAGGCAGCAACCAGACCCCCTACATTCGCGGCAACTCCACATCCGGTCCCAACACCATTCAGGGCGCTTTTCTCGAAGGGTCATTTCCACGCGCCAACCTGACCGTCGATGGACGGATTCAGACATTCAGCGAGTTGTCGTTCTCGCAAACATCCGTATGCGATGTCGAAGCGGTGGAAGTCTTTCGCGGGCCGCAGACAACGACACAGGGTTCCAACAGTATTGCCGGTGCGATCAATGTGCGCACCAAGGATCCCGTGTTTTTCACCGAAGCATCGGCGCGCGCGGAAGTCGGAAGCTTTGATCGCCTGGCAGTCTGCGCGATGGTCAATGCGCCGACTTCAGACAGTGTCGCTTTGCGCTTTGTTCTGGATTACCAGGAACAGGATCCCTTCATCAATTATCCCAACGGCATCGCTGCCGGACAAGGGGTTGTGCGAAACGAGCAACTGACCGCCCGGATGAAACTGTTGTGGGAACCTGTGGAGGTTCCTGGGCTCAGTACAAAGCTCACATTGTCCTACACCGAATACAATGGACCGCAGACATACCTTGTGTCCGCGCCGTTCAGTGCTCTGAATTCCGCGACAGGAGACGTGTTTCCCTCTACTTTCTCGGGCAACACGTTCGCGGTTATCCATGACGTCAGTTATGACTTTGGCAATGGTTTCTCTGTTCGAAACCAGTTCACCTATAGTCAGTCCGACAACGTGCGCAGCACAAACGGAGGTCCCGGCCCACTCAATGCAGACAGGCCGCTGGACACGACGGCAACCAGCAACGAACTGATCCTGGATTATTCGCCGGCCGGGTCGCCGTTCAGCGGTTTTCTTGGTGTTTTCGTTCGGCGCGCCGAGGACAGCTCCCCCAGTGGTTCGCTTTTTGTGATTGACGGAACAAACAGAAACCTGGGGATTTTCGGCGAAGCCACCTACCGGTTCGGAAATGGTTTCGATGTCACCGGGGGGGTGCGATTCGAAAAGGCGAAACAAAGACGCTTTGTCGAAATTCCGCCATTTGGAATTGTCGGGCCCAGTGCACTGAATTACGATGCAAGTTTTGATGCGGTGTTGCCAAGGTTTGTCGTGGGGTACGAACCAAATGACGACCTGCGGTTTGCATTCCAGGTCTCGCGCGGGTTCAATCCGGGCGGTGTCGGCACATCCTTTGGCGCGATTCTCGGTATCATACCCTTGCCGGACCCTTTCGTGCCGTTTCTTGAGGAAACCGTCACAAACTATGAGTTGTCGATGCGCGGGCGCTTTCTGGAGAACCGCCTCTTTGTCGCCGCCAACCTGTTTTACAGCGACTACGACGACTATCAATTCTCGGTTTCAACCGTTCTGCCGACGGGGGACATCGACACGATAATCAGAAACGCTGAACGTGTTGTCTCCTACGGCCTTGAAGTGGACGCAGAGTATCAGGCCAACGACCGGCTCCAGATCATCGGGTCGCTGGGTTTGCTTCATTCGGACGTGAAAGAATTCCGGTCTTCGGTCAGTTCGCTCGTCGGGAACGAGTTGCCATTCGCACCGTCATTTACCGCCTCCGTCGGCCTTGATTATGCGGTAAACGACCGCCTTTCCCTGGCAGCGCATGTGCGCCACAGCGCGGGTTACTATTCTGACCTCGCAAACACGCCTGGAAACAAGACGAGCAGCCTGACGACGTTTGATCTTCAGGCGCGTTACGCCGTTTCGGATTCTGCCGAAGTCTATGCCTATGTGACCAATGTCACGGACGAGGTGCAGGGGGTGGAGATCTTTGGAGGCGGCACGACAGGCGTGACCAACAGACCCAGAGAAATTGGCTTCGGTGTTCGTGCAACGTGGTGACTTACATCTTTTGAACAAGGACGACCGGCTGAACGTGTGGCGCAGCGCGGCGGTGTCAGTCTTCGGACGGCCAGGCGTAATGCGCGGAGTGTTGGCAGGGCCACTGGCCCTGCTGGCCGCGATCGCCGTCATGGGCGGCATGGCGGTGTGGTGGCCTGCAGGCCGCGCACAGGTCAACAATATTGCCATACCGGTCATCCTTTTTCCGCTGATCTGGGTGACCCTGTTCATCTACGCCATTCTGGACGAGAAACTGCCCCGCATATTTTGCGTTCTGACGGGTCTGATCGTCTTCAATGCACTTCTCATCGCGATATTGTAGGCCGACGATGAGTTTCATAAGCCAGACAAAGACCAGGCGACTGCTGTCTGTTCACGGCTGGTCAGGGGCATTGCTGGGCATTGTGCTCTATGTGGTCATTTTCACGGGCACTGTCGTTGTCTTTGAAGACGAAATCGAAACCTGGTCGCGCGGCGCACTTGTGCAAAGTGACGGTATCGGAACGCGCGTCGATCACCATTTTCGCACGGCCGCGCGGCAGGTCGACAGACGCTACTACGAAGAGGTTTCGATTTTCCGATCGAACGCAGGCCATTTTCAGTTTCTGTTCCACAGGCATGAGATCGACGAAACGGGGCAATTCCTGGAGCCGACCGTGCGGTTGAAGGTGGACGCTGTGACAGGCGAGGTTCTGGAACGCTGGGATGGTTTGCGGCCAGACCTGCCTGAGGATACTGCGTCCGCCTTGCGCGATTTCTGGGTGGATCTGCATGTTCAGCTGTACCTGCCGAACCCCTATGGAGCGATCCTGGTGGGTGTGCTTGGCCTGGTCATGATGTTTGCGGCGGTGTCCGGCATCCTGATCCACAAGCACCTTGTTCGCGACGTGTTTTTGTCGCCCCGAACCAATGCGCGGCTTGTGGGCGCGCGCGACATGCATGTTCTTGCGGGCAGTTGGGGGTTGCCTTTTGCTTTCGTGCTGGCGTTCACCGGAGCATTCTTCAGCCTGGCGCTCACCGTTGGCATTCCGGTTATGTCGTCGGTGGCATTCGACGGTGACCGGCAGGCGATGTTTCAGACGCTGATCGGTCAACCCGAGGATCCCGACCTGACGCAGGCGCCGTTGGCGGCGCTGGACTTCGTTGTGGCGGACGCCAGGGCGCGAACAGGTGCCGACGTAACCTCGATTCAGATCACAAACTACGACAGCAAAGGTGCTGAAATCCTGGTGAACATGCGTCCCGCACCGGGCCGCATCGCGCCCCAAAAACTGGTGTTCGACGGCCCGACGCGGCGCTTTGAAGGTGTCAAACCCCGGATCGGTCAGGAACCCTCTGCCGGCGCGTCTCTTTTTGATCTGATAGGTCCGCTTCACTTTGGTGATTTTGCCGGGATGTTATCGAAGACAGTCTGGTTCGGAATGGGTCTGGCCATGGCATATGTTACCGCGACGGGCATGCTGCTGTGGACAAAGCGACGCGAAAATCAGCCTCTGTGGCGGGGCCTGCGTCGCTGGATTGTTGTCGTGATATGGGGCGTTCCCTTTGCCATGCTGATGTCGGCGGTCTTTTACTTCATTGCCCTTCCCGCCGGAGATCCTGGCTGGTGGACACCATTTGGTTTCTTTACGTCTGCGGCACTGGTGCTTGCGCTGGGGTTGCGGGGCGCCGGCGTCGAGACACGCCTGCGTCTGGCCAACGCTCTGGTGTGCATGGCTCTTCCAATACTTCGATTGCTGACCGGAGGTGCCAGCTGGAGCGACGCGTTGCTTGCCGGTGTTCCCGTGATCATCGCCGTTGATGTTCTGTTCGTCCTGACCGGTCTTTGCCTTCTTCGTGAACATCGCAGATCCGCCAGAGACTGTGCGCTCAGCCGAACGCAAGAGGCTGCGGAATGAGCAATTGGGGCATCCTTGTGCTGATTGCGTTCAGCTTGGCAGGCTTGGGTTGTCTGATGCGGACCGATCCAAAACGCCGCCGCACGCATCGGCTGCACAGGATCGAGCACCGCCCGTTGCTCTGGCCGGCCCGGGCCGCCGTGTTCGGGCCAGGTCTTGTTTTTGTCGCGATTGGCCACTGGTCAGGTCTTGTGGTTTGGGCAGGAGCGGTGACTGTTCTGGGGTGGTCAATGGCGGCACTCTCGCCCGGCACCTATTCGCGTGGCGCAGACTGTCTGAAATCTGCATTGCGGCGCGGCAAGGCCGCCACCGCCAGCCGGCTGGCCGGACGTTCATCCGGCTTGCGGGTGCTTGCGGAACGGACGGTGCAGTTCGCAGGGTGGGCCTCTGGCCGGATCGCGATGCCACGGAAGGCACGCGATGGCGGATCAGACGAAGTCATCGCGACTCTGACGGCGCGTATTGTCGCGCTCGAAGCGCGGCTCGAAAGACTGGAACGTGACAGATGCCGTCGCGAACACGAGACCTGGGACGAACCGGAACCGGGCATCAACCCTGCCAAAGCAGCAAAATGATGTTTGAACGCAGCGCCGTGTGGTACGCCGGACGCGTGAAGGCGCACGCCTCACTGCTTGGGCTGCTGCGTGGCGAGGACATGCAGGACACGCACGCGCCGAAGGGGGCGGCGCGCGACACGTCAGGCGTTGTAACCGGCCCTCGGCGCATGTTCGATCGGCCTGATCTGACTACCGGGATCCAGGGCACTCTGCGCGCTGGCCGGGATCGGCCATTTGCCGAAAGGCATGCTGGTCCTATCGGTGCAGATGTTCAGAGGGCAGGCAGTTAAAAAATCGCCGGTAGTCCGCCGCGAACTGCCCCATGTGCCAAAACCCCCATTGGTTTGCTATATCCGCGACTTTTGTGCCCGCGGGTGCGCCCAGCAACTCTGTCCGAACGCGATTCAGACGCAGGTTTGTCAGGTATTTCTTTGGCCCGATGTTGAAGTGATCGAAAAAGGCACGGTTCAGGGTCGTCCAGGAGGCACCGGATTGAACGCAGAGTTCGCGAATGCCAGGGAAATCGTCCGCGCGTGCCTCAATGAATTCAAGGGCGCGCCGCAGAGATCTTTCTCTCAATCGGTGGTTGGTCCTGACGGCGCTGTCTGGTGTGTCCGTAGTTGCCCGCAAGAACGAAAGGCAAATCTCGTCCACCTGATCCCGACCGTCCGAGTGTTCCGGCAACTCGAAGAACTGATCGACCGCGTTCGAGACGGACTTCAGAATCCAGGGGGACGCTGAAAGGTCCAGCAATCCGCAATCCTCGACACGACGATGACAATTCAGGCCCAGCTCATCGGCCATTTTCCAGATGTCGGTGGTTGGAATGCTGAGCGTGACACCGGCAAATCCCGCGCGGCTGACACTTTCGAACTCCTGACCAGACCCAAAGCAGTACAGCGCCCCCTCGGGCACCTCGCCACGCATCCAGGTTTTCAGTGCCCCGGGCCGGGAGTACCCAAACGTAACCAGATCCTTGGGTGATGCGCCGAACTGATGCACGTCGCATTGCATCCCGAGACGCAGGGCAAACAGCGACCGGCTGTTGCGGACCGATACACGGGTTTCTCCTGTTCCGGCTGACATCTGGCGAAAATCAATGTCCCACGGGGCCACCTGCGAAAGCTGATTTGGCTCGGCCAACGCGGTTGCAAAAGTGGTCTGGGTCATTCGGGCGCGTTCTATTTGGGGAATTTTTGATGTGGTCGGTCCGCAGTCTCTGATTGTTTTCCTGCAAATTCAATCCGGAACGTCAAATGAGCGATTCGCAAGACCATCCCAGACCGGGAAGACCAAGGTTGTCGTCCGCCGACCGGCGCGGCTCACGCGTTGTCACGATGGTGACGGAAACTGAGCTCTCGCACCTGCGGGCGCTGGCGGAAGACTCTGGCGTGTCTCTCTCTGCGCTTTGCCATGAACTGCTCTTTCGCGCCACAGAGCGCGTCAAAAGAGACCTGTAGAAACCGAGAAAACTGACAAGGGAGCCCCAAGTGAAACATGTCGTCTCGACATTGGCCGTTCTTGCCTTCGCCGCAACTGCAACGGCTCAAGAAAATGAAGTGCCCGAAATCGCCATCGTGCATGACGCGGAATTCTATGTCCTGAAAGCAATGCATGGCGACAGGTGGGCCGCAGAAGACGTTCAGATCGACGCCAAGCTGGCCGAGATGGAAGCGGAGTTTGGCCAGAAGCCCAACATTATCCATGTCATGTGGGATGACACCGCGGTCGGCGAACTTGGTATTCCGGAAATCCAGGTCGTTCGGGGGTTCGAAACCCCAAACATCAATCGGTTTGCGGCCGAAGGCATGAACATGATGCGCATGTATACCGAGCCATCCTGCACGCCCAGCCGCGCGGCCGCGATGACGGGGCGGCATGCCGTTCGCAATGGTATGTACAACGTAGGATTTCCGTACGAGTACGGGGGGCTGGCCGCCGAGGAAGTAACCGTTGCCGAAGTCCTGAGTGCCGCCGGTTATGCGACAGCGTTCTTCGGCAAGTCGCATCTGGGCGATGTCGAGTCGTCCTATCTGAACAATCAGGGCTTCGACGAAGCCATCTGGTCACCATACAATCAGGTGCCCAGTCTTTACGTGCCGGCCGGCCAGTTGAACGCCCTGTCCCCGGCGACAGTGTTTCCCGACATGTTCGAGCCGGATCGCTACGATATGGATCCCGACTGGCGTCCGACCGGTTATGTCTGGGCGCTGCAGGGGACAAAGGGCGCGCAGGCCTCCGAGTTCGGAACGCCGCCATTTGACCATGACGGCTACATGATGCTCGAAGACCAGTTCGAGGACGCCACGTATGATTTCATGGCACGGCAGACCGAGGCAGGTAACCCCTTCTTCGTCGCGTGGTGGCCGCAACTGACCTCTTTTCTGGGCTTTCCCGACCGTCAGACAGCAGCTGGTGGATTCATGCAGGAAGCACTTGTGCGGCTTGATGCGCGGATCGGTCGTCTGACTGCCAAGCTGGACGAGCTGGGCATCGCGGAAAACACCCTGGTGATCATAATGGCAGACAACGGCCCGATGACCCACAACGGTCCCCCGGGCATGGTAGAGACGCTCTACGCAGGCGGCAAAGGCGATTACACCGAAGGTGGTGTCCGGGTGCCTGCCATGGCGCGCTGGCCCGGCACAATCGAGCCGGGTCAGATCGTCGGAGACATCGTGCACATCACGGACCTCTACACGACCTTTGCCCGGCTGGCCGGTGCGACAGACGCAATCCCGAGAGATCGCATCATCGACGGAATCGATCAGACCTCGCTGCTGTTGAATGGTGACACGTACAGCCGCCGCGACTATGCCTTTGTCTATACCGGGCCGATACTCGCTTCTATCGTGAAAGGCCGGTACAAACGCCATCTGGTTGGCGCACAGCCAGGTCTCTCAGGGCCGGAATTCTATGATCTCTACAACGATCCGCGCGAAGTCAGCGGTCAGATGCTTCCGATGTTCCCTGCAAAGGGCATGTTCAATCAGATGAAGCTGAGACACCAGACCTGGGAAACGAAGTACCCGAATACCGGCCAGAATCGGGACCTGCCGTTGCAGAACCTGAAGAACCCCCGTCCAGAGGTCACAGCAGCCGGACAATTCCGAGTGAATCCCGAGGATCTGCCATTTGATCCCTACGAGTTTCTGAGGCAGCAACCCGAATGGGAAAACATTGACCGTCGCTGGGGTTCGGCCGGAAACTGAAACTCTGAAAAACCATCAGCACGGGGGCCGGATACCGTCCGCGCCGGCGCGGCGGAACCTGCCCCCCGAAACAACGCTACGACTCTGAATTGGTGAACACATGCACGCTGAAAATGCCAAAAAACGAAACGCTTTATTCGTACATCTTGCGAAACTGAGCCTGGTCGTCTGTATGGCCGCCAATCCGGCGCGCCTGTCGGCGCAGGACAGCTGGGATGTCACCGGTCTTGTGTACCTCTGGGGCGCGAGTATTGGTGGAGAAACCACCACAGGCCAGAGCGTCGATGTCAGTTTCAGCGACATCGTTGAGACTCTGGATTTTGGTCTCATGGGATCGTTGGAAGCCCGCCGAAGCGGCTGGGCCGTATTCGGTGATGCGATTTATCTGAAGATCTCTGACAGTGGCACGGCTCTTGTCGGGCCAGGCATACCGGCCAGCCCTGATATCGAAGTGCAGGGTTTCGTTTTCACCGGCGGCGTGGGGTATGATTTCGTTGACAACGGACGCACGCGTTTGAACGGGTTCGGGGGTTTGCGATTCTTGAATCTGGATACGGATGCCAACATCTCCAGCCCGGGCGGTTCCCGCAGGATCAGCGGAAATCTTGACAATCTGGATGCCATTTTGGGCTTGCGTGGAACGCAGGAATTGGCGGATCGCTGGGCTTTGAACTATTATCTTGATGTCGGTGCCGGGGATAGCGAAGTGACTTGGCAGGCGGCTTTGGCGTTCGACTATCGGATTAACAACAGATGGTCCGTAAACTTTGGGTATCGCCATCTGGCATGGGATGTCGACAACTCGGCCGTCTTGTCTCGGATCTCGTTTTCCGGCCCGTTCGTCGGAGCGAAGTACCAATTCTAGGAGTGCCATGATTGGCGCGCCTTCTCTGACCTGAAATGCCTTGACCTGAAATGCCCTGACCTGAAATGGAAGTCACAATGAAAGCCAAAGTCGCAACCCTATTGCTGTCAGTCTCTCTCGTGGTTCCGTCTGCGGGATTTTCGCAGTCCCTGAAGGATGGGATCGAGAAAGGCCTCTCCGGTGTCAAAGAGGGCGTTGGCAAAGTCGGCGAAAGCGCTGCGGGCGTCGCGGAAAAGGTGGGCGATACGGTGGATTCCACCGTTGACGCGATGACGAATGAGCCGACACCCGATGAAACGCGCGCCAAACTTGATTCAATGGCAGCCAGCACCCTCGAGCGGCTCTTTGCCGAGCAGCCGGAGGCACGCGAGCTGTTCGATACCAGCGAAGGTTACGCGGTCTTCGACACGCGCAAGGTGATTTTGGTCGGTTTTTCCGGAGGAGCCGGACGCGGTGTTGCCGTCGCCCCAGGCGATGACCGGACCTACATGAACATGGGAACAGCGGGCGTCGGGGTTTCGTTCGGCCTCGGAGGTTTTGAAACACAGGTGGTTATCCTGTTCGAGGATCGCGACGGCTTCGACAGTTTTGTTGTGAACGGTTACGATGCGACGGCGGAAGCAGGCACCATGTTTGGTGAGAATCAGGACAGCGCGGAGTTTCGGTTCGTTGACGGCCGGGTGGTGTTTTTTCTGACAAATCGCGGATGGAAGGTTTCGGCGTCAGTGGCCGGTACGAAGTACTGGGCAGATGGGTCCCTGAACTGAGCGACCGTCCGTCCGGTTCGGCCTGCAGACTGCCAGACGCCTGAAAAGAGCCGTATCCCGCGACGACCGCGTTGCACTGCAAGCCAGGGCCGCGACACGGCTGCAGGTAGGCGCGACTGAGGATCGCGCCCGTGCACCGGTAGCAGGGACAGCCCTGGCTGCCGTCATGTGCGGATACGCGACGCGGTTTCAGCGACGCGGCGGCCGAGATGTTCGGCGGTCCGCAGGTCACTGTCCTGCATGCCTTCGACGCCCTGATCGACATTTGACTGGGACATCGCGCCAATGAAACCACCAACGCGGTTCAGGTCGTCGAGCGAGCCGGTGGAGGCGTTGTTGCCGGGCATCAGGTTGAGGTTCACCCAGATCATGCCGTGCTGGCCTGCCAGAAGGACAAAGCTGATCAGCGTCGACAGTTTATCCCCGGAGTGCGCGCCGGAATTGGTGAAGCCTGCAGCCAGCTTGTTGGCCCATTTTTGAGCGCTCCAGGCCCCGGCAGTGGCGTCCATGAATTTTTTCATATCGCCAGAGACAGAGCCCATATAGGTCGGCGCGCCAAAAATGATGGCGTCCGCGGCGTCAAGTTTCGCCCAGTGCGCATCGGCGGCGTCGCCGTCGAAATCCGCGACGGACAGAAGGTCGACCTGGGTGCCTTCGACGGTTGCCGCTCCACGGCTGACGGCCTTGGCCTGGTGTTCTGTGTGGCCATAGCCACTGTGGTAGACGATTGCGACCTTTGCCATCTGCTGGCTCCCTTTTCGTGCTGTTCCTGGGTCAGATAGCAGTTCCCGTATGCCGTAAAATCTGTATAAAAACAGAAATTGAATGCGGTTTTTCTGGATAATGAAAATCGAAGACGTCGCCCTTTTCGAACGAATCGCATCGCTGGGGTCAGTTTCCGCCGCGGGTCGGGCGCTGGGCCTGTCAGCTACAATCGCAAGCGACCGGCTGGCGCGGCTGGAGCGGGATCTGGGCTGTACCTTGGCCCGCCGGACCACGCGCAAGCTGACACTGACCGATGAGGGAGAAAGCTTTCTGGTGCGGGCGCGGGAACTCATGGCGCTTTATGAAGGCGCGCGAGAAAGCGTGGGCGTGCGGGCTTCGGTGATTTCGGGCACCGTGCACCTGACAGCGCCAGCCTATTTTGGGCGGCTGTTCCTGTTGCCTGTGCTGGAGCAGTTTCTGGACACGCACCCGGCGGTGAACCTCAAGATCAGTCTGGGGGACAACGTGCTGGACTACATCGGCGCGGGCGTCGATGTGGCGTTGCGGATCGGCTCGATGCCGGACTCGTCCTTCAAGGCGCAGAAACTGGCCGGGAATGACCGGGTTCTCTGCGCGACTCCGGGCTTTGTCGCGCGTCACGGGGTCCCAAAGGATCCGGAGGATCTGTCGCACCTCCCCTGCATCGTGCTGGGCGGAGAGGACGTGTGGCGGTTCCGGCGCGGTGACGTTCATGCTCAGGTAGCCGTGCGACCGCGCCTTTCGACCGACAGCGCCGAGGTTGTAAAGAGCGCGGTTCTGGCCGGGCTGGGGATTGCTGAGCGGTCGCTTTGGGACGTGCGTACGGACCTTGCCGAGGGACGGTTGATACGGATGCTTCCCGAGGTTGAGATCGACACCGACATGGCCATATGGCTGGTTTACCCACCAGGGCGATACCGGTCACGGGCGAGTCGCGCCCTGTCAGAAGTTCTGGCGTGCGAGATCCCCCGATTGCTTTCAGAGGCTTTAGGTTTGCCCGGTGGGTAACTCGTTAAAAATCTGAAAAATATAAATCTTTTTGCGGAAATGGTCAGGGTGCCGGGGCAGATCGGGCGCGTTAAGGGTGTCTTATGCTTTGCGAAGATGTATATATAAAAAATACATTGACTACTATAAAAATACATAACAATCTGAAGCCCGTTGACCACGGGAGGACCGCCAAGGTGGCGATCACTGGAAATTCCAAACTGCCCATGAGCCGCGTGCCCCGCATCTCTGCCGGGGCGGGTTTTGCGTTGCTGTCGGAGGTTCGGGTGCTGGATCTGACGACCTCGGTGGCAGGCCCTTATGCGACAATGCTGCTGGCGGATTTCGGCGCCGAGGTGATCAAGATAGAGCGGCCCCAGGGTGACGATGCCCGCCATTGGGGACCGCCGTTTTTGGATGGGGAGGGGCTGTGGTTCCTGTCGGTCAATCGGAACAAGAAAAGCGTGGTTCTGGATCTCACGACCGAAGACGGGCGCGCGGACCTGTTCGAACTGGCAAAGCGCTGCGACGTGGTTGTCAGCAACCAGCCCCTGTCCGTTCAGCGCAAGCTTGGTCTGACGGCGGCAGAGTTCCGGGCGGTGCGTCCGGACATCATCATGACGACAATCACCGGATTTGGCCTGACAGGTGTGCGGGCGGACCTGGCCTGCTATGATCTGATCGCCGAGGGTCATTCCGGGATCATGGACATCACCGGCGCGGCTGACAGTGATCCGCAGAAAATCGGCGCGCCTGCGGCAGACATGCTGGCCGGGCAGGACGCGGCCTTGGCCACCCTGGCTGCGTTGATGGACCGCGCGCGTACAGGACAGGGCCACGACATCGACATCGCGCTGGCGGAAAGCATGACGCGCTTTCTGGCATGCCGTATCTCCAGCTATATGGGATCGGGCGAGGTGCCGAAAAGGTCCGGCGGGACCGACAGCGTAATCGCCATCTATCAGCCGTTCGACACCAAAGATCATCCGATTACGCTGGGTCTCGGCTCGGATGCGATCTGGAGGCGGTTCTGGACTGCACTGGATCAGCCGGAGCGCGCCGGGAATCCTGATCACGGCTCGAACGCCGCGCGCCGCGCGCACCGCGCGCAGATTGTGGCGGACATTCAGGACATCCTGCGGGGCCGCGACCGTGCAACCTGGCTGGCACGATTTGCAGAGGCGCGGGTGCCAGCAGGGCCGATCAACAGCGTCGATCAGGTGGTCGCGGATGCGGGCTTTCAGGAGCGGTCCCTCATCGCGACACTGGATGACGGTGGGCGCCTGACCCCGCACATCGGCCTCGGGATCCATATCGACGGTCAGACGGCAC
>JBCCHI010000033.1:0-32820 GCA_039028815.1 Pseudomonadota bacterium
CCATTCGACCATGCCACGCTCCAGTCCCTCGTCGACCATTCGTGTCAATGGCTGGGTCAACGTCGGGTTGGGCGAGACGTCCTCGACCCCTGCCCACAGGTTCAGCACAGCCTTTGTCCGGATGAACGGGCCGAAGTCCTGGACCTCGCCGTTGGGCGCGTAGACGATGTAATCAACGTCAGCGGGGTTGCATTGTGTGGACAACGCGACATCGAGACCCGCCTCGGCAAACGCCGTTTGCAGCGGGATTTCATACTGCGACCAACGTTCCGGTCGCGCTGCGAAAAGCACGTTGATGGTCATTAGCGTGGCCTGTGAATATGTGCACTTTGCACCAGGCCGAAGCCCAGCATGAGGATCAACATGGCAGAGCCTCCGTAACTGACAAGCGGGAGCGGCACACCCACCACCGGCGCGAGACCCATAACCATCGACATGTTCACGGCAAAGAACAGAAAGAAGGTTACGGCGATGCCAAGCGTCAGCAACGAGGAAAACCGGTCGCGGTTGGAGAGGGCAGAGACGATGCAGAAAAGAATGATCAGAGCATAGAGCGCCAGAAGGGAAAAGGCGCCGACGAAGCCAAACTCTTCCGCCAGTGTCGTAAAGATAAAGTCGGTGTGCTTCTCGGGAAGAAAGTTCAGACGCGTCTGCGTGCCCTGCATGAACCCGCGTCCCGCCCAGCCTCCCGACCCGAGCGCAATCTTTGACTGCGTGATGTGGTAGCCCGCGCCAAGCGGGTCCTGCGAGGGATCAAGAAAGGTGTCGATCCGCCGATACTGGTAGTCGGCCAGCAACTGCCAGTCCGTTCCGCGGCTCTGGAACACGGCAAAGATCAGTCCGACACCCGCTGCGATCACGGTCGCGAAATACGCCCAGTGGACGCCCGCCAGAAACATGATCAGCCCCCCGCCGCAAATCAGCAGAAGCGATGTCCCGAGATCCGGCTGCTTCAGCACCAGCGCCACGGGCAGCAGGATCAGGATGACCGGCAAAATGACCCAGACAGGATGCGACGTGCGTTTCAGCGGAAGCCAGTCGTAATAGGCCGCAAGCAGCATCACCATCGTGATCTTCATCAGTTCCGAAGGTTGCAGGCGCATGAACCCCAGGTCAATCCAGCGCTGCGCGCCCTTGCTTTCGGTGCCGACAAACTCGACAGCCACCAGCAGCAGAACAGAGATCACGTAGGCCAGCACCGACATGTTGCGCCAGAACCAGATCGGCACCATCGCCACCGCGAACATGACGATCAACCCAAGCGCAAAACGCTTCATCTGCGGTTCGGCCCAAGGGCTGAACGACCCGCCCGCGACCGAGTAGAGCATGAGCACCCCGACGCCCGCCACCGCCGTCAGCAACAAGGCAAGACCCCAGTTCAGATAAAGCACCTTTCGCAGGCCCGACGGCGTCGTCTTTACGGTGTACTCAAGATAGCTCATGCGTATCAGGCCCGGTCATTGCGCGCGCGGTCGGCTGCGCGGCGGCGGAGGCGCAGGTCTTCCTGCTGCTTTTCGATGCGGTCGCGATCCGCTGTCGGATAGGCTTCGAGCGGCGGATCCCCGTCGTAAAGCGCCTGCAACGTCACGTCGCGTGCGATCGGCGCGGCGGCTTTCGACCCACCCCCGCCGTGTTCAACGATCACCGCCACGGCGATCTGAGGGTTTTCGTAGGGCGCAAAGTTGACGTAAAGGGCATGATCTCGCCGCTCCCAGGGCAGATCCTCGTTGCGAAAGACGCCCCGCGCCCTTTCCGCTGCCGTGATGTTGCGCACCTGGCTGGTTCCGGTCTTGCCCGCCATCCGGAAGGCATCCTCGATGATCCTGCTGCGATAGGCCGTGCCGCGGCGGTTGTTCGAAACCGCATACATGGCGCGGCGCACCTCTCGCAGGGCATTTTCGTTGATCCCCATCGGCTCCCCCGCGCCGGACGGCTCTTCCACGCCGTCAATGGACTTGATCAGTCTGGGAGAAACGCTGCGACCGGTGGCGATCCGTGCGGTCATCACGGCAAGTTGCAGCGGTGATGTCAGCACAAAGCCCTGTCCGATCGACGCATTGACGCTGTCACCCACGCGCCAGTCATCGTCCTTGTTGATCAGCTTCCAGTCTATGGTGGGGATCAGACCGCCGGACACGGAGGTCATGGGCAGATCATGAACCACGCCGAGTCCAAGCTTGCGCGCCATGGCGGCAATCTTCTCGATGCCAATCTTCGCCGCAAGATCGTAGTAATAGACGTCACAACTGTTGCGCAGGCTGGTGTGCAGGTCGACGTAGCCGTGTCCGCCCCGTTTCCAGCAATGGAATCGCCGGCCCGACACGGTCATATGTCCGGGGCAGTAGGCTGTGTCGTTGACCCCGATGGCGCCGTCCTGAAGCCCCGCCAGCGCCGTGACCATCTTGAATGTCGATCCCGGGGGGTAAACGCCCTGAACAGACTTGTTGGGCAGCGGTCGGTACTTGTTGTCGAGCAGCGCCTTGTAGTTGGCGCCTGATATGCCACGCACGAAAAGATTGGGGTCATAGCTGGGCGCTGAAACGCTTGCCAGAATGTCGCCTGTGTTGCAGTCCATCACCACGACCGCAGCGCTTTCGCCGTCAATGCGGGCGGCAATGTATTCCTGCAGGGCGTTGTCGGTCGTGGCCTGAATGTCGGCGCCGGCTTCGCCTTCGACACGGTCGAGTTCACGCATGACGCGTCCGGCCGCGTTCACCTCGACCCGTTTGGTTCCGGCCTTGCCGCGCAACGTGTCTTCGCGCCGGTTCTCAAGACCGATCTTTCCGATCTGGAATCTGGGAATAAGCAGCAGCGCATCCGGGGCGTCGATCTTTTCCAGGTCGCGGTCGCTGACCGGGCCGACATAGCCCACCATATGGGCATAGTCGGGTCCAAGCGGATAGTAGCGCGACAGCCCGACCTCGGGATGCACGCCGGGCAGGGCGGGCGTATTGACCGAAACGCGGCTGATATCTTCCCAGCTGACACGATCGGCCAGTGTAACAGGTGTGTCGCCGCGCAGCTTGCGCAGGTCCTCGCGCGCGCGTTCAAGCTCGACAGGATCAAGCGCAATGATCTGCGACAGGCGCTCGATGACACTTTCGATATCTTCGCTGACCTGTTCGCGGACCATTGTGATGCGATAGCTGGGCACATTGTCGGCGATCACGCGTCCCTTGCGGTCGAAAATTCGTCCGCGTGACGGCGGGATCAGGTGAATGTTGACCCGGTTCTCGTCGGCGAGCAGACGAAACTCGTCGGCCTGATCGACCTGCAGGTGCCGCATGCGCAAGCCAAGCACCGCCATGAAAGAGGCCATGCCGGCGCCCAACACGATGCCGCGACGCGTGATCCTGGCCTGGCTCTCGGCGAGATCCTTTCCGGTCTGTTTCATATGCGCCCCCCGAGCGGGTCCAGATCACCGGGCGCGCGTTTTCGCACACCGAACAGAACCTGTGATACCCCAACGACGACGGGATAGGCGATCAGCGTCATCAGCACCTGAATCAGGTTCAGGCCGAGCGGCGCCTGGTCGACCAGTGCAAGGCCGAGAACCAAGCGATAGGCCAGCGTCACGACTGCAAGCGTGGACGCCACCGCCACCCATTCGGCGACAAACGTCATGTCCCGCAAGCCTGTGTAACGGGCGCGCAGCGTTTCGGCCCCCAGCACCACCAGCACCGCCCAGAGACCCGGAGGCCGGTGCAGCAAAAGGTCGCCCAGCAGCAGAACGCAGGCGACCAGAAGAGGCGGAACATATTCCGGGCGGCGCAAAACCCACGCGAAAGTCAGTGCCAGCGTAATATCGGGGCCGGCCCAGATGCGTGGCACTGTATCGAGCGGCATGAGTTGAAAGAACAAAACCAGCAGCGCCAGACAGACATAAAGCAGGCGCATGAACCACATTTTGCTCAGCTCGCTGTCAGCCATCCGTGTTGTCCCCCGTGTCCAGAACCTGCGCCCCGTCCCGCGTCGGGGCCGGGGGGCCGATCAGGTCTGACGGCGTCACGGCGCCGGGCGCAACCAGGTCGCCGGGATTTTCGATGCGTTCAGTGCCGTAATCACGCAGAACACGCAGAAACTCCAACCGTTCGTAATCGGCAGAAAGACGCACGCGCAAACGCCCCCCGGGGTCTTCGGCGACTTGCCCGATCAGAAGACCCGCCGGAAAGACGCCGCCATCGCCCGAGGTCAAGACCCGGTCTCCGGCGCGGACCTGATCGGCGTCTTCAATGAAGTCGACAAGCGGCGCAGCGGTGTTGTCGCCGAGAACCAGAGCGCGTTGCCCGGACGGCTGTACGGTCGCGGGAATGCGGCTTGACGTGTCGGTCATCAGGATGACCCGCGCCGTTCCCGCGCCGACACCCGATATGCGGCCCACCAGACCCAGACCGTCCATTGCCGCCCAGCCGTCGATGATTCCGTCGCGCGATCCGACATTGATCAGGACCGACTGCCGGAATGGCGAACCGCTGTCGGCCAGGACAACCCCCGTCACATAGGTGAGTCTGGGGTCGAGCTGCACATTGTTGAGATCCAGAAGCCGGGCATTTTCCTGCTCCAACTGCAGCGCGGCTTCTTTCCATGCCTTCATCTGCTGCAGTTCCCGGCGCAGTTCCTTGTTCTGTTCGTGAATGCGCTGATAGCTTTGAAAATCCCGCAGAATGTTGACAGCGCCGGTCACCGGGGCCATTGCCCAGTCAAACCGGGGAACAACCTGATCAATCACCTGCGCGCGAAACCGCTCGACCCTTGGACTGTCGATGCGCCAGATCAGAAAAAGAGCGAGAAGGCAAAGGACGACGAGGCTCAAGACAATACGCTTGAGCGGGCCTGAGTAGTCGCTGCTTTGTCCTCTGTCGCGAGCCAACTTGGTCCCTTTTGCAAAGGGTGGGCAATTCAGCTGTCGTAGTCAATTGCGTGGCGCAGCTGTTTTTCGAATTCAAGGGCCTTGCCGGTTCCGAGAGCAACACAATTCAGGCTGTCATCGGCAATCGACACCGCCAGGCCCGTTTGTTCCCTCAGTGCAAGGTCGAGATCGCCCAGCAGAGCGCCGCCGCCCGTCAGCATGACGCCACGATCGACAATATCGGCTGCCAGGTCCGGTGGTGTTGCCTCGAGCGCGGTCATGACGGCCTCGCAGATCTGCTGCACCGGTTCCGCCAGCGCTTCGGCGACCTGTGCCTGGCTGATCTCGGTTTCCTTCGGAACGCCGTTCAGAAGATCGCGCCCCCGGATCTGCATCGACGTGCCACGCCCGTCATTCGGCATCCGTGCCGTGCCGATCGAGGTTTTTATCCGTTCGGCCGTGGATTCACCCACCAGGAGGTTCTGCTGACGACGCAGGTAGTTGATGATCGCCTCATCCATCCGGTCGCCTCCGACCCGGATGGAACGGGCATAAACGATGTCCCCGAGGCTGAGAACCGCCACTTCGGTGGTGCCGCCGCCGATGTCGACGACCATGTTTCCGGTGGGATCGGTGATCGGCATGCCCGCGCCGATGGCCGCAGCAATGGGTTCGGCCACAAGTCCCGCCCGCCGCGCCCCGGCCGACAACACGGATTGACGGATCGCGCGCTTCTCGACCGGTGTGGCGCCATGCGGCACGCAAACGATGATCTTGGGCTTGGAGAAGGTCGATCGCCGATGCACTTTGCGAATAAAGTGCTTGATCATCGCCTCGGCGGTGTCAAAGTCCGCGATCACGCCCTCGCGCATCGGTCTGATCGCCTCGATGCTGCCCGGCGTCCGGCCCAGCATCAGCTTGGCGTCTTCGCCCACGGCCAGGACCTTTTTGATACCGTCCTTGACATGGTACGCGACAACCGAAGGCTCGGACAGGATGACGCCCCGCCCCTTGACATAAACCAGCGTGTTGGCCGTCCCCAGATCAATCGCCATGTCTGCGGTAAACAAACCCGGTATCTTGTCGAATATGCCCATCTGCTCGCGTGCCCCGTTCTGCCAGGCGTTATCGTCCCGACTCAAAGTGCGGGATCGGCTGTCGTTATAGAGAGGCGCGGGCGCGACCGAAAGGGGCCAATGCCGCGCTGTCTGCGTCGTATGCCCGGATCCGCCCATGGCCCGGACCGGCGCGGCTCTGCCTCCCACTCCAATGCACAGGGGGCGGGCCCCTGCTGAGGTTGCTTTACCGCATTTGTCAGAATTGTTTGCCCCTGGGGGGTTGCAAGACTTCTCAGACTGATTCGGTTTTGCTATTTTTCTGACAAATAAAAATAAAAGGCAGGTTACTGGGCAATGGGAACGAGCTCTTACGGCGCGTTCGTCATCTCCTGGGCGCAGACGGAACTGGATGGTCTGGAGGACGCGCCGATCGTGTCACTCAAGATCGGGGCAACATGGCGCTGGAGCGGCGACATGGTGCGTATCGACGGGCCAAGCGATGTTCTGCGTCTTGAGCACAGCGAGCATGACGCAACACGGCGCAGATGCGCCGCAAAACTGGCAAGACGACTGGTGGACGCAGCCCGCACAGGGCACCTTGAGGCGGGCAGCGCCACAGACGAGCACGCACAGGCGGTGGACTGCGGTTTCGTTGTCACCAACGGAATCAGAAGCTTCACCCTGACAGTGATCGAGGTGGGCCCTGGTGCGTCCCCGTTGCTGTTGTTTCTCGATGACGTGCCGCCCAGTGACAGCGAACTCTGGGTCGTGCATCACGCGATGCCATCCGGCCAGACCGATATTCACCGGCCGGATCCGGGCGGGGTGATCTGCTTTACCCCCGGAACGCGTATCGCCACACCCGATGGAGCACGCGCTGTCGAAACGCTGTGCGAGGGCGACTATGTGCTGACCAAGGACAGCGGCGCCCAGGAAGTTCAGTGGGTCGGAAAGCGCCGAATGTCCGGGGCGCGACTTTTCGCGATGCCGCATCTGCGGCCGGTTCGCATTCGCGCCGGCGCATTCGGAATCGAACGGCCTGACAGCGAACTGCTGGTCAGTCCGGATCATCGCATGCTTGTGTCCGGGCCCGTCGCGCAGGCGCTGTTCAACACCTCGGAGGTGCTGGTCGCGGCGCGTGATCTGATCAACGGGCGCACGATCGTCACCGATATGGCGGTTCAGCAGGTCACCTATGTCCACCTGCTCTTGCCCTGCCACCAGGTTCTCTGGGCAAACGGAGTGGAAACGGAAAGCTTTCATCCCGCCAGCGCCGCTCTGGCATCGCTTGATCCGGAGGACCGGGCGCGTCTTCTGGCCTATGATCGCAGGATCGAACAGGGGGCGGACGCGTATGGCGACTATGCGCGCCGCAGTCTTACCATGTCAGAGGCCGCCTTGCTGCAACGCGAGGACGTGGCCTGACAGGATCAGGCCGGGAAACCCGCCTTCAGATACCCTGCCCTCCACAGGGCTCTTTGCTCTTCCCGGGCGCACGCACGCAGAACGGCTGCTTTACGTTCCGCAAAGGGTTGGCCAGAGGGGCCGCGCGCTTCGAACCGGGCGCGCCAGTATGCGGCGTCGTCCGGCCTTTCTGACAGCGCACAGGCCGCCGCAATCTCTGACGCCATGTCCGGCAGGTTGTCACCCATTCTCGATGTTGCGGCAATGGCTTCGTCAAAGCGTTCTGCCAGGGTGTAGACCTCGAAATAGAGTTCCGCCGAGGCCCGTCCGGAATGCGGATCGTGAAGGGTAAAGAGATCCAGCAACTCCTGCGCCCGGTCCGTATCTCCAAGCCACGCGAGCGCGCGGGATGCAAAGCCCATGACGCTGTAATGGTTTGCATTCTTCCGGATCGCCTTTTCAACATGCCGGCGGCTCTGGTCGTATTCACCGATCATCAGATAGGCGTTCGACAGGATGGCAAGATTGACCGGGTCGTTCGGTTCGATTTCGAGCGCTTTCTCGGCCAGCGTGCTGACCTCCTGGTGCAAGTCATCAAAAGAGGCGTCCGGGCAGTAGACCTGATAGGCAGTCCAGACGGCAAGGTTCGCATAGGCCCGCGCATTCAGCGGGTCGAGTGTCAGGGCCTTGTCGAAGTGGTGCCGTGCCTCGGGCGAGCTGTAATCTTTCTCGCGCTCGTATTCGCCCAGAAGCACAAATTCATACGCTGTCATACCCGGTCTGGGACGGTGCAGGATGCGTTCCACGCGTTCCGCTTCAATCTGGCCAGGCACGATCTTTGAGATCTCCTTTGCGACTTCTTCCTGAATCGCCAGCATGTCGCCTGCATCGCGATCGAACCGGTCGGCCCAAAGATGCGTCTCTTCCTCGACCTCGACCAGTTCGACCGTGATGCGCACGCGATCGCCTGTGCGTCGCACACTGCCATCCAGAATGTAGTCAACTTCCAGTTCCTTGCCGATCTCATAGGCGGACATGGTCTTTTGATTGTATTGCAGGCTGGTGCGATGGGCGATGACGTAAAACCCGTAAAAGCGAGAAAGTTCTGTTGTTATGTCCTGGGTGATCCCGTCTGCGAAAAAGGCCTGTTCGGGATCGGTGGACAGGTTGGCAAAGGGAAGAACCGCAATTGACGGCGTTTCAGAGATGCTGGGCGCGGACGGCTCGGCCTGGCCGTCGCGCTTGTTGTCCTGGTTCGCTCTTTCGTCACGCAACCAGTCTTCGAACGCCGGGTCTTTCAGTTGAAATCCTGACAGAAATTCGCCGTCTGTCGCCTCCTCGATCGCAATGGCGTCGGTATTCAGCGCCACGCGCGCGTTGTCGATGACCAGCGCCGTGGTGCCCAGTTCCTTGCGCAAAGACGAAAGAACCTGCCGCAGCGAGCCGCGCGCCTGTACGTCCGAGCGGTCCGACCACAGCAGAGCCATGATTTCCTCGCGGCTGCGCGACGCGCCGGGCGAGACGGCTAGATAGGCCAGCAACGCCATGCTCTTGCGCGAATTCAGCGCGATCCCGGTTCCGTCCGGTCCGCGCAATGCGAAGCCGCCAAAAAGTGTCAGCCGCATCATCTGGGGCCTGCTCTTTCGAATTCATGCCTGATTTGCGCAGATTAACGGCGAATTCACGGTCTTGCAAAGCATCGGCGGGCAGAATTCACGCGCTGTCTGACAGCCGGCTCACGATGGCCGCTTAGATTGCCCATATCGAACACCGCACTGCAGACAAGGAGCAAGAAGATGTCGTATTCAGTGTTTCGCTCAATGACAGTCGCCGGGGCCGTCGCAAATGCGACGCTGGTGGCTCAAGGCCGCGATCATCAGCAGCTGGCACACCGCCCTGCGTCAAAATCGTCGGGGCTCCGCACGCTTTTGGGACGGTTCGCCATCGCCCGGGCCACGCCCGAGTGCCGGGAACAGGGCTGTTGACACGCCCGGGTGCGGCTGTATAAGCGCGCCTTCATTGGTGTTGGTGGCCCCCGCAAGGGGATGCCTGTCGCCGTGGCATAATCCGCGGAAAGGACAACGCCCTCTCGTAACCAGAAGAGGAGATCAGCAGGTGACAAAGAGAACCGCTGCCAAGTACAAAATTGACCGCCGGATGGGTGAAAACATCTGGGGTCGCCCCAAGTCCCCGGTCAATAACCGCGAGTACGGCCCGGGCCAGCACGGACAGCGCCGCAAGGGCAAGATGTCCGATTTTGGCCTGCAGCTGCGCGCAAAGCAGAAGCTCAAGGGCTATTACGGCGACCTGACCGAGAAGCAGTTCAAGCGCATCTATGCCGATGCCGCGCGGGTCAAGGGAGACACGGGCGAGAATCTGATCGGACTGCTGGAACGCCGTCTTGACGCCGTTGTGTACCGCGCAAAGTTCGTGCCCACGATCTTCGCGGCGCGCCAGTTCGTGAACCACAAGCATGTGCGCGTGAACGGGCAGATCGTGAACATCCCCTCCTACCGCGTGAAAGAAGGCGATGTGATCGAGGTGCGTGACCGCTCCAAGCAGATGGCGGCGATCCTGGAGGCGATTCAACTGCCCGAACGTGATGTTCCGGACTATATCGACGCCGACCATTCCAAGCTGACGGCCAAATTCGTGCGCACGCCGGGGCTGGATGACGTCCCTTATCCGGTGATCATGGAACCGAATCTTGTGATCGAATATTACGCCCAGAACTGATCTGGCGGATTAAATCGGTCCGATGACCCGAGAATTGACCGCGATGGGACACTGTCGCGGTCTTTTCTTTTGCCGGGGTTCTCTGGCAGAGTAACGAAACTCCGCCGATCCGAAATGTTGGCATGCCGGACCAGTCAAACTCATCCCAAGCACCTCAACCCGGGCGTCTGCGCCGAGCGCGGCATATTCTGGACACATGGTACATTGGTCCGGCGCGCGATCTGTCCGTGCTGGAAATCTGGGGATACACGGATCGCTTCAGCTACTGCCCGGGAGACAGGGTTGCACTGCGTGTGCACACCACTGGGGCCAGATGGTCACTGGAAGTCGGTCGCGACGGTGTGCAGTATGAGCCCCTTCTGAAGGTCGAGGCGTTGCCCGGTCAGACGCAGGACACGCCCTTTGACTGTTCCATTGTCGGGTGTGGATGGCCCGCCGGCTATGAGTTTGTGGTTCCGGATGACTGGCGGCCGGGCGGATACCTGATCACGTTGCGTGCGCAGCGCGGCGATGAATGTGTAGAGGAACACCATCTGATTGTCGTGCGTCGCGCCCGTCAGGCACCGCGTGCGCCCTATGTGCTGGTGTGCGCCACCGGAACCTGGGTGGCGTATAACTGCTGGGGCGGGTCAAACGCATACGAGGGCATCGCGGGAAAGGACGGACGGCAATTTTCGCCGGTGCTGTCAACGCAGCGGCCGTGGACACGCGGATTTTGCAGACTGCCCGATGGTGCCCCGCGCACGTTGCCCATAACGCCGCCAACGCCCGGAGAAATGGTGCGCTATCCCTACATGGAATGGGCCTATTCCTACGGATATTCGAAAAAGTACGCCTCTGCCGGCTGGGCAAGCTATGAACGGCCATTTGCCCGCTGGTGCGAGGCTGAAGGTTTTGAACTGGATTTTGCGACCCAGCATGACCTTGCGGAGGACCCCGGGCTGCTTGCCGGGTATGCCTGTGCGATTTTCGTGGGCCACGATGAATACTGGAGCCGGGAGATGCGTCAGGCGGTTGACCGGTTTACCGAAACCGGCGGCCGCGTTGCGCGGTTTGCGGGAAATTTCTTTTGGCAGATAAGGCTGAACCCGGCCACAGCGCAGCAGATCTGTTACAAGTACACAGCGACGGCCGAAGATCCTGTGAGGGGAACGGAGGATGCGCATCTGTTGACAGGGGCCTGGGAACAACCCGAAGTTGGCTGGCCGGGCGCGCATACATTCGGGGCCAATGCGACAGGTGGCATTTACGCCGGCCTTGGCAATTGTGCAGGACGGGGCGCCGGCGGGTTCACAGTCTACCGGCCCGACCACTGGAGCCTTGCCGGTGCACATCTGGGATATGGCGACAATCTGGGAGCCGAGGCCAGAATTTTCGGCTATGAAGTTGACGGAATGGACGTCGTGATGCGAGACGGCCTGCCTTTCCCGACCGGAGCAGATGGCGCATCCGGGGATATCCAGATTGTTGCAATGGGCCTCGGCGTCAACGAAGAAGCCGATCACGGCATCTGGGGAGAGACGCTGTATATCGGGCAGGCGGACGCGCGCTGGCTTGCAGGCGCGCTGCGTGGCGGTCAGTCCGACGCGGCTTATGACCGCGCTGTGCGTGGAAATGGCGTCATGGTTCACTGGCATCGGGGACGCGGTGAAGTGTTCAATGCGGCCACTTGCGAGTGGGTCGCGGGCCTGATCCGGCATGACAGACAGGTTGAACAGGTCACGCGCAATGTGCTGAGCCGATTTGCACACACGGACTGACCGGTTTTCCCTCCGGCTGCATTGCTGCTTTTCACGCTGCAAGGAACAGGGTAAGGCAGGCACTTGGGGAGAGAGTCAGACAGCCATGATAAAGCCACAGCCTGGCATTTTGGACATCGCACCCTATGTGGGCGGCGCCAGCCACATCGCTGGCGTGACCAACGCGGTGAAACTGAGCTCAAACGAAAACCCGTTCGGCGCCAGCATGTCGGCGCGACAGGCGTTTTCCAAGGCGGCTTTTGAGCTGCACCGTTATCCTTCGACCAACCATCAGGCGCTGCGCGAGGCGATTGGCGGCCTGCACGATCTGGACCCTTCCCGCATCATCTGTGGTGTCGGCAGTGACGAGATACTGTCCCTGCTTTGTCAGGCTTTCGCGGGGCCGGGTGACGAGGTCATTCATACCGAACACGGCTTTGCGATCTACAAGATTGCCGCACATACCAATGGCGCGCGACCTGTCGAAGTGCCGGAGCGCGAAAGGGTCACCGATGTGGACGCGATCCTTGCCGCGGTCACAGAGCGCACGCGACTTGTTTTTATCGCCAACCCGAACAATCCGACCGGCACCATGATAGGCGAGGGCGAGGTTGCGCGACTGGCCGAAGCCTTGCCAGATCACGTTCTGCTGGTCCTGGACGGCGCGTATGCAGAATACGTGGACGGCTATGATGGTGGTGCGCGGCTGGTTGATGCGCGCCAGAATGTCGTAATGACCCGCACGTTTTCAAAGATCTACGGACTGGGCGGGTTGCGGGTGGGCTGGGGCTATGGGCCTGATCACGTCATCGAGATTCTCAACCGGATTCGCGGACCCTTCAATCTGAGTACCGCTGCGCTGGTGACAGCGGAGGCCGCGGTGCGCGACATCGCCTGGACAGAGAAGTGCCGCGCTGAAAATGCCCGCATGCGGACCTGGCTTGCCGAAGCGCTGGCCGCGCACGGTGTGCCCTCTGATACATCCTGCGCCAACTTCATTCTGGCGCGGTTTGCCGATCGCGCGCAGGCCGAAGCCTGTGATGCCTCTTTGCAAAAGGACGGGCTGATCGTGCGGCAGGTGGGCAGTTATAATCTGCCGCATTGTCTGCGGATCACCATCGGAGACGAGCCGAGTTGCCGCCGCGTGGCGCATGTGGTCGGACAGTTCATGGGAAGCTTCGCGGGCGCAGACGCATGAGTGCGCTGTATCAGCGTGTTGCCCTTGTCGGGCTGGGTCTTATCGCGTCGTCGATGTTCTGGGCCATGCGGCGCGGTGGACTGGCGGCCGAGGTCACCGGTTATGCCCCGTCCGAGGCGACGCGCGCGGCGGCGCGGGACATCGGATTGTGTGACCGTGTCTGCGACAGCCTTGAACAAGCGGTTGAAGGGGCGGACCTGGTTGTGCTCTGCGTCCCCGTGGGCGCGATGGGCGCCGTTGCCCGGCAGATCGCGCCCTCGCTTGCGCCCGGCGCCACTGTCAGCGATGTCGGATCCGTCAAACGCGCCGTGATCGAAGCCGTGTCACCACACCTTCCCGGGCATGTTCACTTTGTTCCGGCCCATCCACTTGCGGGCACAGAGCATTCTGGCCCGCGCTCGGGGTTTGCCGAACTGTTCGACAACAGATTCACGCTCATCGTGCCGAGCGATACCGCGGGAGAGGACGCCATCACCCGGCTGGAGGCCTTCTGGCAGGGGATGGGGGCGAAAACGGAACGCATGGATGCCGAACGGCACGATCTTGTTCTCGCCGTAACGAGCCATGCGCCGCATCTGATCGCCTACACAATGGTCGGCGTGGCGGATGATCTGCGCCGGGTGACCGACAGCGAGGTGATCAAGTATTCCGCAGCGGGGTTTCGCGACTTCACACGCATTGCGGCCAGCGATCCCACGATGTGGCGTGATGTCTTTCTCAACAACAAGGATGCAACGCTGGAAATCCTTGGCCGCTTTACCGAAGAACTGTTTGCGCTTCAGCGCGCGATCCGCAGAGGCGATGGCGCGCTTTTGTCCGACTACTTCACGCGCACGCGCGAAATCCGCCGCGGTATTGTCGAGGCAGGGCAGGACACAGAAGCGGCGGATTTCGGTCGCTCAAGAGGCGCGTGACAATGGTTTCGGCAGCGCGTGTTGTGTCGGTTTCGGCGCTGCTCTTTCTGGGCAGTTGTTCTGTGTTTACCGGCCAGGACGGAGATCAGAACCTGATCGTCACGCGCGGCGCCATTTGCGGCACGCCTGCGATCCAGGGCGTAGAACTGGGCGCGGTCAAGGGGCCGGGCCGCTGCGGGTTCACCGATGCTGTCGAAGTCGATGCCGTGGGCGGTGTGCTGTTGAGTCAGCCCTCGAAGATGCGGTGCGACACGGCGCGCGCGCTGAACGCATGGGTGACAGATCATGTGGTGCCCACGGTTGGCAAGACCGGAGGGGGCGTCAAAACCATTGATGTCGCTGCTGACTACGCCTGTCGTCGCCGCAACAACAAGTCCAGCGGGCGATTGTCAGAACATTCTTTCGGCAAGGCCATCGACATTTCGGCGTTTCAGCTTGCCGATGGCAGTGCTCTGACCGTTGCAAGTGACTGGCGGCGTGGCGACAAGGGCAAGCTGTTGCGCGCCTTGCACCAGTCGGCCTGCGGACCTTTCGGCACGGTGCTCGGTCCGGATTCGGACCGCCATCACAAATCACACTTCCATTTTGACACTGCAGATTACCGAAGCGGTCCGTACTGTCGGTGACGGCGCGGACCGAACCGGCAGCGGCACCGGTCTGACCCGGTCCTGACGCTGAAGAGGTGACCGCGAAGGGGGCGATCGACGGGCAAAGCGTTCCCTGAAACGCAGCGCATCGTTCCTGTGCTTGGCGCCTTTCGCCTTTAGCTGATGTCTCAGGGTAAACGCGATTGGCTTTAACGTAACGACAGGTTCGGAGACGGACCGATGGGAACCGGCCCCAGAAAAATCCGGCCGTTGCGGAACCCAAGTGGAATATCAAGCGTTTTGGGGTTTCCTGCCAGTTGTGCCACCAGTCCAAGTCCGTCTTCTATGGATTGTCCGAGCCCGGCAGGCAAGACGCCGGAATCGACGCTCAGTCGCAGGATCTCGCGCCAGTTGCGCGCCTTGATCGTGATGTCGCCGCGTGGCGTGCCAGTCTCGTCCACGTCCAGTTCACCTGCGGCCTGCAACTCCAGCCGACCCCATCGCGCCTCGGCCAGCCGCAGCACGATCCGCCTGGGTTGCGGGCGCGCCTCCTCGATTGCAGAAAGATCCCAGATCGTGTCGAACTCGACTGTCACGTCCAGAGACAATGCGTCCAGCGTTTCGGGTAGGTTGCCGCCGGGGTCGATCCGGGCTCGCCAGTCAAGCGAGGGCGCAAACCCGTCTGCCGAAACCCCGAAACGATAGACAGGCTGGTCCTGCTCGATCCGCTCGGCAGCCAGCGACAGCGCGCTGAGCTGAGCAGGCTGCATCGTCCCGGCGCGCAGGACGCTGAGGTCTGTTGCCGACAGGGCGAGACGTTCCAGCGACAGGTTGCTTTCCGGGCGCGTCACAAGACTTGCGCGCATGTCGCTGGACATCACGTCGAACTTGTCGGCCGGGGTGGCCAGTCTCTGCTCGTTCGGCCAGACCGCAATGATATGGCCGGGTTTGTAGCTCAATGCGAAAATCTGGAAGAACGGCGCGTCCCAGGCCAGGCCCGTGCCGGGATCCGCCAGGGTGACGCCGGTCAGCGTCGTGTCAAAGCGGTTCGGGTAGCCTTTTGTCGAAACGTCGTCCACCTCTGCCAGCCAGCCCTCCGCACGGCGCTCTGACAGCCAGCGCTCGACCGCCGCCGTGGCCCCGGCAGAGCCGACGGCCCAGTATACCGACCAGATCAATGCGGCAGACAGAACGAAGATCAACAGCCGAAGCATCTGCTTTTTCCCGTTTCGGGCCTCTTCCCCCGGACCCCTGCATTGGTGTTTAAGGCCTGCACCTTTGGAGGAACAGCAAAATGACGATGTGGGTTTTCGGCTATGGCTCGCTGGTCTGGAATCCGGGGTTTGACCCCGCCGAAAGAGTGCTGGCCCGCCTGACCGGATATCACCGCAGCTTTTGCATGCGCTCGGTGCATCATCGCGGCACAGCGGAACGGCCGGGGCTGGTTCTGGCCCTGGACACCGCGCAGGCGCATGTCTGCCAGGGCGTGGCCTTTTCGGTTGCTGCGCGCGAAGAAGACAGGGTTCTTGCGACCTTGCGGGAACGCGAGCTGATCTCGTCAGCCTATATCGAACGTGAGCTTCCGGTCGAACTGACCGACGGAAGGCGCGTTACCGCCGTGACATACATTGTCGATCCCCAGCACGTTCAGTATTGCGGCGGGCTTGGTCTGGAGGAGCAGGCGCAGATCATTGCCCGGTCTGAAGGAGGGCGTGGCCGCAATGACGAATATTTGTACCGAACGGTCGAACACCTGACCGAACTTGGTATCGGGGATCGCGACCTTGAATGGCTGGCACGGCGGGTCCGCGCGATTTCGTCATAAGTCCTTGGAAAAACCGCCGTTCGCGCGTAAGCTGCGCGGCAGAAAAACAATGCCGGGAGACGTCCTGATGGACCAGCCGGATCACGAGGCCGAGCCACATTTTTCTCGCCCAATACGGCAGATCATGTTGATGCTGACTGTGCTCGGTCTGACCGGAGCGGGCGCCTTTCTGGCATTGCCGCGCGTTTTGCCCGTCTTCCAGGCCAATCCTTATCTGAATGGCTTTATTCTATTTGTTTTCCTGATTGGTGTCATCGCGTGCTTCTGGCAGGTCTTTCAGTTGATTGGCTCGGTGCGCTGGATCGAAGAGTTTATCGAAGAGCGCGGGGATCAAAGCCAGGTCAAGCCTCCGCAGCTTTTGGCGCCTCTCGCCAACCTGCTCAGCCAGCGTGGCAAAAGGATGAAGATCGCGTCGGGCTCTGCCCGCTCTATTCTCGATTCCGTCGCGCAACGCATTGACGAAGCGCGGGAAATCACGCGGTACATTGTCAGCATGCTGATTTTTCTGGGTCTGCTGGGTACGTTTTACGGCCTTGCCACGACAGTGCCCGCGGTCGTGGATACGATCCGCAGCCTGGCCCCGCAGGAAGGTGAAGCCGGCACCGACATTTTCAATCGCCTGATGACCGGGCTTGAGGCGCAGCTGGGCGGGATGGGGGTTGCATTTGCCTCTTCGCTGCTCGGTCTGGCCGGCTCGCTTGTGGTCGGCCTGCTGGAGCTGTTCGCCGGACACGGTCAGAACCGGTTCTATCGCGAGCTTGAAGAATGGGTGTCAACGATCACGCGGGTCGGCTTTGCGTCGGGGGACGGCGATAGCGGAACAGAGGCCGAGATGGGGGCAGTGGCAGGCCTCGCAGATCACATGGGGGAACAGATCGACACCCTGCATGTGATGTTGTCGCAGTCCGAAGCAGATCGCGCGCAGATTGATCAGCGTCTGGGCGATCTCGCTCAGGCCGTGGGCCATCTGGGAGAACGGCTTGGGGAAAATGACAGCCTGTCGCAGGCCATCGCGCGGGTAGCCGACGGGCAGGAGCGGCTGATTGCCCAACTCTCGCAATCCGGCCCGGGCGGCGAAGGGATCGACGCCGAAAGCCGGATGCGGTTGCGGTCGATCGACGTGCAGATGCTGCGCATTCTCGAAGAGATCAGTGCAGGGCGTCAGGAGAGCGTGTCTGAGTTGCGTGCGGATCTGACCGAACTCACCCGCGCGCTTGCGAACATGGCGGCACCCGCTACCGCTGCATCAAGGCCCGCACCCCGGCCCGCCCCCTTGCGGCGGGTCGAGAACGACCCCGAGAGGGGAGGCTGATCCATGGCTTTGTCGCGCCGCACGGGCGCGCGGTTTCAGGCCTCGATCTGGCCCGGTTTCGTCGATGCCATGACCGGTCTTCTGCTGGTTCTGATGTTCGTGCTGACGATTTTCATGGTCGTACAGTTTGTTCTGCGCGAAGAAATCAGCGGCCAGGCCAGCCGTCTTGATGCGCTGTCATCGGAGGTGGCTGCGCTGGCGCAGGCGCTTGGTCTGGAACAGGATCGCACGGCCACTCTGACAGACCGGGTGGGTGCGCTGACCGCGACGCTGGGCGATGCCCGTGCCCGCGAGGAAGAACAAGCCGGTTTGATCGCGGCGCTGCAAAGCCAGACAGCGCTTCAGGCCGCGGATCTGGATGCCGCGCAGGTGCGGATTGCCGATTTCGAGGCCCAGATCGCCGGTCTTCTGGCGCAACGCGACACCAACCTTGGAGAGATTGCGGCGCTTGAAAGTGCCCGCGAGGTATTGCTCAGTGAACAGGAGCAACTGAATCTTGCGCTGGCCGGACTGCGTGACGAAGTCGACGCGCAGTCCGAAGCGGCGCGGCTTGCAGCCGCGCGGCGTGAGGCGCTTGAGGCGCTGATCGCGGATCTGCGGCAGGACGGCGAGCTGGCCGCATCGCAGATCGGCGCCCTGGAATCGCAGCTTGACGAAGAAGAACAGGCGCGTCTTGTCGAGGCGGCAGCGGCGGAGGCGTTGCGCGAACGGTTGAAAACTGCGGATGCCGAGTTGGGCGCGATGACACTGGCGCTGGAGGAACAGCGGCGCGATGCGGAGGACACGCTTGCGCTGCTGGCCGCGTCTCAGACGGCGCAGCAGGATCTGAACGCAAGACTCGCAGAAGCGCTGCTGGCGCGGGAGGATGTCCAGGGCCGGCTCGTTGAGTTGCAGGCCAATTCGGATGAAGAGCGGTCCGAGGCGGAACGCCGTATTCTCGCGCTGGAAGCCGAAATCGCCGCCGCGCGCGCCGAGGCGTTGACCTCTGAAGATGTGCGCGATCGCCTGGCGGCTGCGCTGGCGGCCAGGATTGCGGCAGAGGAAGAGGCGGTGCAGAACCTTTCCGAGGCCGAGCGGCAGGCGGCCTTGCTGTCGGAAGCCCAGGCCGCGCTTGACCGCGAACGCGAGATCGCCAGTGACGCACAACAACAGCAGGCGCTGCTGAACCAACAGGTTGCCGCATTGCGTACGCAATTGGGGCAGTTGCAGGCGCTGCTGGACGATGCGGAGGTCCGGGAAGCTGCCAGCGAAGTGCAGTTGCAATCGCTTGGAAACGAACTGAACACCGCATTGGCGCGGGTTGCATCCGAAGAACGCAGGCGACGCGAGCTGGAAGCCGAAGAGGCCCGGCGACGCGCCGATGCGGAGGCCGCCGAACGCGCCAGGCTGGAAGCGGAAAAAGCTGATCTTGAGCGATTTCGGTCTGAATTTTTCGGTGGTCTGCGTGACCTGCTGGAGGGGCAGGACGGGGTGCGCATCGAGGGTGACCGCTTTGTGTTTTCGTCAGAAGTTTTGTTCGCTCCCGGCGAGGCGGCTCTGTCGGGGGCCGGGCAGGCAGAGCTGGCACAGGTGGCTGGCCTTTTGTTGCAGATCGCGGATGATATCCCGCCTGAGATCGACTGGGTTATTCAGGTCGATGGTCACACGGACAACACTCCGATCCGCGGCGCAGGTTTCTTTTCCGACAACTGGGCGCTCAGCCAGGCGCGTGCGCTGTCTGTCGTGCGCTACATGATCGACACGTTCGGCATCCCACCTCAACGGCTTTCAGCCAATGGCTTTGGCGAGTTTCAGCCGGTCAACACCGCTGATACACCTGACGCGCGGGCCCAGAACCGCCGGATCGAGCTAAAGCTGACAGAGCGCTGATCCGCAAAGGGGCTTTCCCGGTTCGCAGAACAGGGGGCTGGGCGAACGGACAGCGACCCGCGTCCTTTCATGGAGGCTGTTTTCTGGATAGCACGCACTGGGTCGCCGTGGCGTGATCTTCCACCGAGCTTCGGGAACTGGAACACGATCTGCCGCCGGTTCCGAGATTGGGCGCACGCCTGTATTTTCGATAGAATGTTCAATGGCCTATCTGATCAGCCAGACATAGAGATGGCTATGGTGGACGGCACCATCGTCAAGGTTCACCGCGCCGGACAGGGTGCGAAAGGGGGACTCAGCGTCAGGCTATAGGCAAGTCTAGAGGCGGTTGGACGACAAAAAATACTGGCTCTGACCGATGCACTTGGGAGCCTGGTACGGTTCGTTCTGCTGCCAGGCAATCGTTATGGCACGGCCGGCGATGCGCCACAGATCAAAGGGCTTTCTTTCGACGCGCTGCTCGCGGACAAAGCATTCGACAGCAATTGGATAACTGAAGACATGAACGCACGCGGCGCGACCATCTGCATCTCCCAGAGACCACAGCGCATGGTGCCTCTTGAGATCGACCAAGAGATGTACAAGTGGCGGCACCAAGTCGAGAACTTCTTTTGCAATCTGAAAGACGTCCGCCGCATCGCATTGAGAAACGATAAAACAGACATCAGATTCGCCGCAATCATCAGCGCCTGCGCCGCACCTCTCAATTCAAAATGAATCTCAACAGACCCTAGTCCGCTGTCAGCAACGGCGGCTTTTTACCGGACAGGCGTGGCCTGTCAGGGCCCTCGACACGAATGTCGATCTGTCCATCCTTGACGCCGACTTTTACGATTCCACCCTTGGCCAGCTTGCCGAACAGCAACTCTTCCGCCAGCGGTTTCTTGAGATGCTCCTGGATCACGCGTCCCAGAGGACGGGCGCCCATCTTGTCGTCATAGCCCTTTTCCGCCAGCCACTCGGCCGCAGGACGCGTCAGTTCGATGGTCACGTTGCGATCCATAAGCTGGGCTTCAAGCTGAAGAACAAACTTCTCTACCACCTGAAGAATGACATCCTTGGGCAGCGCAGCGAAGGAAATCACTGCGTCCAGGCGGTTGCGGAACTCCGGCGTGAACGTGCGTTCGACAGCCGCCATGTCCTCGCCCTCGCGGCGTTCCCGGCCAAAGCCGATGGCCGCCTTGGCCTGTTCGGTGGCCCCGGCATTCGACGTCATGATCAGCACGACGTTGCGGAAATTCACCGTCCGGCCGTTATGGTCGGTCAGATTGCCGTGATCCATGACCTGAAGAAGAATGTTGAAGACGTCCGGATGCGCCTTTTCGATCTCGTCAAGCAAAAGCACGCAATGCGGGTGCTGGTCGACCCCATCGGTCAGCAGGCCCCCCTGATCAAAGCCGACATATCCCGGCGGGGCACCGATCAGACGGCTGACCGCGTGTTTCTCCATGTATTCCGACATATCAAAGCGCAGAAGCTCGACACCCAGCGTATCTGCCAACTGCTTTGCCACCTCGGTCTTCCCGACGCCTGTTGGCCCGGTAAACAGGTAGTTGCCGATTGGTTTCTCGGGTTCGCGCAGGCCGGCACGGGCCAGCTTGATCGACGCTGACAGCGCTTCGATCGCCTTGTCCTGTCCGAAAACCACGCGCTTGAGCGACGCTTGCAGATCCTTCAGCACTTCGGCGTCGTCCTTCGACACGTTCTTGGGGGGGATGCGGGCAATCTTGGCCACGACATTCTCGATTTCCTTCGGGCCGATCGACTTGCGACGTTTGGACGCCGCCAGAAGATGCTGGGCCGCGCCGGCCTCGTCGATGACGTCGATCGCCTTGTCGGGCAGCTTGCGGTCGTTGATATAGCGCGCCGACAGATCGACGGCCGTCTGGATTGCGTCATTGGTGTATTTGACCGAATGATGCTCTTCGAAATAGGGTTTCAGGCCCTTCAGTATCTTCACCGTGTCCTCGACAGTGGGTTCCACCACGTCAATCTTCTGAAACCGCCGCGACAGGGCGCGATCCTTCTCAAAATGCTGGCGAAACTCCTTGAAGGTGGTCGAGCCCATGCAGCGCAGTTTGCCGCCCTGTAACGCGGGTTTCAAAAGATTGGACGCATCCATTGCCCCACCGGATGTCGCGCCCGCACCGATCACGGTATGAATCTCGTCGATGAAAAGCACCGCGTCGGGATGTTCTTCCAGTTCTGTCACAACAGCCTTGAGCCGTTCTTCGAAATCACCGCGGTAGCGTGTGCCGGCAAGAAGCGCGCCCATATCCAGCGAGAAGATCGTCGTTTTCGACAGCACTTTCGGCGTTTCACCCTGAACGATCTTGTGGGCGAGCCCCTCGGCGATAGCGGTTTTTCCGACGCCCGGGTCGCCCACGAGAAGGGGGTTGTTCTTGCGCCTGCGGCACAACACCTGAATGCAGCGCTCGACCTCTCCGTCGCGTCCGATCAGCGGATCCACATCGCCACGGCGGGATTTTTCGTTCAGATCGACGCAATACTTCGCCAGCGCTGATTCGCCATTTTCGACCTGCTCACCTTCATCGGACGGTTTTGCGTTGTCGGTTTCCGCTTCGTCCACGCCCTGCACCGGTCGCGACTCTCCGAATGCCGGATCCTTGGCAACGCCATGGGCGATGAAGTTTACCGCGTCATAGCGGGTCATGTCTTGTTCCTGCAGGAAGTAGGCCGCATTGCTTTCGCGTTCGGCAAAGATCGCCACAAGCACGTTGGCGCCCGTGACCTCGGTCCGGCCGGACGATTGCACATGAATGGCCGCGCGCTGAATAACACGTTGAAACGCAGCGGTCGGCACGGCCTCCGAGCCGTCGATATCGGTCACCAGATTCGACAGATCGTCATCTATGAACTCGACAAGGGTCGTGCGCAGATCCTCGGTATCCACGCTGCACGCTTTGAGAACACGGGCTGCGTCCGGTTCGTCAATCAGCGCGAGCAGAAGATGCTCCAGCGTTGCGAATTCATGTCGCCTGGCATTGGCAAGAGCCAGTGCGGCGTGAATGGCCTGTTCCAGCGTGTTCGAGAATGACGGCACGTCGTGCTCCCTAAGCTGCGGCTGACTGCTCAACCAAACCTCTATACGATTAAAGTTTGGTCGATAAGCCGGGTCCTTCAAGATGTTTTTTTGTGAACACCCTCATATTTCCTTATTTCGCGGTGCTACCGCAGCGTATTTGGGCACGGGGGTGTGCCGTGTATTGGACTAGAATGCGTCCTTTCGGCGGCGTATTTCCGCAAAAACCTGCGCCGGATCGGCCCTGCTCATGCCAAGACTGGCCTGCAATGCCGGATCTGCCGCGCGCAGAAAGGGATTCGTTGCAAGTTCTTCAGAAAGTCGTGAGGGGACTGTCGGCTGGCCTGCCTCGCGCATGGCGAACACCGTCTCGGCACGTTTTTGCAGTTCGGGATTGTCGCCGTCGACACTCAGCGCAAAGCGCGCGTTGCTCTGGGTATATTCATGACCCGAGCAGATCAGCGTGTCCGGTGGCAGCGCGGCAAGCTTTTGCAGACTGGCCCACATTTGCGGCATGGTGCCTTCGAACACCCGCCCGCAGCCTAGGGCCATCAGGCTGTCGGCGGTGAAGGCCAAGGCGCTGTCCGGAAAGTAAAGGGCAAGATGTCCGATCGTGTGACCGGACACATCCAGCACTTGCCCGGTCTCGCCTCCTGCTCCGACGGACAGTGTGTCGCCTTCGTGCAGCGCTATATCGAGAGGCGGCAGCCGGCCGGCATCGGCTGCGTTGCCGGCGACCTGCGCAGGGTGGTGCTGCAGCAGTGTCGCAAGGCCCTGCACGTGATCCGCGTGATGATGCGTAAGAAAAACCAGGGACGCCGACCACCCCCGAGCGGACAGACGGTCCAGAACAGGCTGTGCCTCCGGCACGTCGATCACCGCAGCCGCACCGGATGTCGTGTCGTGTATGATGTAGGCATAATTGTCGTCCAGGCAGGGGACGACTTCGAGGTCCAAGGTCATGGCCGTTTCCAGTTTAAAGCATTAACATACCGACAAAGTGACCGAATGGGGCGCGCGCCGCAATGCATCAAGACGTGCAGGATCTGCGAAATTTCTACTATCGCAGCGCGCTCGGTCGCGCAGTGCAAAAGACACTGAGTGCCGAAATCCATGCCATGTGGCCCGAGTCAAAGGGCCAGACCGTCCTGGGATACGGGTTTGCCACGCCGTTTCTGCGGCGCTATCTGGCGGACAGCCGCAGAGTGATCGCCCTGATGCCTGCACCACAGGGCGTTGTGCGCTGGCCGCGCGAGGCGCCCAATGTCAGCGTGCTGTGTGAAGAGACATTCTGGCCCCTCGAAACAGGCCATGTCGACAAGCTGCTGGTCGTTCACGGTGTCGAAAGCACGGACCGCCCGCGCGATTTGTTGCAGGAATGCTGGCGGGTTCTCGGGCCCGGGGGATCCGCGCTCTTTGTTGTGCCCAACCGCGCCGGGTTGTGGTCGCGTTCTGACCGCACTCCTTTCGGATACGGTCGCCCCTACAGCCAGTCCCAGCTTGAGGCGCTTTTGAAGGCGTGTAATTTCATGCCGGAGACGCATGTTACGACACTTTTTCAGCCCCCGTCCAATCGCCGGTTCTGGCTGAAGACCGCCGGAATGTGGGAGAAGCTGGGTGGCTCTCTGTCGTTCGTCGCTGCCGGTGGTGTGCTGATAGTCCAGGCAAGCAAGCGCATACAGGCGCCCAGTTCCGGATCGGCGATCCGTGACACCGTGAGAAAACCGCTGGAGGCGCTTGCCCCGAAACCGAAAGGCGAGGTCAAACCGGCCTGAGATGACCCACGTCACCGGCGTATGAACAGCCGGTTCAAAAATCTGGCACATGCAAAACCCAGGATCAGACCTGCCCCGTCCGCCGCCAGATCGAGCCATTCTGCCCCACGTCCGAATTGCGGTTGAATCGCCTCTATTGCCGCTCCGAAAAGCAGACCGACCGGCAGCATCCAGCGGGCGTGTCTCGGCCGGATCGTGCACAGCGGCAGGACCAGAAGTGCGAAAACCAATGCGTGAAGCGCCTTGTCGAAATGCGGAAATGGGGCGGTGCCTGTCTCAGGAGGCAACAGCATGACATAGGCGATGCCTGCCGCCATCAGCCCGGTCAGGCAAAAGGCCAGGGTATGTAGGACGCGCTGCAACATATCAGTGTCTCGGACCCGTGCGACTTTGAACCCCGGGGTACATCTTCGCGTACCGTATGCAACAGTTTTGAACGCGCATCCGCCGCCCGTCGCAAACTTCTCCGGCTTTTGTCCTGCAGCAAGGAATCGTCAAAACCCCGGAAAACAGATGGATTATTCCGTCTGAATCTGAAGTAAATTGCTTCAAACAAATTAAACAATTGAAAATAAATAATATTATCGGAAAGATATGGATAGGCTTGCGTCTTGCCCGCTTTCGAACGCTCTGCTACACCGCAGCAAAATCCGGTGAGCGAACGGTCGCCGGGCTTGACGTTGCCCTGTGTGCGAACCCTCGCGCCGTGGGCAGGGGGCGGAAATAAGTCGAAAGGGTGGACGTGTCCGAACCAGCTTCGATTTCACAGGGCATTGCGGAACGCTATGCCACAGCAATATTCGAGCTTTCGAACGAGGCCGGCACGCTGGCCGATCTTGAAAACAACATCGACGAGTTTGCGATCGCGATCCGCGAAAGCGACGATCTGGTTGAACTGATCAATAGTCCTGTCCTTAGCCGCACGGACCAGGAAGCGGCCATTACGGCAATTGCAAAAAAAATGTCGCTGACACCCGCGCTGGAAAACGGAATGGCGCTGATGGCGCAGAAGCGCCGCCTGTTCGTCCTGCCGCAATTGCTGAAGCAGCTTGCGGAACGCATTGCGGACTACAAGGGCGAAGCGACGGCGGATGTCGTCAGCGCGGTGGCGCTGACACCGGATCAAACGAAGTCCTTGGCCGAGACGCTGACGGCGTCTGTGGGCAAGGATGTCAAGATAAAGGCGACGGTCGACGAAAGTCTGATCGGGGGTCTTGTTGTCAAAGTGGGCTCGAAAATGATCGACACCTCGATCCGCTCGCGCCTGAATTCACTACAGAATGCTATGAAAGAGGTCGGATAAATGGCGATCCAAGCTGCAGAGATTTCTGCAATCCTGAAGGACCAGATCAAGAATTTCGGCCAGGAGGCAGAAGTCGCGGAAGTCGGCCGCGTACTGTCCGTCGGAGACGGGATCGCGCGTGTGTACGGCCTGGATAATGTGCAGGCGGGTGAACTTGTTGAGTTTCCCGGCCATATCATGGGTATGGCGCTGAACCTCGAGACCGACAATGTCGGCATCGTGATTTTCGGGTCTGACCGCGACATCAAGGAAGGCGACACGGTCAAGCGCACCAAGTCGATCGTGGACGTCCCGATCGGTGACGCGCTTCTAGGCCGCGTGGTGGATGCTCTGGGCAATCCGCTGGATGGTAAAGGGCCGATTGACACCGGCACGCGCGGTGTGGCCGACGTCAAAGCGCCTGGAATTATCCCGCGTAAATCGGTGCACGAGCCGATGGCAACGGGGCTCAAGTCGGTGGACGCCATGATCCCGATCGGTCGTGGCCAGCGCGAGCTGATCATTGGCGACCGTCAGACAGGCAAAACCGCTGTGGCGCTTGACGCAATGCTCAACCAGAAGGTCTATAACGACGCTGCGGGAGATGACGAGAGCAAGAAACTCTATTGTGTCTATGTTGCCGTGGGTCAGAAGCGCTCGACCGTCGCTCAGCTTGTGAAAAAGCTCGAGGAATCCGGCGCAATGGCATATTCCATTGTGGTGGCCGCGACCGCATCAGACCCCGCGCCGATGCAGTTTCTTGCGCCATATTCCGCAACGGCGATGGCAGAACATTTCCGCGACAACGGACGCCATGCACTGATCGTGTATGACGATCTTTCCAAACAGGCGGTTGCCTACCGGCAGATGTCGTTGCTGTTGCGCCGGCCGCCGGGCCGCGAAGCGTACCCGGGTGACGTTTTCTATCTGCACTCCCGTCTGCTGGAACGATCCGCAAAGCTGAATGAGGACAATGGCGCAGGCTCGCTGACTGCACTGCCGATCATCGAGACGCAGGGCGGGGATGTTTCGGCCTTTATTCCGACCAACGTGATCTCGATCACCGACGGTCAGATCTTCCTTGAGACCGAGCTGTTTTATCAGGGTATCCGTCCTGCCGTGAACACGGGTCTCAGCGTGAGCCGTGTGGGCTCTTCGGCGCAGACCAACGCGATGAAGTCGGTGGCCGGCCCGGTGAAGCTGTCGCTGGCGCAGTATCGCGAGATGGCCGCATTCGCGCAGTTCGGGTCTGATCTGGATGCGGCGACTCAGCGCCTTCTCAATCGTGGCGCGCGTCTGACCGAACTGATGAAGCAACCGCAGTACTCGCCGCTAACCAACGCGGAAATTGTATGCATGATCTACGCGGGCACGAACGGGTATCTCGACACTTTGCAAGTGTCTCAGGTTGGCCGTTTCGAAGCCGGTTTGCTGAACCATCTGCGCAGCAAGCATCAGGACCTGCTGGACCACATCACCAAGGAAGATCCGAAGATCAAGGGCGAGGCCGAAGACAAGATCAAGGCGGCGCTGGACGAATTCGCCACCGATTTCGCGTAACGCGAACCGGATCGAAGGAGGACGGCCATGCCCAGTCTAAAGGACCTGAAAAACAGGATCGAGTCGGTCAGATCGACGCGCAAGATCACAAAGGCGATGCAGATGGTCGCCGCGGCCAAACTGCGGCGCGCACAGGAAACGGCCGAGATGGCGCGTCCCTATGCCGATCGGTTCAACGCCGTCATGGCCAAGCTGGCAGCAGCTCAGCAAGGCAATGACAGCGCTCCGAAGCTGCTTGCGGGAACCGGTGAGGACACGGTGCATCTGCTGGTTGTCATGACGGCAGAACGCGGACTTTGTGGCGGTTTCAACGCCAATATTGCCAAGCTGGCGCGTGCCGAAGCGCAAAGTCTTCTGGCGCGCGGCAAGACGGTCAAGATTGTCACCGTGGGCAAGAAAGGCCGGGACGCGATCAAACGTGATCTTGCAGATCATTTCATCGACCACGTCGATCTGGCCGCGATCAAGAATGTCGCCTACTCCGATGCACAGGCTATCGCGCAAAACGTGCTTGACCGCTTTGATGCGGGCGAGTTTGACGTCGCCAAGATCTTTTATTCCAAGTTTCAGAACGTCGTCACCCAGATCCCCACGATACAGCAGATCATTCCGGCAGAGTTCGAGGCCGACGACGACACCGCCGGCGAGTCGGTCTTTTATGATTTCGAACCGGATGAGGACGCCATCCTGCGCGATCTGTTGCCGCGGGGTGTTGCGACGGCTGTATTTTCCGGACTGCTGGAAAACGGGGCCTCTGAACAGGGCGCGCGCATGTCCGCAATGGACAATGCAACGCGCAATGCGGGCGAAATGATCGACAAGCTGACAATCCAGTTCAACCGCTCGCGTCAGGCCGTGATCACGAACGAACTTATTGAAATTATCTCGGGCGCCGAGGCGCTCTAGACGACAACCGGAGAAACTTATGGCACATGCAAAAGGCAAAATCACTCAGGTGATCGGCGCCGTCGTGGACGTTCAGTTCAGCGATCACCTGCCGGAGATTCTGAACGCTCTGGAATGCGAAAACAATGGCAAGCGCCTGGTTCTCGAGGTTGCGCAGCACCTTGGTGAGAACACCGTGCGCACCATCGCGATGGACGCCACGGAAGGTCTTGTTCGCGGACAGGATGTGACCGACATGGATGGCCCGATCACAGTTCCCGTGGGCAATGCAACGCTGGGCCGCATCCTGAACGTGGTGGGAGAGCCTGTTGACGAAGGCGCGCCCATCAAGGCGACGGAAAGGCGCGCCATCCATCAGGACGCTCCCACTTTCGAAGAGCAGGCGACCGAATCCGAGGTGCTTGTGACCGGGATCAAGGTGGTGGATCTTCTGGCCCCCTACGCGAAGGGCGGAAAGATCGGCCTCTTCGGCGGGGCTGGCGTGGGCAAGACCGTTCTGATCATGGAACTGATCAACAACATCGCCAAGGTGCATTCCGGCTTTTCTGTTTTCGCCGGAGTGGGCGAACGCACGCGTGAGGGCAATGACCTGTATCACGAGATGATCGAGTCTCAGGTGATCAAACCGGACAACCTGGAAGAAAGCCAGGTGGCACTGGTCTACGGCCAGATGAACGAACCGCCCGGTGCGCGGGCCCGTGTGGCGCTGACCGGCCTGACGCTGGCCGAACAGTTCCGCGATCAGTCGGGAACCGACGTTTTGTTCTTTGTCGACAACATTTTCCGTTTCACTCAGGCAGGGTCTGAGGTGTCCGCGCTTCTGGGACGCATTCCTTCGGCCGTGGGCTACCAGCCGACGCTCGCTACGGATATGGGCGCGATGCAGGAACGCATCACATCTACAAAGCAGGGGTCGATCACGTCGATTCAGGCAGTTTACGTGCCCGCGGACGACCTGACAGACCCCGCCCCGGCAACAACCTTTGCCCACCTTGATGCGACAACGGTTCTCAGCCGTGCGATTTCAGAACTGGGCATCTATCCGGCTGTGGACCCTCTCGATTCAACGTCGCGTCTGATGGACCCCGCGATTGTGGGCGAAGAACACTATCAGGTGGCGCGCGATGTTCAGGGGATCTTGCAGCGGTACAAATCGCTTCAGGATATCATTGCCATTCTCGGGATGGACGAACTGAGCGAAGAAGACAAGCTGACCGTGGCGCGGGCGCGCAAGATCCAGCGGTTCCTCAGTCAACCGTTCGATGTGGCCAAGGTGTTCACCGGCTCGGATGGCGTGCAGGTGCCGCTTGACGATACGATTGCGTCCTTCAAGGCCGTGGTGGCTGGCGAGTACGACCATCTGCCCGAGGCGGCATTTTACATGGTCGGCGGCATTGAGGAAGTCAAAGCCAAGGCCGAACGTCTGGCCGCGGAAGCCGCCTGAGGCAAGACATGACGGGACCGGGGACGGCGCCGCTGCCGTCCGCGTCCCGGTAGGAGAACACGCATGGCCGACACACTTCAGTTCGATCTTGTAAGCCCAGAGCGCATTCTGTCTTCGGTTCAGGCGACGCAGGTCCAGATCCCGGGAGCGGAAGGTGACATGACGGCTTTGCCTGACCATGCGCCGGTGATCACGACACTGCGACCTGGATTGGTGCGCGTCAGTTCCCCTGAGGGGGACGCGGAGTATGTCGTGACCGGAGGCTTCGCCGAGATTGGTGGCTCCTCGGTATCCGTTCTTGCAGAGCGGGCTGTGCCACGTGACGAACTTTCGCAAGAGTCATTCAAGGAACTTCTGGCGCATGCCAAGGCCAAACTGGACAAGGCCAAAGAGGTCTATGTGAATGAACCCGGTCCGGTGGATGATGCGGCCAAGCTACTGGAAGACATGGTGGCGGTCGGTGACGAGATCGGACTTGGCAGCGGCTGACATTGCGTCTTTTCGATGTGTCTTCAAGGGCCCGTAGCGGCCCTTTTCCTTTCTGTTCCTCAATTTTGCCCTTAATCGGAGCTAAAGCGTTTCGCGACAAACCTGACTCGCAGAGTGTCGCGTAACGCAGTGCAATGCTCATATGTTGCGCGCCTTTCACCCTCAGCTGATGTCTCAGGGTAAAGGCGAAAGGCTTTAGTGGCAGAAGAGCGGTCTGTATGGTGCGGTGATGCGGTTTTTGGTGAATCAGGCAATAGGTATCGATCAGGGAGAGGAAACGCTCTTTTCCGATTACGAGGATGGCGGCGACATGTGGACCGGACGTGGCCCGCGTTTGCGCCGCACACACATCCTCTTTGAAACGGAGTTTCGCGTCGCTCCATCCGTGCATGTCAGCCTGTCCATGTGGGACATGGACAGTGCCACGAACGCCAGAGCCGATGTTGCGGCAGAGGCGATCACGAAGACGGGCTTTGACGCGGTGTTCCGCACATGGGGCGACACGCGGGTTGCACGCGCGCGCATCCGCTGGATGGCCATTGGCCCGGTCGCCCATGACGATGATTGGCAGCTTTACTGAAGCGTTTGAGCCGCGTGAGGCTTGAGGTCTGATGCCTGCGCATCTGTCGTGCGACGCGGGTGCGACAGCGCGCGTCTTTTGCGCAAGAGCGCCGCGTTTGCGCCAGAGCGGTCAGGGGTCCCGGGCCTGCGGCGCGCTCTGGACGCGGTGCGCCACAAGGCTGATCCCCCCGGCGATGACGAGCAACATTCCGGTGGCGGCGAATTCGGCCAGCAGGCGCGATCCCAACGCGCCCGGTTCGGACGCAAAGAGCATGAGAACGATGGATGCCGTCAACAGCGCGCGACTGATGACCGGGTAGGCGATGGTGATCCTCAGTGACATCGCAAAGCCTGTCATGGCCAGTGCTATTTCCACCTCGAACGGCAGGTTCAGCCCGGCGAGGCCGAACACAAGGAGCGCTCCCAGACTTGCCCCGATCATCCGCCTCAGGATCGCGCGCGCCTGTGTCAGGCCCGTCGTGGCAATGATGCTCAGGTACACAAAGGGCACCCAGTACGGGCGCGAAAGTGTCAGAGACTCAGCAAGGTAGAGTGTGGCGAGAAACCCCAGGGAGGTGACCACCGCAAGCCAAAGGGACGGCATGCGTCTGTCACGTACGCCGGGCGCCATCATTCCGCCGACGCTGAGCCATCTGGCCGCCACGACGCCCCATCCCCCGGACGCGGCGAAGGCAAGAAGGGTCAGGATATGCCGGTCCTGGTCCGACGTGGTTGAAAACACCAGAAACACCCATCCGAAGGCCGCAAAAGCCAGGGCTGAGAGCCCCCCTTTGGGCGTGGCCAGAATGGTTGCAAGCGCCAGGACGGATCCGACCCCATACAGACCGCCCGGAATGTCTGCGTGCATGGCGGCTGTGCTGAGCAGGTGTGCCGCGACGGCTGTTGCAATGGCGATCAGCGCCCAACGCCACCCCGCGTACAGGCACGCCAGAAATCCCGCTGTAAAGCCGATCAGCCCTGTCGGCTGTTCGACCCCCAATGGCACAACGATCAAAGCAGGTAAAACACTCAGGGCCCCAAGATACGCGATCCTGATCCAAGGGATGAACGGTTTTGACGACATGGGGGGCCCCATTGCGATCACGTGCTGTCCGCCGTGGCATGTTCCGCCCCCAGGACAACATGCGTCTGCGTCACCTGTAACAGAAACCTGCCGCAGACGGGCACTCAGGTTCCGAATTGCCCTTCGTAGATGGGTTCAAGCGTCGGCGTCTCAAACAGCGAGGACACGCTGGTTCCGTTCCAGATGTTCAGAATGGCCTGTGCGAAAACCGGCGCCGTCGGAATGATGCGAACATTCGGCGTGGCAAGCACCTCATCCGTCGCCTGAATCGTATCCGTGATCACAAGGCTTTTCAGAACAGATCCCGTGACCCGCTCGACAGCCGGTCCGGACATCACACCGTGCGTGCAATAGGCGTGCACTTCCCGAGCGCCGTTATCTATCAGGATTTGCGCCGCCTTGCACATCGTGCCGGCCGTGTCGCACATGTCGTCCACGATCACGCAGATCTTGTCTTTCACGTTGCCGATGATTGTCATCTCGGCCACTTCCCCGGCCTTCTCGCGCCGCTTGTCGACGATCGAAAGGGGGGCACTGATCCGCTTTGCCAGTTCCCTGGCGCGTGCCACGCCGCCGACATCGGGCGAGACGATCATCACTTCGCCGGTCGCGTCGCCGAACTGGGTCATGATATCCAGCGCAAAAACCGGAGACGCATACAGGTTGTCCACCGGGATATCGAAAAAGCCCTGAATCTGCGCGGCGTGCAGATCCATCGTGAGCACCCGTTCTATCCCCGCCTCGACGATCATGTTCGCAACCAGCTTTGCCGAGATCGGGGTGCGGGCCTTGGTGCGCCGGTCCTGCCGGGCATAGCCGAAATAGGGAATGACGGCTGTGATGCGGCGTGCCGAAGAGCGGCGCAGCGCATCTGCCATAATCAGCAACTCCATCAGGTTGTCATTGGCCGGGTTCGAGGTCGGCTGGATTATGAACATGTCCTCGCCACGGACATTCTCGAACACCTCCACGAAAATCTCACCGTCGTTGAACCGCTCGACGCGCGCCTCCACCAAACCCAGATTGACGCCGCGATGCATGGTCATGCGCCTCGCGATTCCATGGGCCAGCGCCATGTTCGCATTGCCGGCAATAAGTTTTGGCTCTTGGGTTACTGGCATGGTGGTGTCCCCGGGCTGTGCGGTCATGACAGAATCGTGACATTGACTCCGCTTAGCATGAGCG